>NZ_JBFGZY010000173.1:0-7629 GCF_041586535.1 Psychromonas sp. | reverse complement strand
CTGATCTACACCCTTGATGTTACCCTGAAAGATGTTGATGAAGCGGCAATATTGGCCCGCTTTGCTAAAGATCCGAATGTCCGTCAGTCGCCTGATACTGAATACAAATATGTCGCGCAGGCACCGCAAAATTTAACTGAACGTCCAATCGTTATCGGCATGGGCCCCTGCGGATTGTTTAGCGCTTTGATTTTAGCGCAAATGGGCTTTAAACCTATTCTTTTGGAGCGCGGTAAATCAGTACACGAGCGCTCTAAAGATACTTTTCGTTTTTGGCGTAAAGGGGAGTTAAATACCGAATCCAATGTGCAGTTTGGTGAGGGCGGGGCGGGTACTTTCTCTGACGGTAAATTATATAGCCAGGTGAAAGATCCAAACTTTCTCGGCTTAAAGGTAAAACAGGAGTTTGTTGCTGCAGGCGCGCCTGCTGAAATTATCTATGTGAGTAAGCCGCATATCGGTACATTCAAACTGGTGACCATGGTTGAGCGTATGCGTCGCAAGATCATTGAATTAGGTGGTGAGATCCGTTTTGAAACCCGTGTGGAAGAGCTTAATATTGAAGATTCGCAGATTACCGGGGTGACCCTTAAAGGCGGTGAAGTGATTAACTCCAAACATGTTGTCCTAGCGATTGGGCACAGTGCCCGCGATACTGTGCAGATGCTGCATGACAAAGGCGTGTACCTTGAAGCGCAGTCTTTCTCCATCGGTTTCCGTATCGAGCATAAGCAGGAGCTGATTGATCAGTCCCGGTTTGGCATTAATGCCGGTCATCCTCTGCTGGGCGCAGCCGATTATAAATTAGTACATCACTGCAAAAATGGTCGCAGCGTTTACAGTTTTTGTATGTGTCCCGGTGGTGTGGTGGTTGGTGCAACCTCAGAAAAAGAAGCGGTTGTGACTAATGGTATGAGCCAGTATTCACGCAGTGAGCGAAATGCGAATAGCGCTATAGTGGTTGGTCTTTCACCCGCTGATTTTAATAATGATCCGTTACAGGGGATTGCCTTACAGCGTAAATTAGAGCGTCAGGCGTACATTCTTGGCGGCAGTAGCTATGATGCACCGGCGCAACGTGTCGGAGATTTCCTCGCAGGCAGTGAAGCTAAACCCCATGGAAACGTAGAGCCGTCATTTAAAGCCAATGTCAAAATGACCGATTTAAGTACCAGCTTACCGGATTTTGCAATTGATGCGATTCGTGAGGCATTACCCGCATTTGATAAAAAAATTCGCGGTTTTGCCACCCCGGATGCAATGTTAACTGGAGTTGAAACACGTACTTCTTCACCGGTGCAGATCAAACGCGGTCAAAACTACCAGAGTATTAATGTGAAAGGTCTTTATCCGGGCGGTGAAGGGGCAGGTTATGCCGGCGGTATTTTATCCGCAGGTATTGACGGTATTAAAATAGCGGAAGCCGTGGCATTGGATATGTTAAAAGATCTTTAAAAAATGGCTTGTTGGCGTCTGCTATGATTGTGCTCAGTGGCGATATATACCAATCTAACAGTGAATAATTTTGAGAAAAAGCCGAATAATAGAGATGTTATTCGGCTTTTTTATATCTCTTATTTGTCAGCTGCTTGTCAATACGATAACGTCAGTAGCTTATACCAAATCCGATAATTATCTACTCATTTATACTTGCTAAAATAAATGCTAGCTGCGTTATTGATTTTGCAATTAGAACAACTAGTTACTGCAATCAATGCCTTGCTTTCATCCATTTTTTCTACGCCTAAATAGATCATCTAACTATCGGAATTGGTATTATTGATTTTTCATATGTAAACAGGGATAAAAAATGAAAATTGTATTACTGGACGCAGACACATTAGGTGACAGTGATCTGTCGCTATTTGATAAATTAGGTGAATTTATCCACTATCCAATGACCAGCAAGCAGCAGCGATTAGCGCATATGGCTGATTGTGATGTGGTTATTACCAATAAGGTAATGATTGATAAGGAAGTTATAGACGCCAGTCCGCAACTGAAACTGATCTGTATTTCTGCAACAGGCACCAATAACGTGGATTTGATCGCAGCCGAAAAAGCTGGCGTTATGGTTAAAAACGTGTCCGGTTATTCTACCGATAGCGTTGCCCAGTCTACTTTTTCTCTGCTTTTTCAGTTACTCCATCAAAGTCGTTATTACGATCATTTTGTACAATCCAAAGCCTGGTGCAGTAACTCTTCTTTCACCCACATAGAACGTCCCTTCAGCGAAATCAAAGGTAAACGCTGGGGCATTATCGGCTATGGTGCAATCGGCCAGCGTGTAGCTGAAATCGCCAGGGCATTCGGCAGTGAACTCTGCTATTACTCCACTTCCGGGAAAAATACTCAGCAGGGGATCAAACAGGTGGATTTAACTGAACTGTTATCAACCTGCGATATTATCTCTATTCATGCTCCGCTGAATGCGCAAACTGAAAACTTGATCGCCGAAGAGCAATTAAAAATGCTGAAAAAGGGCGCAGTTATTTTGAATTTAGGGCGTGGCGGTATTATTGATGAGCAGGCCATGGCGAAGGCGCTGGATAATAGGGATATCTACCATGGTACTGATGTGCTGGCCGTTGAACCTATGCAAAAAGATCATCCGTATTTTTCCGTACAGGCGCAATTCCGGCTGGTGATTACCCCGCATACCGCATGGGCCAGCAGAGAAGCACGCGAAACTTTAATTAAGGCAATCGTTAAAAATATCGAATCATTATAAAGCAGATCGTTAAAGGCAGGTTGCGATGTTCAAAGTAATACCAATTCCGTTAATTAGATGATCTATTTAGGCGTAGAAAAAATGGATGAAAGCCAGGCATTGATTGCAGTAACTAGTTGTTCTAATTACAAAATCAATAACGAAGCTAGCATTCATTTTAACAAGCATAAATGAATAGATAATTATCGGATTTGGTATCACTACGAATCAGATAAATATCTGTGATAGCTGTAACTGATTATAACCACTCGAATCTGCGCTTTAATATAAAATAACAAACTATTTATTTCCTCGTTGAGTTGCTTGGAATTGAACTCAACCTATTGATTTAATTGATTATGTAGTTAACCTCGGCTGTGCATAAGCAAATCGATACAATACCGCTATTTCCGCGTATTTCTGCATTAAATCATCTGCCAGTAGCCCGATATTGTTACGATGATATTGATTTAATTGATTATGTAGTTAACCTCGGCTGTGCATAAGCAAATCGATACAATACCGCTATTTCCGCGTATTTCTGCATTAAATCATCTGCCAGTAGCCCGATATTGTTACGATGAGTCGCCTTGAACTACACGAAGCTAACGGCACTGTATAATATAAAACCTCAACTCTGAATATTAAAAGCAATGGCGCTTTCAATATTCAGAGTTGAGGTTAGTTAAAAAATAAGTTTTCTTCGGGGCTCATTCAATATTATTTATAGCAAGTAAATATTTTTCTATCTTTGCTTTTCTTTCCCCGATGATCTGGAGGATAATTTTTATAAAATGCATGTAACCATATGGAATTAAAATTTTATTTTTTAGAGCAAAAAATACTAAAAACCCACGTTTTTTTACTTTACTAAAAACAGGTTTAACTGCGATTATTAGCCACAGAAAAGACAGGCATATAATTGCTATGTTGGTCTAAGCGATACGGATTAATTTATTTTTGGAGTTACAGATGGGAAATAAAAACTCTCAGCAATTTAATAATGAAGAGCAAGCCTCAGATGACTGGGTAGATGATGACTGGGAAGATGATAACGTCAGCAGTGACGATGATGAGATCAGCGTAACCGATATCAAAGAAGAGCAAAAAAAACGTGATATGGAAAAAGCGAAAATTCGCCGCAGCATCGAAGAGTTCAGAGAGCAAAAAAGACTAAAAGAATTATTGGGCGATGATTTCGATGATTAAATCGCAGTAACATACGATAAAAAGTATCATTCAAAGCACTGCCGGTTAATTAACCGGCAGTGCTTTTTTATTTTCATGCCTTGCCAGAGTAAAAAATCAGCCTCCAGCAGGAAAGGCGATAAAAGATAAACAGGCCCTAAACATGCATTAAAAGAACAAGCTATGGCAGGTGAAAAAATTGGCATCTGGCGGTTAAAAAATCCAAGGGAAAATATAAAATATCCCTGCGTCGCAAGGCTTTTATCTCGAACAAAAATCAAATGTGAAAGATCAATAGACCCTAACAGTTATGACTTAGACTATTTTAATATTTCCTTTGTTTATAGAAGTAGGACGATAATATATCTACGACTTAATAATAAGGAATCTATATGCGCTTTAAAAATATACTTATTGCAGCTGCTTTATTGTGCATCTTCTTTTCAATAATGAGCACGGGTTTAACATCAACTCTCTTTGACTTGTGTGCTTTTTTACTGCTGTGCTTTATTTTGTTTACTCAAAAAAAAAAACAGTTAAATAATTGAACCTGTCCGCACCGCTACTTTTAATATTGGCTGCACAATTTCTGAAACTTACTCATTCGGTTTGCTATTAACGGTATTTTTGGATTCGCTGGAGTTTTGAACGCTGCGAAGGTGGTAATAGGGAGCCTTAGTTTCCAAGCGTAAATCATCCAGAGGTTTGCCAACGGTAAAATGATAAAGTGATTGCCAGGACTTATTTTTAACCCCGAGTAAGTCATGGAGTTGATCATCAAAGAAACAGCCAATCCCTGTGCCTCTTAAATCAAACGCTTCAGCTTCTAAATACAGTACCTGGCCAATCAAACCTGTTTCCCAAAATAAGCGCGGATAACTACTTGGATCCTCATCTATCACTGCATCAAATTGCGCGATCATTCCCAAACTAAAGGCACTGTCACCGGCAATCGCCTGGTTGCAGCTAATGGTTTGTGCTTTTTCTCTAAAATTTCCTTTTTCTAAGCGGTACAGTGGGTAACCTTTTTCAACAAGTAACCAGTCAAAGTTGGTATGGCACTGTTGCTTTAAATCCTGTAGGTGTTGTGTATTTCTTAGCCAAATATAAAGACCCGATTCCAGACCATTTATTGCATGGACAAAAAGGATGAGATGTACCCTTGAGGGATACGGGAACAGATCAAAAGGGCAGCCCTTACTCGCTAATGTTCTGCTTAACATGTGCAGAAAAACGGGCATATCTGTTTTACTGTTTTGTTGACTATATCGCTGTGCGCTGCGTCTTTTTCTGATGATGTCTTCAGCGCCGTATGGCGAATTTAGCTGGGCTGGATTACTTTCAGGCCTCTGCGTTGTTAATCTGCTCACTTGGCCTTGTGACCGAGAGGCCTGCTGTACGCGTTTAATTATTTCCCAGTCGACATGTTGCGCACTGAGCCGATTAGCTTTATGTTGATGGTTAAGTAATTTTTGCTGTTTAAACCACTGGCTAATGCTATCGCTATCAATCTCTTTAACATCAATCCAACACAGACAATCCGCACACTCTTCTTCGCCGACAATAGTATCAAGTGCTAAAAAATCATTTAATTCCTGCTCATGAACTTGGGGAATCAGCGTCATTTTCCAACCGTTGAGATTACAGGCAAAACGTAATGCCGCCAAAGCGTGGCCGACATCGTGTTGGCAATAACGATAAGCTCGCTCGCCATATTTCCAGGCTTCCCGCCAGGTAATGCTGGTCAGTATCAGGCCAAAACCGCCTAAGGCATTAAAATCCTCACATTGCTGCTGATTCAAAATAGCTGTTTCCTGCAAAATATGCAGATAAGGATGGTAATGCGCAAGGCAAGCCGGTTTGTCGGAAAAACCCGGTAGCAATAAATAACATTCGGTCGGGTGTAAATTTCCGCTCGACGGATTTATTCTCAATGCCCATTCATTGCTTTCATATTTTTTCCAGGCAGACAAACCCATACTCAAAGACAATAGAGTTGAAATAGAGAATAAATTGATGGGGGAAACGGCGTTTATTTTATAAAGCGCGTTATAGGGTAAGCCTGGATCTTTGTCTATTAGCGGAAGCTGAATTTCCCTGGCACCTGAATAACAACGAAATGGAACAGGCTGATTTGCCCAATCCATATAGCCGCTGGATCGCGCAGGACGATCTGCATAATGTTTAGTTTGCTGATGGTAAGTTTTTACAATGGTGCTGTTTATTACTTTGTTTATCTCCATCACTTGGTTCCCCCCATGTTTACAAATGAAAACTCTTATCAGCTTGAGTATAGAGCCTGTATGTATGATTAATTTAGTCAAAATATGATTTATAGGTTGTAATATAGAGCTGGTTGAGATTGACTACTCTATTGTTATGTAAAGTTTTGTTTCATCATTGTTAATAAGGAAATTGTACTCGATGTTTATCAACAGTAATTTTGACGGGGGAAATATCCGCTGTCTGACATGTGAAAACCCGGCTGATATTCAGTTACAGATAAATAAAGATCATAATAGTGATTTTTATCAGTGGTTTTATTTTCGATTAAGCGGTGCTCAGGGTAAGAATTGCTCATTAAAAATTATCAATGCCGCAGATGCGTCCTATGTTGAAGGCTGGCAGGGTTATCAAGCCGTTGCTTCCTACGATAAGGTTTTTTGGTTCAGAGTGGATAGCAGCTATCGGGACGGTATTTTTCAAATTGATCATAAGCCCGAATTTCAGTCTGTGTACTACGCTTATTTTGCGCCTTATTCAATGGAGCGTTATGGCGATTTTATCGGTAACGTTATCTTGGACCCTAAAGTACAACTTGATACTCTGGGGAAAACGCTGGACGGACAGGATTTGGATCAGCTGATTATCAGCAATCCTGCAATATCTGGCAGGCCTGACGCAGATAAAAAGAAAATATGGATCAATGCGCGGCAGCACCCCGGCGAAACCATGGCATCCTGGTGGATAGAAGGCTTCGTAAAGCGTTTATTGGATGAAAATGACTCAATTTCAAGGGCATTATTAGAACAGGCTATTTTTTATGTTGTGCCGAATATGAACCCGGATGGCAGCCGTCGCGGTCATTTAAGAACCAATGCGCTGGGTGTGAATCTAAATCGGGAATGGCTAACGCCGACGTTGGAAAAGAGTCCGGAGGTATATTTCGTACGTCAAAAAATGCATAAAATCGGCGTCGATTTTTGTCTGGATGTACACGGTGATGAAGCGTTACCCTATAACTTCATTGCCGGGGCACAGGGCATCCCCAGTTGGAATGAACAGTTAGCCGCTTTACAGGATCGTTTTGCTAAGACCCTGATGCAGGTAAATCCAGATTTTCAAATGGAAAAAGGATATCCGGTCAGTAAACCTGGTCAGGCGAATATGACTGTCTGCACGAATTATATTGCTGAAACCTTTAATTGCCTCGCGCTAACCCTGGAAATGCCTTTTAAAGATACTATTGAAACACCTAATCCGGCGCAGGGGTGGTCCCCAGAAAGAAGCGCTAAGCTTGGCGCCTCCTGTCTTGATGCAGTCTGTCAGATTGTTGCGGACTTGCGATAAAAAAGTCTGAATAGCAAAATTTTTATCCATTTAGATGAAAAACACCGTCATTCATGGCGGTGATGAAAATCATTGATGCGAAGCATTAACGTTACTTAGGTCTATTTTGTTGCTCGATATAAGTCGTCAGGGCATCTAGCGCAGCACCGCCACATGATCCG
>NZ_JBFGZY010000172.1:0-7664 GCF_041586535.1 Psychromonas sp. | reverse complement strand
GATCTATTTAGGCGTAGGAAAAATGGATGAAAGCAAGGCATTGATTGCAGTAACTAGTTGTTCTAATTGCAAAATCAATAACGAAGCTAGCATTCATTTTAACAAGCATAAATGAATAGATAATTATCGGATTTGGTATTATTTGATTGCTTTAAACTCAACAGTATATTTGCCAAGATTTTCATATTCAATTTCTGTTGGCTGAGCAAATGCCACTTCGACAATACCTGCATAAGAGCCGGTAATAATCGCTTCACCGGCTTTAAAGCTGCTGCCGCGTTTACTCATGAAATTAATTAGCCAGTACAGAGGAATCTGCGGCAGGGTATTGGGATGTGTGCCAGCGAACTGTTGTTTCTGTTCACCCTGTTTAACCGTGATGTTTATTTTGCTTGCGTTATAAGCGTCTGATTTACTGATCTCAGGACCGATAAATAAACCCTGGTTCAATAAACCATCGGCTAATTTTTCATTAAAGGGGACGTCGATGCCATCAGCATAACGTCCCTGCATTAATTCCAGTGCCATATGGCTGCTGGCAATAGCTTCGTCTATTTGTGCTTTGCTGTAATCTTCTTGTTGTGCGGGTAAGTCCTTACCTAATACAAAGGCGATTTCCGGCTCGATACGCACAACACCGTTATCCGCAAATAGAGCGCATTGTCCGCCTTGCTGTATCGTATCGGAAAAAATGGGGGCAACAATAAACTGATCTTCTGCGATTGGTTGCAGACATTTCCAGCCGCCTACCGTATCTGCCCGTAGCTGGATCATCTGCTGCTGTATCTGCAATGCATCATCAGCTGAGATCGGACGAATACTTTCTTCCAGTCTGTCCGCTTTAGTACCCGCGACACGTCTATTTAATAGTTCCGTTGCTGCTTGTTTTAATTCATTCTCTGTCATCTCTTTAGCCTTGAAGTTTAAATGTAGTATAATAGTAGTATTAAACGCTAACTTGTTTTAAACAATGCTGCACGCAGTTTATTTTAGAAAAGTGGCATAGACCGCAATTTCTGCACCAGTATAATTTTATTGAGCAGTGCTGGTGGCGCACGGCATGTACCACAGCCGTAAGATTTATGATCAAATCTGCAATTGTAGGGTGTGCTCGCGCACCATTTATTTATTCGTGGTCTTGGGGCGCGGACTTCAGTCCGCATTTTTTAGTTTTAAATTTACCTCATGCGGACTGAAAAAAGGAGTCGCAGAGCTTCCTCCGCTCATGATACTAGACTGTGGTCTAATTCGCTCCGCGTCCCAAAGGCTGAACTACAATTCAAAGCACTTTCCGGCAAGATGTCGAAGAGTTAAATGCGCCCTACAGATTAATCACATGATAAACCGGTGACTCAAACGTAGGGTGTGCTCGCGCACCTAAAAGGCGCACTTGCAAAATATATAAAAGTTACTTTTTAGCGCCCAACAAGGCAAAAAAGGCAACAACCGCAAATAATGCGATGTATATTGAAAAACTCACAATTAACCATTGCGGCATGGAGTAACCTAAAAATTGCCAGACGATTTCAGAACAATCACCGGTTGGATTAAATAACCAGGGCATCCATTCGTGCAAAGGTGCCCAGCTTGGAAAATTAGGGAAAAAATCACAGGTGGCAAAGGGGGAGGGATTAAACTGGTAATCTGTATGCTCTATCGCTAATAAAAGTCCCCAGACAGCACTGACTGCCCATAATAAAAAAGCGCTTAAACGCAGCACTATATTATGCGGCGCACTGGCACCGAGTAAACCCGAGAGGATAATACCGATCATTGGGATACGTTCGTAAATGCACATCACACAGGGCTCTAAAAGCATAACGTGCTGGAAATATAAAGCGCACAGTTCAAGAGAGAGCGCACTGGCGGCCAGTAATAACCACGACCAGCGTTGTTTGGAAAGGTTTTTTAAAGTGAATAACACAATGCTTCCTAATATGAAAAACAATTAATTATGAAGATTATCACTCTCCAGTAATAAATGAAAAGGCATTAATGGCGGGATTGAGTATTTTGCCTGTGAAGAGTCTCACAGTTGACTGTTTGCACTTGATGTATAAAGTCGTGATAGAATATAAAAATAAAAAAGCAATGGCGATAATTACATGATAAAAAAAACAAAAGGGCCGGCGGATGTCGCTGAACAGTACCTGATAGAGTCTATCTGGAACGGCTCTATTGCAGTACATTCAGAATTACCCCCGGAACGTGAGCTTGCTGATAAAATAGGGGTGACCCGGACAACCCTGCGTGAGGTGCTGCAGCGCATGTCAAAAGATGGCTGGATAACTATCCGCCACGGTAAATCAACCAAAGTTAATGATTTTTGGGAAACCTCCAGTCTAAATGTTTTAAGTACCATTACCCGCCTTGATATTGCCAGCCGTGGGGATTATATTGATCAACTGATGTCCGTACGTACCAATGTGAGCGCAATTATTTTGCGCATGGCGGCAAAACATAACGCCACAAGTGTGCTTTCTTTTTTAGAGGATGTGCCTTCTATTGATGCCGACAGCGAGGTGTTTACAGAATTTGATTACCGTTTTTACCATCAGGTCGCGGTTTCCTCTAACAATATGATTTATGTTTTGATTTTAAATGGGTTGCAGGACTTGTATCGCCGGGTTGGGCGTTTTTACTTTTCCAATACCGAGGCTAAATCTATTGCACTGGCTTTTTACTCTGAAATTAAAGTGGTATTAGAGAAGGGGGAGATAGGCCAGATTATGCAGGTAGTCCGCGATTCAGCTTTTGCCAGCGGTAAAATTTGGCTGCGTTTACGTCATCAGCTGCCGGATGATTTTTTAGATTAACATGCTTGTGCAGTTGGCTCAGGTAATAACAACGGTGTAGAGAACTTATTGCTTTTATTTGAATTACTCGGGGCGAGGTGCGAATAAGACGCCAGTCTGTTGTCATGAGCGGAGAAGCTCTGCGACTCCTTTTTTTAGTCCGCATCTTGTTTTTTTATGCGGGCTAAAGCCCACGGCCCAAAAGCAGTAAAATATAAGTATTCACACTTAACCTGAGTTATTTACAGAAGCAGATAGATTAATTAATTTTTTCATTATTTTTAACAGGAACATTCTTTTGTCGAAAAACAACTTTCTTAACCGGCTCTCCGGTGTGCAAAAATTATTAGAAGTAGGAATAATTACCTGTGCTTTTGTTTCCATATTTATCTGCATTTCATTGTTCACCTTTTCACCTGTTGATCCAAGCTGGTCTCAGCAGCAATGGGTAGCAGAAATTCACAATGGCGGTGGTAAGGTTGGCGCCTGGATAGCCGATATCCTGTTTTATGGTTTTGGTCTGCTGGCTTATTTTATCCCCGCGCTGATTGCTACCTGTGCCTGGCTCTTTTTATGGAAGCCTAAATTTACCCTGGATATTGATTTTTTAAATCTTGGCCTGAAGATTATCGGTTTTATTTTTACCGTTTTCAGCACAACGGCCTTAGCGTCCCTGAACTTTGATGATTACCATTATTACCCTTCGGGTGGCTTAATTGGCGATATTATCGCCCAGAGTATGTTAGGTTTTTTCAGTTTATTGGCGGTTAATTTTATTCTTTTAACCCTGCTGATTTCAGGTACAACCTTACTGCTCGGTTTTTCCTGGCTGAGTTTAATCGATACGCTTGGCGCGCAGGTGATCAACTTGTTTAACTGGTTATGTGCATTGCCGGGAAAATTTGCCAGTTGGAAAGAAAAGCGTAATGCCGAAAAACAACAATCTGCAATTGACCAGATTGCGCAGACGCCCAGGGTTAAGCGTAAAAAGCAGCGTGTTCAGCCACAGCCGGTAGAGACTTTGGATAACACGTTTGCCGAGCAAAACGAAACAATGCATTTTGATGATCCTGATATTAATGATGATTATTTTGATGCTCCCTTTGATCTTGGTGAGGATGAAAAAAATGATCTCCCTGATTTCTCTTTTGAGCCCTTAGAATCTGAGGAGATACCGCCTTTTCTCACAGAGCAGCAAGCAGCTCCGGAGCAGACAGCACCAGCACAAGTAAAAACAGCGCCTCAACAAGTCAAGCAAGCGGCTAAAAATGACTTCAATCATCTGCCGGAGCATGCAAGGCCGGTTATTAAACGCAAAATAGATGAAAATTTAGCGCCTTTCCCGAGTATTGAACTGCTGGATCGCCCGGACAAAAAAGTGCATCCGGTTTCCCAGGAAGATCTGGATAATGCCGCCCGTCTGGTTGAAGCTAAGTTGCTTGAATTTAAAATTAAAGCGGAAGTGGTCAATGTCTTACCCGGGCCGGTAATCACCCGTTTTGAACTTGATTTAGCCCCGGGTATGAAAGTGAGTACGGTGACCAGTTTAGAAAAAGATCTGGCACGGGCACTCTCTGCCATGAGTGTGCGCGTGGTGGATCAAATTCCCGGAAAATCGGTGATCGCGCTGGAGTTACCCAATAAGTACCGGGAGATTGTTTACTCCTCAGAAGTACTGGGCAGCGCAGCCTTTCAGGAGAGTAAATCCAATTTAAGTATGGTACTTGGCGCCGATATTTCCGGGCAGCCGGTGGTGGTTGATTTGGCAAAAATGCCGCATCTTCTGGTTGCCGGTACAACGGGCTCGGGTAAGTCGGTCGGGGTGAACTGTATGCTGGTCAGTTTATTATATAAATCCGCACCGGAAGATGTTCGTCTGATTTTAATTGACCCGAAAATGCTTGAATTAAGCGTTTATGAAGGGATCCCGCATCTGTTAGCCGAAGTGGTTACCGACATGAAAGACGCGGCCAATGCACTGCGCTGGTGTGTGGGCGAAATGGAGCGCCGCTATAAACTGCTCTCTGAAATCGGAGTACGAACCTTAGCTGGTTACAACAGTAAAGTAAAAGAAGCGGCTGCAGCCGGCACGCCATTAACTGATCCGCTCTGGAAAGAGGGAGACAGCATGGACCCGACGGCACCTGAATTAAAAAAATTACCCAATATTGTGGTGGTTGTGGATGAGTTTGCCGATATGATGATGATTGTCGGTAAAAAATGTGAAGAGTTAATCACCCGTATTGCCCAGAAAGCACGTGCTGCGGGTATTCACCTGATCCTGGCAACCCAGCGTCCATCGGTAGATGTGATCACCGGTTTGATTAAGGCGAATATTCCCACCCGTATTGCTTTTCAGGTATCCAGTAAAATTGACTCAAGAACGATTTTGGGGATGCAGGGCGCGGAAACGCTGTTAGGTCACGGTGATATGTTGTATATGCCGCCGGGCGTCGGGGTACCGATCCGTGTCCATGGAGCTTTTGTTGATGACCACGAAGTGCATCGCGTGGTCGCTGACTGGAAAAAACGCGGTGAGCCGAACTATGTGCAGGAGATTATTGACGGTGACAGTGGGCTGGATACCTTATTACCGGGTGAAGAAGCCGAAAATGATAACGAGATTGATGCTTTATTTGATGAAGTAGTTGAATTTATTACTGAAACTCGTAAAGTATCGATCTCCAGTATACAGCGTAAATTCAGAATCGGTTACAACCGTTCCGCGCGTCTGGTGGATCAGCTGCAGGCACAGGGCGTGATCAGCGCACCATCAGGTGCCAACAGTAATCGCGATGTGCTCGCGCCGCCGCCAGTTAAGGATTAAAATGATGAAAAAGTTTTCTGCTCTACTATTTACCCTGTTAATTTCATTAACTTCCGTTGCCGTGAATGCCGCAAGCGATGCGCAGTTATTAAAAGAAAAATTAGCAAAATTCAGCACCCTCAATGCGGATTTTTCACAGCGCGTCAGCAGCCCGGAAGGTAAAATATTAAATGATAGTTTGGGCACCTTAGCTATCTCCCGTCCGGGTAAATTCCGCTGGGAAGTGACTTCGCCAGAGGAGGATTTAATTGTCTCTGACGGCCAGACCATGTGGATGTACAGCCCGTTCATCGAACAGGTGACCCTGCTTAACTTAAGTGATGCGATCCAGGGAACGCCGTTTATTCTGCTTTCCGGGGCTAATGATGCGCAATGGGCTAACTACCGGGTTAGCAGAGCCGATAATCAGTTCACAGTGACCGATATCAGCGGCTCAGCGCAGGACAGAACATTTATCTTTGAGTTTAATAATGCCGGCAAGGTCAGTAAATTTGTGGTCCTGGAAGCGCAGGGCCAGCGCAGTGAGTTTACTTTAAAGCATAAAACCCCGGTTACATCATGGAATAATAATTTCTTTGAATTTGCTATTCCCGATGGCGTGGAAATAGACGATCAGCGTTGATGAGAGATCTTTTTGCAGCCAATAATGATTTTCAGCCGCTGGCGGCGCGCATGCGGCCCAAAGTGTTCGATGATTATATTGGCCAGTCACATATTATCAGCGCCGGCAAGCCGTTACGTAATGCCCTGGAAAACGGCATGGCGCACTCCATGATTTTATGGGGGCCGCCGGGTACAGGCAAAACCACTCTGGCGGAACTGATTGCGACCTACTGTCATGCTCATGTTGAGCGCTTGTCCGCAGTGACTTCCGGGATAAAAGAGATCCGCGCAGCGATCGACATTGCCCGGCAAAATCGTGCCGGCGGTATTCGTACTTTGTTATTCGTTGATGAAGTACACCGTTTTAACAAAAGCCAGCAGGATGCTTTTTTACCCTTTATTGAAGACGGCACTATATTGTTTGTCGGGGCAACCACGGAGAATCCCTCCTTCGAGCTGAATAATGCGTTGCTTTCCAGAGCCCGGGTATATTTATTAAAAAAGTTAACTGAAACTGAAATAATGGCGGTTATCGACCAGGCCTGTGGTTCAACTGAGGGTTTAGCAGGCAAAAATATTCAATTTGTCGGTGATGTAAAAGAAAAACTCGCGCAACTGGTGCAGGGGGATGCGCGCAAAGCGCTTAACTATCTGGAGCTGCTGGCAGATATGGGGGCTGATTCGCAGCAAAGCGTGGTCATTACTTTAGAACTGTTAAAAGAGATTGCCGGGCGTGAAGGAGTGAGTTTTGATAAACAGGGAGACTTGTTTTACGACCTGATCTCCGCGTTTCATAAGTCGGTGCGCGGCTCAGATCCCGACGCGGCACTTTACTGGTATGCGCGCATGTTAGCTGGTGGATGTGATCCGCTTTATGTTGCACGCAGACTGTTAGCCATTGCCTCTGAAGATATCGGCAATGCGGATCCGCGCGCCATGGAGATCGCCATCAACGCGTGGGATTGTTTTTCGCGAATCGGTGCCTATGAAGGTGAACGGGCGATTGCTCAGGCGATCGTTTATTGCGCTGCTGCCCCGAAAAGTAATGCTGTTTATACTGCCTTTGCGATGGCTAAGCAGGCTGTGCAAGATTTCCCGGAATATGAGGTGCCGTTACATCTGCGTAACGCGCCGACTAAATTAATGAAAGAGCTGAATCATGGTACAGGTTACCGTTATGCCCATGATGAAGACGGTGCATTTGCTGCCGGCGAAGTTTATCTGCCGGAGGCTCTGCAGGGGACAAAGTTCTACCGGGCAAGCGACCGTGGTTTTGAAAAACAGATTGCCGCTAAACTTGATTATTTACAGCAGTTAAACCGGCAAAGTACTCATAAACGTTACTGAAGTTATACCCTTTTGTTTAAATCACAGGGGCGCGGAGCGAATTAGACGACAGTCTAGAGTTATGAGCGGGCGAGCTCTGTAAGTCCTTTTTT
>NZ_JBFGZY010000171.1:0-7829 GCF_041586535.1 Psychromonas sp. | reverse complement strand
GGATGAAAGCAAGGCATTGATTGCAGTAACTAGTTGTTCTAATTACAAAATCAATAACAAAGACTAAAACGTAGTTTTATGTCTAGCTAGCATTCATTTTAACAAGCATAAATGAATAGATAATTATCGGATTTGGTATTACAAGCCCGCCTGTACAAATTTATATAAACTCTCCTGCTCATTGGACTTTGTCAGTGCTGCGATCTTTTCAACAGTGGTGACTGCTCCTTTATCGACAAACAGATAGTGTGACGCGATATTCAAAGCATCAGAAAGATGATGAGTAACCATTAAGACGGTCACCTTTTTTGTTGCAGATAACTCCCGGACTATGGTTAACATCTCTTCGCGTAAAACCGGATCCAGCGCTGAAAAAGGCTCGTCGAGTAACAGCAGCGGTTTATTTTGTATAAAACAGCGCGCCAGAGCGACCCGCTGTTTTTGCCCTCCGGATATCTGCTCGGGAAAACGCGTTAACAGTTTATCCACCCCCACCTGCCTGGCCATCAGGCGAACCTGCTCACGCTCTGGCGGGGTTAATTTAAGTCCGGGATGTAATCCCAGACCAATATTATCTGCCACCGTCAAATGCGCAAACAGGTTATTTTCCTGGAATAACATCGCTACCGGCCTAAGATGCGGTTCACTATCCACGACGGATTTTCCGGCAATAAGAATATCGCCACTGAGCGGTCGAATAAAACCTGCAGCTAAATTTAACAGGGTACTTTTACCCGCCCCACTCTCTCCCAGCACAGCGACAATAGCACCCGGCAAGATTTCTACATCAAAATTAAATTCGTCCTGCTGATAGCGATACTTAACCTTGTCAAAGTGGATCATATTTATCCTCTAACATTATTTTTTAAAGCGTTACTGCTGATATTTTCAATGCAACTAAAAATAGTAATACTCAACACTAATAAAAACAGAGATACAACCGCTGCGGCATCCATCTGATAACTACCAAGTAATTGTAATAGATACAAAGGCAAGGTTCTAAAATCCTGGCTGCCGAATAAGGCAATCGCACTTAAGTCTCCCATCGATAACACAAAGCTGATAGAAAAAGCCTGCACTATGGGACGCTTGATCGCGCGCCACTCAATCAGGTAAAAACGTGACCATCCAAACATACCCAAACTGGCACATAACTGGTCATATTGTTGAGCAGTCTGCAGCATAGGCTGAGCAAGTGTTTTAATCACATAAGGTAATGCCATCAGCGCATTCACTGCAATGACAATCACCATAGCCATATTGAATATATCAGTTATATTCCGCAATAGCAGAAAAAGACCGGTGCTGATCACCAGCCCCGGAGTCACCAAAATAATAGTAGCCACTAACTCCAGCTTATCCGCTTTAAAATGCAGGCCGATTAATCGCCAGGAACGACTGGTAATAAGCATAAAGAAGCCGGCAAACAGAGCAATCACAGCAGCAAAAATGGCAATAGAAAATGAATTAACCAGTGCCCCCCAGAATGCAGATGCAGTGACAATATTGATAAACTCGGCATTCAGACCATTGATCACCACCATCATTAACGGCGGAACGACCAGCACAAGCACCAGACTTATCCAGACAAAGTCCCAAATTTTAGCAGCTCTGTTATCACTGAATAGATACACATTCGCCTTGCTGGCAGTTGCTGTGACCGGAATGAGCCGGGAAAAACGCTGAATCACTATGGTCAGGGTGCCGCACAGCACTATTTGCCATAACGCCAGCAGTGCCCCGGATTGTAAATCAAAATCAAACTTAATCGCCTGGTAAATCGCCAGTTCGATAGTGGTGGCTTTTGGCCCGCCGCCTAATGCCATTACCGTCGCAAAACTGGTAAAACAAAGCATAAAAACCAGCCCGCAGACATGGGCCAGCTGCTGCCGTAAACAAGGCCACTCAACCAGTTTAAATTTGTTCCAATGGCTGATACCAAGATGCGTGGATAATTTGTGATGCTCAACGGGGATAGATTGTAAAGATTGTAGTAACAAGCGCGTTGCAAAGGGTAAGTTAAAAAAAACATGGGCGAGCAAGATGCCGTTTAAACCATAAATAGAGAAGGGTAACTCCTGCTCCACAGTCAATAATAATTGCGCGATCAGGCCACTGTTGCCATAAATAGATAACAAGCCAAAAACGCCGACTAACACAGGTAAAACCAGGGTTGTGGCGAATAATTTAAGTAAAAAAGGCTTAAGAAAAAAATCCCGCCGGGAGAGTGCGTGGGCGACGGGAATAGCCAGGCCGACACTTATTATGGTGGATAAAAATGCTTGATAAAAGCTGAATTTTGTCACATGACGGTAATAAGGATCCTGCCAAAGGTCGGCAGGATTTAAACCCGGCGCATAAAATAATAAAGCCGAAATAGCAGCAATGACAAAAATACAGATAAACCCGGCAATGATTAAACCGGGCAAGCTAACCTTTTTAAAACGCATAAAGAGACGGTCGTTATTGAATCAATGCACTCTGCCACTCTCTTATCCATGCTTTTCGATTACTGTCGACCTGTTCGGCAGTGAATGAAAAAGCATTCTTGGGTTTGCTAAGGTTTTTAAAACCGTCAGGCAGCGCGATATCGGTCACCGGATACATCCAGTTGCCGGTCGGCATAAGAGATTGAAATTCATCACTGACAATAAATGCCATAAACTGATCTGCAAGTTTGGCCTTTTTGCTGCTTTTAACTTTTGCAGCGACTTCCACCTGGGTGTAATGTCCCTCTGAAAAATCGGCAGCGGCATACTGATCAACCCCTTCAGCAATAATATGATAAGCCGGTGAAGTGGAGTAAGAAAGCACCATATCTGCTTCCCCTTTTAAAAACATACTATAGGCCTCTGACCAGCCTTTAGTCACTGTGACCGTTTTTTTGGCAAGCTGCTGCCAGGCGCGATCAGCTTTATCCCCATAAACCCACTTCATCCATAACATCAACCCCTGCCCCGGTGTAGAAGTACGCGGATCCTGATAAATGACTTTAATATCCTGGCGCTGTTCAACCAGCTCGCGCAGACTTTTAGGCGGCTCAAGTAAGGTTTCTTTATTATATACAAAAGCAAAATAACCATAATCAAAAGGTACAAATGTACTGTCAGACCAGCCATCTGCCAGTTTGACCTGACTAGTATCGACCTGATGCTCGGCTAATAACCCGGTCTTTTTAGCTTCAGCCATCAGGTTATTATCCAGCCCCAATACAATATCGGCTTTACTGTTTTTACCTTCTAAGCGCAGCCTATTTAAAACTGACACGCCATCATCCAATGCCACAAATTCCAAATCACAGGCGCATTTTTTTTCAAAAGCCTGTTTAACCCCAGGGCCTGGCCCCCAATCCGAAGCGAAGGAATCATAGGTATAAACAACCAGCTTCTCAGCAGCTGCTGACATGGAAATAAGGGTAGAAATAACAATCAAGGGAATATACTTTTTCACGATGCACTCCATCTATAATGTGAAAGCAGAAAATTTGGGGAGCATATCATTGCAACGGTACTGATAAGCTCAATTCCTACGCCAGTATTATCTGGTTCAGGTCTACGGGTTTTATTCTCAGCCTAAGCACCCCGTTGAGAACCATCATTGTATACTCAAAAGAGAGTTGTATTAATAGTTAGAGTGGAACTAATTTCGATAGGAAGAAAATAGTTCCAACAGCCAATCGATAAACAACTGCGCTTTTAACGATAGATTAGCCGATTTCGGGGTAAGTACGTAATAACTATATGGGCTCTTAAAAGAGAGGTTAAAGGGGATCACCAAACTGCCATCGGCCAACTGATCTTCGATAAAAAAACGTGGGATAAGGGCTATCCCCATGCCGTTAACCGCGGCCTGACTCAGCATATAAAAATGCTCAACGCCGAATATGTTTTGTGCGGTTAAGTTAACCCCTACCTTCTTAGACCAGTATGGCCATAATTCAGGACGAGTCGTATGTTTTAATAAGGTCAGCTGATTAATATCTGCTATTGTTTTGAGTTGTTTGCTCAACTTAGGTGAACACACCAGACAGAGATCTTCATCCATCAATTTTATATAGTTCGCCTCTGTCGGCGCACTGGTCGCACTCCTAATCGCAATATCATAATGCTTTTTATCAAAATCAACCTTAAAATCACCAATGGAAAGATCCACATAAAGATGCGGATAACGCTCCCTAAATTCCCCCATACGCGGTATCAGCCAGTTCATAGTCAGACTGGGCAGAACATTAATTGCCAATGCCTGATCACGCATATTCTGTGACTTTATCTCATCACTCGCCTGCCTTATTGCCTGTAGGGCATTGTATATTTTAGGCAGGTAACGCTCACCGTCGTCGCTAAGCAACAGTTTTTTATGCTGACGTATAAATAAAGGTACCGATAAATACTCTTCCAGCCCTTTTATCTGTTTGCTGATTGCACCATGAGTCACAAACAGCTCGTTTGCTGCTTTGCTAAAACTTAAGTGCCGGGCAGCAGATTCAAATGCCAGCAGGGAATTGAGTGGTGGTAAATCAGAACGCATATTAATCCCAAAATAAATTAATGTGAGAATATCTCACGCAATCAAGAAAATAACTCGTTTGCGCAATTTTTGCAAAGAAAGTCTAATGATGGCCATTTTCTATTTACCTAACTGAGCAATGCCACCTATGACTATTGAACTCTCCTATGAAATTATCACCCTGTTATTTGCGACAGCTGTGTTAGCCGGTTTTATCGATGCAATTGCAGGAGGAGGTGGTTTATTGACTATTCCGGCTTTAATGTGGGCGGGGCTTCCGCCAACCGCAGCTCTGGCAACCAATAAGCTGCAAGCCTGTGGCGGCAGTTTTTTTGCCAGCTACTATTTTATCCGTAAGGGAATGGTCAAAATTTCACAGATGAAACTGGCCATCTGTTGTGCATTTTTAGGCGCTGCGGCGGGCACGATTGCCGTACAGTTAATCGATACAACAATACTGGAGAGGTTATTGCCGCTTTTAATCTTAGCGATTGGCGCTTACTTTCTGTTTTCTAAAAAGATCAGTGAAGATGATCGCCAGCAACTGCTGACACCGGGTTTATTTGCTTTAACTGCAGCATTAACTGTCGGTTTATACGATGGTTTCTTTGGGCCGGGAACAGGCAGTTTTTTTGCCTTGGCATTTGTATCATTATCTGGCTATGGGCTGTCCAAGGCCACCGCACATGCCAAAGTACTGAATTTCTCAACCAATATAGCATCGCTGATTTTCTTCGCACTCGGCGGTAAAGTTATCTGGATGCTTGGTGCGATTATGCTGGTTGGTCAGGCAATAGGCGCGACGCTTGGCTCCAAGTTACTAATAAACAAAGGCAGTAAGTTGATTAAGCCACTGGTTGTGACCATGTCTGTATTGATGAGCATAAAGTTGCTGTCTAGCCAATACCTGTTATTTTCCTAGAGCAACGCATAGTTTAAACCGTGGGTGGTGAGGTGCATCACCAACGTGCAGTTTGATTCCATTGCTGATTATCAGGATATCGAAAGCCTTAACCTTTATAAAAAACGCACTGCAGCCGTGATGGTCTATGGTGATTATCAACCGCTGTTCGCTGCCCATAAACAACTGTTTGCCTATCAGCGCCCTTGACAATGACCGAGTGCGGGTAATCATTAACTTTACCGCAGAATCCGTGTCATTGAGGCTTGATGCTTCGCTGCAAGAACGGTCTGTTCAGCAATTACACGCAGTGTTCGAGCTCCTCGCGCCCATGAGCCCTTTGCCATTGCTATCAAGCAAAGTTAAGTTCTGTAATTTTGTTACTCGGCCCGTAACCTTCCCCTTAAAAGGGCTCCTTCACCTCAGACGCATAACGTGTAATATAAGCAGGAGGGTAATTGTCCATTTTTACATCACGTTAATTGTAATAAGGTTTTATACGATGCCACAAACAAATAATAACGCCTCCCGGCAATGGTGGAAAGAAGCGGTTGTTTACCAAATTTATCCGCGCAGTTTTATGGACTCCAACGGCGATGGTATTGGTGATCTAAACGGGATCAGCGAGCGCCTGGATTACCTTAAATTCCTGGGTATTAATATCATCTGGATCTGCCCGACCTACAAATCACCCAATGATGACAATGGCTACGATATCAGTGATTATCAGGAGATCATGGCTGAGTTTGGCACTATGGCCGACTTCGACCGCCTACTGCAGGAGATCCATGCCCGCGATATGAAACTGATTCTGGATCTGGTGGTGAATCATACTTCCGATGAACATCCCTGGTTTGTCGAGTCCAGCGCGGCAAAAGATAACCCGAAACGGGATTGGTATATCTGGAAAGATGGTAAAAATAACAGGCCGCCGAATAATTGGGAGAGCATTTTTAAAGGATCTTCCTGGCAGTATAATAAAGGCACTGAGCAGTATTATATGCATCTGTTCTCCACTAAACAGCCGGATCTCAACTGGGAAAATCAGGAGGTGCGGGATGCTATTTATAGGATGATCAACTGGTGGCTGGACAAGGGCATAGATGGTTTCCGTTTGGATGCGATCAGTCATATGAAAAAAGAGCCAGGCTTTAAAGATATGCCCAATCCCAAAGGACTAAAAAATGTGCCCTGCTGGAGAAAAATGATGAATGTCGAGGGGGTGCTCGATTACCTTGATGATATGTGCAGCAACACCTTTAATCACTACGATATTATGACCGTAGGCGAGGCCAACGGCGTTTCCGTTGAGCAGGCCGCAGAGTGGGTAGGCGAGAATAAAAAACGCTTAAATATGATTTTTCAGTTTGATCATGTGAAGCTATGGAACGAAAATCCACAAGCAGCGCTGGATCTGGTCAAAATTAAAAAAATCTTTACCCTATGGCAGAAAGATCTGGAGAATATAGGCTGGAATGCACTGTTTCTGGAAAACCATGATGTGCCGCG
Source organism: Psychromonas sp. (assembly GCF_041586535.1). GTDB lineage: Bacteria > Pseudomonadota > Gammaproteobacteria > Enterobacterales > Psychromonadaceae > Psychromonas. Next base: position 913 of record NZ_JBFGZY010000171.1, on the reverse strand, counting down.
AATTGTTTCCAAATGGGGCAATACTGAACAATATTGGGCTGAAAGTGCTACCTCTCTAGCTGCAATGTACTTTTTGATGCAGGGCACCCCGTTTATTTATCAGGGGCAGGAGATCGGCATGACCAATACGCTGTTTTCCTGCATTGAAGATTTTAACTGTGTGAGTGCGAAAAATCAGTATCTACAGCTGAGAGAGAAAGGCATGCCTGAGCAGGAAATTCTGCATCTTCTGGCAAAAACCGGACGTGATAATTCACGTACCCCTATGCAGTGGGAGAACAGCGAAAATGCCGGTTTCAGTACAGCTCAGCCATGGCTTAAGGTGAACCCCAATTATCAAAAAATAAATGTCGCTGAACAACTGCAAGACTCAAATTCTATTTTCAATTTTTACCGAAAACTGATTGCCCTGCGCAAGGCTGAGCCGGCGCTTATTTATGGTAATTATGACTTACTGCTGGAACAAGATAAGCAGATTTATGCCTATACTCGTACACTGAATAAACAGCAGCTATTAGTCATATGCAATATGACGGTAGAAAGTACGACGTATTCCTATAAAAGGTGTGTACTGGATAGCAAAAATATACTGCTAAGCAACTATCCTGTGAATGAGCATGGGCCGATAACCGCTTTTTCGCTGCGCCCTTTCGAGACCAGGATTTACCGTTGTCTCTGAGATCATCCAGTGATCACAGTTGACTATCGTATCAGGCGCTTAAACGAAAAAATCCCTGCTGAGGATTTTCTGGATTTGATAGCTGCGATTGGCAAGGGGGCGCGGGCTTTAGCCTGCTTTGTTTGTGCAGCCGCTGGCGATGGAAGAGGTTTTGCAGAGCTCACCTGCTCATAGCGCTTTAGCCAGCATTGCTAGTGCGAGACACCGGCGATGGACAGGACTCGCAGAGCTCGC
>NZ_JBFGZY010000170.1:0-7980 GCF_041586535.1 Psychromonas sp. | reverse complement strand
CCCTTCGGGCAGCGCTTGTTGGCTCTTTCTACTGCGTTATCGCCTGTTTATGTAGAATAACTACACTACGCAGGCTCTGCCTTGTATAAAGAACCAACAAACTGCTGCAAAAACAATCTCGAAAGATCAACAGACCCTAGTCAATTAGTCCAATTTACATAATTTAAAATAATCGTATAAATATGAGGAATTACGATGAACAAAAATAAGCTACATATTGCAAGATGGTTTTTGGTAGCTATCTATTTTATAAGCACCATTGTCTTTGCCGGTCAGATGGACCATAGTACAGGGCAACTGTTTTTACTTGGATCTATCCTTGTATTAATGCACGCCCCCAAAAGGTATGGCTGGAAAGGTACATTTGTATTTATCGGTACCGCTTATATTGTCAGTACCATTCTAGAAGATATGAGCATTCGTACCGGGTTTCCTTTTGGTAACTATCACTACACGCTTGGTGGGTTACATATTGACCAGGTTCCGGTTTTGGTTGGTCCGGTTTACATTGCGGTCGGTTATATGTCATGGACAATTGGCTCTATTATTCTTGACCATGCTGAGAAACATTTAGATAAGAAATTTAACCTTATTGCATTGCCTGCTGTCAGTGCTTTTATTATGTGTCAGTTTGATTTAGTGCAAGACCCTCTCACTTCAACATTTGACGGTATATGGATCTGGGAAAATGCTGGCGGTATATTTGGTGTTCCACTGGTAAACTTTCTGGGTTGGTACCTAACCTGTTATTTATTCATGCAGATCTTCGCTATATATCTATCTAAAAATAGCCATTTAATCATTGAATCAGATGAAACCGAGAAAAGGTCATATTGGTTACAACCTGTCATTTTCTATATGTTAATTGGATTGTCTTACATTGGTCATTACCTGCATCAAATAAACAATAAAGAATTAATCACCGACCTGGCTGGTAACGTATGGGGTGTCGCTAATCTACATGAAACAGCAGTAGGAATAATGCTATTTACTATGGTCTATACCGTTGTATTAGCCTTTGTTCGTTTATTTAAACCAAAGCAGTAGCAGTTAGGATTGTAATGATGCGGTGAGTTTGCTTGCCTTATTTACCGTTTTCTAGTGCTTGAATTAATTCGCGAAATGCTAATTTAGCAAAGAAATGGCTATAAAAATAATTTTATAGCCACAGTTTCACTTAATAGCCCGTCATTTGATGCGTTTTTTATTATGCTTGGGGCCTGTTTATATTTGAAACAAAGATTCGATTGATAAGCCCTGCTCAGATAATACTTCACGCAGCGCTTTTAATGCTTCAACCTGAATCTGGCGAACTCGTTCGCGGGTTAATCCTATCTCTTTACCAACATTCTCAAGCGTTGCGGCTTCATAACCTAACAAACCAAAACGTCTGGCTAATACTTCGCGCTGTTTCGGGTTAAGATCCTCCAACCACTCAACAATACGCACTTTCATATCTTCATCTTGCAGCTCATTTTCCGGTGAAGCTTCTTTACGATCCGGAATAATGTCCAATAATTCCTTATCTGAATTATTGCCGATTGGAATATCAACTGAACTAATACGCTCATTCAATTTTAAAATTTTAGAAACTTCTTTTGCCGAGACATCTAAAACTTTTGCAATATCTTCAGCGGTGGGTTCGTGCGTTAGAGTATGGGCTAATTCACGTGCGGTTCTTAAATATACATTTAATTTTTTTACAATATGTATCGGCAGGCGGATAGTACGTGTTTGATTCATTATTGCGCGTTCAATGGTTTGCCGAATCCACCATGTGGCGTAGGTAGAAAAGCGAAAGCCTTTTTCAGGGTCAAACTTTTCAACCGCGCGAATAAGCCCTAAATTTCCCTCTTCCACCAAATCTAATAATGATAATCCGCGATTGTTATAACGGCGGGAAATTTTAACCACAAGACGTAAATTGCTTTCTATCATGCGCTTACGTGATACTTCATCACCTCGTAATGATCGCCGGGCATAATAAATTTCTTCTTGAGCGGTTAGCAGCGGCGAAAAACCAATTTCACCTAAATAAAGTTGGGTCGCATCCATGATTTTAACTTCATTTGTCGCTGCCATCTTTGTTGTAGATAAATCGTCATTTTCGTTGTCAACTTCATCTTCATCATCTTCACTTTCGTTTAGATCAAAAGGTAATGCATCAACTTCATCTGATTTTAACTTTTTACCCATGGACAAATCCCCTTAAATTCTTGATATTCCCTTACAACAAGCCAAGCGGGCTGTGTAAAACCCTATCATAGAACAGAACATAAAACAGATCTAATCAAATCATCAAGTGGTTATGAATCATCAACTAGTAACGCTTAGGTAAATAACGTAAAGGATCGATAGACTTGCCTTGATAACGAATTTCAAAATGCAGTTTCACACTATCTGTTCCACTATCTCCCATCATTGCTATTTTTTGACCAGTTTTTACCTGTTGTTTTTCCTTTACTAACAGTTGTTCATTATGAGCATAAGCACTTAAGTAATCATCATTATGTTTTATGATGATTAAATTACCAAAGCCGCGCAGGCCCGAACCGGCATAAACGACCTCACCCGATGCAGCGGTATAAACTGGAGTCCCGCGTTTGTTTGCAAGACTAATCCCTTTCATTCCCGACTGGGAGTCAGCAAAGGTTTTAATTACTTTCCCCTTGGCAGGCCATTGCCAATCGCTGACTTTAGCCATCGAGGTTGTCGGTTTGATCACTTTTTCCTCAACCTTTACCCTGGCTGCAGGATATTCTTTTACCTTTCTCTGCACAACCACGTCGGCAGTGTTTTTATTACAGCTTTGATCTGCGCATGATACTTTGTCATTTTTTTGCACATTTTGTGATGGTGATGGTTTTTTTATAAGAGGCTTTTTCGTATAAACTGTCTTGCTTTTCTCGTCGGCAGTTAACTTTAATATTTCTCCTTCCTTAATAATATAAGGAGCAGTTAAGCCGTTGTATAATGCCAGGCGATTTAGATCAAGACTGGCACGCCAGGATATAAAGAATAATGTATCCCCTTTTTGCACCCGGTAGGTTTTGCCTTTTATTACCGAGGTATCCCGTTGAGCCAGAAAGGTTGGTGATTGGTAGTATGAATGCGTTCCATGCTTGGTCACGTCAGAGACAGGCGCAGATCCACGTGGAGATGAACAACCAGTAAAAGTAAATATAACGAGGAAAAAAGTTAAAATTCTCACGGACAATCAATTCTTAAGGACAAAGGATCAAATAACGGCGGAAAAATTGATCCGTCCACCTTGGAAAGTAGCCTACAAATAGGATTAGCCTGTATTATCTGCTTACCTAATACCATAAAATCTACCACCATCAAGAAACTTAATAAGCAGCGCTAAATAAAGACAATAAAAACGCCCTGATTCATACAAAATGTGCATCTCCCAGAAGAATGGTAGAATAATTTATTTATCTAACCATCTTGCCAGGTTGGACAACTGCTCGCTTGCAGTCAAATCGATCTTTAGGGGAGTGATTGATACATATCCATTTTCAATAGCATGAAAATCAGTCCCATCACCAGCTTCCGCAATTGCTCCCGGAGGTCCAACCCAGAAGATTTCCCGTCCTCTGGGATCATAACTTTTTTCAATCATTTCAGCTTTATGACGTTTGCCTAAGCGCGTCACCTTAATACCTTTAATCTCTTCTAAAGGCAGATCAGGGACATTCACATTAAGCACCTGGTTTGCCGATAAAGGCTGTGCTAATAACTTCTCAACCAGTTGTTTAGCATAAAAGGCAGCACTCTCAAAGTGCGTTTTACCGGCCAGAGAAATCGCGATCGCGGGCAGACCTAAAAATCGCCCTTCCATTGCCGCTGCAACCGTGCCGGAATAAAGGGTGTCATCACCCATATTAGCACCATCATTAATCCCGGAAACCACTAATTCAGGCGCACTGAGACAGACTTCATTGAGTGCCAGGTGCACACAATCCGTAGGTGTTCCGCTAACTGAGATAAAGCCGTTCTCTAGATATTGAATACGCAGTGGATTTTCCAATGTCAGCGCATTACTCGCACCACTATGATTACGGTCAGGGGCAACCACTTTTACTTCGCTAAGATCCTTTAATGCCTGATATAACGCACTTAAACCCGGCGCGTAAACACCGTCATCATTACTTATTAATATACTCATTCAGCTGCCTTTATCAATTCACGTAAAATACTGGTTGCGTAACAACCTGAAGGTAAATAAAACGCCAATTTCACGGTGTTCTCATCAAGCCAGGTTGATGAGAATTTTTCAGGCACTAATAATAGCGGGCGACGCTCCTGCTTCAAACCGTTTTTAGCAAGCCCCTCCTGAATCTCCCGATAGGGGGATAATATGCCACTTTCATACTCTTTGGCATTATCTGATGAGGTCAGCTCACCAGCTCCCCATAAAGGTGCTGTCAAGCATACTTCACGGCTGTGCAGGCGATGTTCAGTTTGTGCATCAAGTTCAGTTAAGGGAAAAAATGAGCGGTTAGCAACAAACTGTACGCAGTCCCCGAGCATCGGCTTAACATATAAATTATCTTTAATACGCGCGGAAACAACCCGATTGAACAGGTAGCTGCGGGCAGCACTTAAATAAATACCACGTTTAAAGCGATCTTTTATTTTCCGGCCTCTGAACATCGCCAACGCAGCGTTAACATTATATCCGTCAAAACCAAAGCGCTGCGCACCGTAATAATTTGGTACACCACCCTGGACTTGTAATAAGGCTTTTTCCAGGGCGCTTTTATCACTGATATCACGCAGCACAATGCTGAAAAAGTTACCTGCCAGGGCACCTGTTTTAATTTTTTTATTGTGCCGGACCACCTTAAGAATTTTCACCCCCGGTGATTCAAAGGTACTAAAATCAGGGGTTATCTTGCCCGGGATATGTAATGAAAACCATTGTTTAGTATCACCCTGGCGATCTTTCAATCCTGCATAGCTGACATTTTTAGCCGGTATAGCCGCAAATTTTGCTAATGCACGCGCTAAATACTGGGTATTCTCACCCACTTTTTGTACCCATAAGCAAACATGCTCACCCTCACCTGTTAACTCAAAGCCGAGGTGCTCTTCGACATTAAAGTCTTCACATAAGTGTTTGAACAGACCACTACTTTGGGGTTCACCATAGAGGTAATTAAAATCTAAGCTAAATATTTGTTTTTCTTCTTCGGTCATTATTTTTTCTTCATTAATAAAACAACAGCGTAGCTGGCGATACCTTCTTCGCGACCAATAGCACCCAACCTTTCCGTGGTGGTTGCTTTGACATTAACATTATCTATCTCAGTTTCGACAATACCTGAAATCTCGGCGCACATATCGGCAATAAAAGGCGCCATCTTAGGTGCCTGCGCAACAATGGTAAGATCTATATTGCCAATAATATAACCGCGTTGTTTGGCTTGCTGAAATACATTTTGTAATAAGTTACGGCTATCAATTCCTGAGTATTGAGGATCATTATCAGGGAAATGACGCCCGATATCGCCCAATGCCAGCGCCCCTAAAATCGCATCACATAGAGCATGCAGGGCAACGTCACCATCGGAATGTGCAATCAAACCTTGAACATGGGGTATTTTCACCCCGGCAATAGTTATCGGCCCCTGCCCACCAAATTTGTGAACATCAAAACCATGTCCGATACGGATCATAAGTTATCCTTTAATAATTATGGAGTTGTGACGATAAATACAACTCAGCAAGCTTTAAGTCTTCTTCTCGGGTCACTTTTAGATTATCGCTACGCCCTTCAATAACAGTTACCGGCAATCCAGCCATTTCTATTGCAGAAGCTTCGTCGGTGATCTGCTGCGGAAATTCCGCATTTTCTATCGCGTTAATTAAGACTTTATTTTCAAAAAGTTGTGGCGTCAGGGCATGCCAGAGGTCATCACGGGAAACAGTGTGAATGATTTTCCCCTGGGGATCACTGCGCTTCATCGTATCGCGCACTCTGCTTCCCAAAATTGCGCCATGCTCTGATTGCTCCACACTTTTTATTAGTTTGTTGATATCACAGCTGCTAATGCAGGGCCGCGCGGCATCATGCACCAACACATATCCCTCTTCCGGCAGCACCTTTAATGCGCTCAGTACAGAATCAACGCGCTCTTCCCCGCCAATAACCACACTTACTTTGGGATGCCTGGCCACCGCCAGCCGATTGAACCATTGATCCTTCTCGGCAATGGAAACAACCACTTGTTTAATATCCGGATGGTTTAAAAAAGGCAACATGCTATGTTCGATAATAGTCTTACCTGACAGAGTTAAATATTGTTTAGGAATATTTGCACCAACACGTTTACCAATACCTGCGGCAGCTATCACCGCATTTAAGTTTAATCGACTCATCTGCTAATCTTCTTTTGGTACAATACGGAAAAAAGTTTCACCCTCTTTGACTAAGCCCAACTCATTGCGGGCACGCTCTTCTATCGCGTCAGTCCCCTCTTTGAGATCTTCAATCTCGGAGAACATCATAAGGTTACGCTGTCTTAATTCACTGTTACTTTCTATTACCAGTTCAACTTCCTCAAGCAGTGCGTGCCTGTCCCGTAATCCATTTTTTCCAAACCATAAATGGTATTGTAACAAAGCCAATAAACACAGCAGAACAAATACAAATAAACGCATAAAAGAGCAAACTCCAGACGAAAGTGTGATATTAACAGAATATACTCAAAGGGCTTAAAGATGCAGACTCCTTCACCTTCAACTTCTTTCGATATCTCTATTTTCACACATTAAGTGTGAAATTAACATGCAGTGTAAAAGTAAAAAAAATCCTTTGTAAAAAGGATAACCCTTTTAATCCGCCGAGCCACTACGCAGCTTTCCAAAAAGCAGCTTGCTTTCCAACTCAGGATAAACCGGGCGGATAAAGAGTTTATAGCTGGTCAAAGCAGCCACTATTATTTTAATCACCACCATCTGTTCGATGCCAAGCAGGAAGTATGCATAACCGCCGACAAAAGCGGAGGTGAGCATAAACATCTGAAATAAGCGCAGACGTTTCATACTTAGTGCCGTTAATATCACTGCAAAATCGATCCAGGTGAGTAATAGACCCAAAGATGGATTTGCTAAATAAGTGTTAACAGCGAAATAAGCAAAGTATGCAATGCCGGTCAACATTAACACTAGCAACAGATAAATCATTTTTTTAGAAGTATTGGTAAAATCACAAACATAACGATACAAGGTAACGCCACCTACGACTAAATTCAGTAACACTTTAGGCATCACACCGATCATAAATCCCCAAAGTACGTCATTAGCGACAGACAAAAAGGAGGTCAGGCGCATATTTTTCATTCCATTAAAAACCAATAATAAAATATAAAAAGCGACACTGGTCCAACCTAATACTTCTACAAATAACTCCATACTCATTTCCTACACTATATTTTTATATTATTTTTAAAGGTGCGCAGTTTACCTTTTGCCAAAGCGTTATACCAATTGGATTAAATTTTTGATCTATTTTATTGGGTGCGACTGAGGCAGTAGCCCCTGAACACAAGTGTGGAGCTAAATATTGAAGGTGATCAGTTAATTAATCAAATTGGTATTAGTACACAATACATGTTAATGAAAGTATTGCTGGCGGCTGATGGCTGATGGCCTGACTCTTATACAAAAGTCCCATGATTGTGGAATTTGGATACCAATCCAAATTGGCTACGTTTCCCCGATCCATTTTTCTTGTATTGAGCAAGTACTTTAGCAAGGAAAATCATGGAGCGAATTAAACGACAGTTTAGGTTCATGAGAAGGCCCGGCCTAGATTTCCCTAATCTCAGCCAGTACAGGGAGGATGTACTGGCTGGGATGGTGCGTTAAAAAGTGCTTGAGCAGTACAAGATAAAAAAATGGCTTGGGCAGCCTTTCTTTTGGGCGAGTTATGCGACAGCATAGTGTTACGAGCGGGCAAAGCTCTGCGTG
>NZ_JBFGZY010000169.1:0-8160 GCF_041586535.1 Psychromonas sp. | reverse complement strand
TCATTTATGCTTGTTAAAATAAATGCTAGCTTCGTTATTGATTTTGCAATTAGAACAACTAGTTACTGCAATCAATGCCTCGCTTTCATTTATTTTTCCTGACGCCTAAACAGATCATTTAATTAATCCAATTGGTATAACAAGGTCTTGTTTTTTATTTTAGACAAAAAACAAGACCTTGTAGCAAACTAAGTCAGTAAATAATTTTATATCATCATTTGCTAAGCCCTGTAAATGAACTGCAAATATAAAGCCAGCTTACGCCGCTTGCTCTACTCTCGGTAACTAAAACCAATGGTTATATTCTCATCCTTTACTTTTTCAAAAAATGACCTAGCCTGAAGTTGCCAGCATATTGCGGATTACGTAAGACAATATGCCGCCATTTGAGAAATAATCGAACTCATTAGCGGTATCAATCCTCACATCAAACTCAATATCCTTTTTATTACCATTATCATCAACCTGAACCACTATCTGCTTTTGACCTGCAGCAACTGCCGGGATAGAAAATAGCTCGCGACCTGATAAGCCATGTGAGTGGGCACTTTCACCTGCCTTAAACTGCAAGGGCAATATCCCCATGCCAATTAAATTAGAGCGATGTATGCGCTCATAACTTTGCGCCATAACGACTTTAACGCCCAGCAATGCAGGGCCTTTAGCTGCCCAGTCACGGCTGGAGCCTGTGCCGTACTCCTGCCCCGCTAATACAACGCTGCTGACATTTTCCTGCTGATATCTCATTGCCGCAGCATAAATCGACATTTGCTCATTTGACGGAAAATGGGTTGTGGCACTGCCGGTTGTGCCCGGCGCTAATTGATTTTTTAGCCTCACGTTGGCAAACGTCCCCCGCATCATTACCTCATGATTGCCGCGGCGGGAACCATAAGAATTAAAATCTTTTTCGTTTACCCCCTGCTCTTGTAAATAATCCGCCGCCGGACTGTCATTGGCAATTGAGCCTGCAGGTGAAATATGGTCAGTAGTGATACTGTCTTCCACCTTGACTAAGCAGCGTGCGTCTTCAATGGAGCGGATAGCATCGGCTGTCGCGGTCATTCCCTCAAAAAATGGCGGATGTTTAATGTACGTAGAGTCCGGCCAGCTATAGATACTGTCATCACCGCAGGACAAAGAATTCCAGGCATCATCACCGGTAAATACGTCGGAGTATTTATCGGTAAATATAGAACGGGAAATAGACGCCGCGACGACCTCTTTGATTTCCTGATCCGATGGCCACAAATCCTTCAGAAACACATCATTACCGTCTTTGTCCCGGCACAAAGGACCACCGGCAAGATCAATATTCATATTGCCGGCAATTGCATAGGCGACAACTAACGGCGGTGAAGCTAAATAATTTGCCGCAATATCGGCGTGAATTCTTCCTTCAAAATTTCGATTACCTGAAAGCACCGAGGTGACTGACAAGTTATTGTCTTTTATAACCTGTCCAATTTCATCCGGTAACGGGCCGGAATTACCGATACAAGTGGTGCAGCCATACCCCACCAGATTAAAACCTAAGGCTTCCAGATCATCCATCAGACCGGCATTTTGCAAATACTGAGTCACCACTTGCGAGCCAGGCGCTAAAGAAGTTTTAACCCAGGGTTTTGATTTTATACCACGTTTTGCTGCGTTTCTCGCCAGTAAACCTGCAGCGACCAACACCGAAGGGTTAGATGTATTGGTGCAGCTGGTAATGGCAGCGATGACCACGGCACCGTTTTTTAATTCAAACTCTTCACCACGATAGTTTACCCGCACAGCATTCTTCTCTGTGGATGTCCCATTCAGCGCGCTCCATTGTTTATACTGCTCTGCAGCTTCACTTAAAACAATGCGATCCTGTGGACGCTTCGGACCGGCGATACTAGGCATTACCGTTGTTAAATCAAATTCAATTTTCTCATGATACTCCGCCTCCTGCGTGGAGACATCATGCCAGATACCGAGCTGTTTTGCGTACAACTCAACCCGCTCAATATCTTCCCTCGAGCGGCCGGTCAGTTCCAGGTAATTAGACGACTCCTGATCCAGAGGAAAAATACCGCAGGTTGCGCCGTATTCCGGCGCCATGTTGGCAATGGTTGCCCGATCAGCGAGAGAAAGATGCGCTAGCCCTTCACCATAAAACTCCACAAACTTACCAACGACACCATGAGCACGCAGTTGCTGTGTAATGGTAAGTACTAAATCGGTGGCAGTGATCCCGGTGTTCAATTTACCCGTTAATTTAAACCCAACGACTTTAGGGATCAGCATAGTAACCGGCTGACCTAACATCGCCGCTTCCGCTTCAATTCCTCCCACACCCCAGCCCAAAATACCAAGGCCATTGATCATTGTGGTATGAGAATCTGTACCTACCAACGTATCCGGGTACGCCCAGTCTTCACCATCAAACTTCCCAGCAAATACGCAACGCGCCAGGTATTCCAAATTAACCTGATGAACAATACCGCGACCAGGTGGCACAACTTTAAAGTTATTAAAAGCTGATTGCCCCCATTTTAAGAATTGATAGCGCTCTTTATTGCGCTGGACTTCTATCTCGGTATTTTTTTTAAAGGCATCATCGCTGGCAAAAAAATCCACCATAACAGAGTGGTCGATAACCAGTTCGACCGGATTAAAAGGGTTTATATTTTGGGGATCGCCACCTAAACGGGAAATAGCATCACGCATTGCAGCCAAATCCACAATGGCCGGTACGCCGGTAAAGTCCTGCAGGACAACCCGTGCGGGAACAAAAGAGATCTCCTGCTCTTTACTTGAACTAACATCCCATTCAGCCAGAGCGATAATATCCTGCTCCTGGACAAAGGGCCGATCTTCATGACGCAGCAGGTTTTCCAGTAATATTTTGGCGGCATAGGGCAAGCGATTTAAATTATATTTAGATTCGAGCTTTTTAAAACTGATGCAGTTGAGGGTCTTATTTTTGAGTTGCAGCTTGGCAACGGACTTCCACTGTGTAGACATAATCGCTCCTGTTCTTTATAACTATTTAGCTTGCAGTATAGAAAGAATAAAAGCACTTTACCAATTGGCTGCGGAACTGCAACTACAACGCTAATAAACGGGGTAACTTTTAAAATATTAGGATTACCGATCTGGAAAAATCAGGACAAGTTAAAGCAGTAGTCTGTGGAATGGCTTTGTTCTGCTCAGCGCCCTCGTCCGCTTAACCAGATTGAGAACAGTAACCATATACCACCGATAGCGGCGCCAACAAAACCAAGTATGCCAAATAACGGCAGACCAAACAAAGTCGGTCCGCCCTCAACAGTCATCACAATGGAGGAGCCGATAATCATAGCCGCAACAACATTACCGACCGCCATCCGACTAGCTGCACGGTCGAGTTGATTGCCAAAGGTTTTCAACCGCGTCACATCAACATGCAGCTGAAATCGTCCGCTGCGGGCAGAGCGTAAAAGTTGCCGTAAATCCTGCGGCAAGCCAATTAATAGTTCCGCCGTTCCAGCCATTGCCTGCCAGCCTCTTTTTGCCAGCGCATCAGGTGAATGGCGAGCTAACATCAACTGTTGTAAAAGAGGATCTGCTTGGGCAACCATATCAAAATCAGGATCTAACTGCCGGGCAACTCCTTCCAGGGTGATCAGCGCTTTAACCAGTAAAATCAAATCAGGCGGTAGATTTAGAGCATATTCCCGAAGCAGTGACATCAGCTCGGTAAGCATAGTACCCAGATTGAAATTCTTTAACGAAACGCCGTGATATTGCTCAACAAATTCTTCTACTTCAAAAAGAAGAGCATCCTGATTAACCGGGGGATCACCTGCCCAATCCAGTAACACCTCAACGACACGCGGGGCATCCAGCTCAACCATGCTGTGCAAAAGCTGCACCACTTGATGACGGCGATCCACAGAGAGTCGACCGACCATACCGAAATCAATAAAAGCAATTCGATTATCCGGCAGATAAAAAATATTCCCCTGGTGAGGGTCGGCATGAAAAAAACCATCAATCAGGATCATTTTTAAAGCAGCCTGCCCGCCATACCCGGCTAACATTTTTCGGTCTAAACCAGCCTGCTCGACTGCATTAATATTTCGCCCTGGAATACCATCGATAAATTCCTGCACATTGACGCGTTCACAGCACCATGGCCAGTAAACTTTAGGGATCACGATTTGCGCATCCAGTGCAAAACTTTTGGCAACCCGTTCGGCATTCCGGCACTCAGCCAGCAAGTCTAACTCGCGTCGTAAAGAAACCGTAAATTGACGCACCACCTCACAAGGTTTAAAGCGCCGCAAAGCCGTTGACTCGGACTCCATCACCTCGGCAATCCGCGCAAGTAAACGTAAATCCGCTTCCATTACCGGCCGGATACCCGGTCGACGTACCTTAATAATGACCTGCGTACCGTCTTGCAGGCGAGCTCGATGGACTTGCGCAATGGATGCGGCCGCAAGGGGTTGAGTATCAAGTTCAGCAAAAGCCTGTAGCGGGCTACAGCCAAGATCTTCCTGTAATTGTTTACAGATTAATTCAAATGAAACAGGAGGAGCTTGATCCTGTAATTTTTCAAATTCAGCAATCCATTCCGGTGAAAACAGATCGGCACGTGTCGACAAAATCTGCCCGAGCTTGATAAAGGTAGGTCCCATCTCGGCCAGGGCCTGGCAAAACCTGGCAGGTGATTCTGACCTGGTTATATCGGAAACCCGTTTCCAGTGCAGAGCCTTACCAGCCCCCTCAAATACACTCGCCAGACCGAGTCTGCGCAGCACATCACCGAAACCATAACGGATTAATATCGACGCCAGCTCATTAACTCGGCCAATATCCCGCGCAGCGCCCAACGTCTCCCAAAGCATGGAGTACCTATCTACTCTTTTTTATTTTTAGAAGACTTGGACTTTAATTTCGCATCCAGAGTTTGCGCAATAGCATCGAGAAAACCCGCAGCCGCATAAGTAAGGTTGCTTGTTACCTGTAACGCAGAATCTGTTCCGGCTGTCACGGTGTCGCTTAATTTCTCCCCCAGCTCTTGGTTTAACTGTCTGACAATCTCTGCGCTATGCTGACCGACCGTCGTGCCACAGGCGCGACCATGACGAGCAAGATCATTTAATATGCCGGCAATCGCGTCATCTGTTCCCTTTGCCGCCTCCTTCAAGGTATCGATGTATATTCCTTCCAACGCATTAAGATCATCAATAGCCCGCTTTAGATCCTGCCTAGTGAAGGCTTTCACCTGCCCGCTTGCTTCCTGCACAGCTAATTTCGATGCCTCAGCAGCAGAGGACAAAGCATCATCAAGACCTGCAATTGCCCTGGCCAACTTTTCTTTACCTTCACTGCCATGAATAACTGCACCTAATCCGGCACCTTTAACGACGCTGCCGGCAACCTGAGCAATCTCTTCAAGATCCAATTTTCCTTCGCTTAACGTTTTAAGGGTGATAGAACGAACGGTTTCCCTGATATGCTGCTCTGTCTCCACCGCCTTCTTAATCTTATCTTCGAGATTTGCACGATTATTATTTGCGTCGTTATTAGCTGTTTGCATCTCTTTTCTCCTGCATAATTTACTGTCTGGGTAAATAAGGCGTTAATTACAAAAGTATATTTTAAATCAAGAGGTTCACTTGGATTGCCCGAAAAGTATAGGAAGAATAAAAGCCCTTTACCAAAAAATGCTGTATTGAGCAGGATGTTTTAGCTCATTTCCTGAAGGGGCATGGTAAAAAATAAGCCATATAATTTTAAATCACATGACTTTTTAATCGCTTAGTTTTACGGCTATTCAAGTAACACTGATAAACGAGCAAGCTCTGTTTTTAACGCATTTACCTCCTGCTCTAATAACGCCACCCGAGTTTCAAGTTCGCCCTGATCTGCTGAAGATACCGGTGCTGAATTAACTTCAGCTTCCGTAGAGGCAAATTCTTCTTCAGAAGTATCAGAAAATAGATGTATATAGCGAGACTCTCTTTTACCGGCCTCTCTGGCTAACTTTTTCACCAGCTGTGTGTTGTTTACGTGTTGCAATTGCTCAAGCGCGGCTTCAACTTCATTAACATTGGCAAAGTCTGCTAAACGATTGGTGCGGGTACGCAATTCACCGGGCGTTTGCGGACCGCGAAGAAACAGCACACAAATGATCGCTTTTTGTTGTTTTGTTAATTGTAAACTGCCAAATGAGGTATTACAGAACCTGTGCTTATATTTATTAACCCGTCCTGATGCGCCAGAATCGACCATCAGCTGTTTCATATCCATTAATTCATCGACAACATTTTGCACTTGTGCTTCTGAAAGTGACATAACCGGTTCACGGTTACTCTTTTGATTACAACCGTTGGTCAGCGCATTTAACGACAAAGGATATTGTTCAGGTGTGGTGATCTCCTTTTCAAGCATCACGCCAATAACACGACTTTGCAAAGCAGTTAATCTAATCATCTGCTGGGTTTCCTTAAGATATTCATACTTAATAGTGTAGGTAGTAATTGATTATATTGTTTTTTATTGAAAAAAGTAGGGCTTTTTCCGGAGTCTGTTGGGCACGTCATTGTCCATTCGCAGGTCACTCCATGTCCGTGAAAATTCAGCTGTTAAGATCCCGCACTTTCTGTATTTTCCTGCCGTAACGACAATCAGTTCACCAGAAAAAAATACGCACGCCCAGGTCGACAGCTATGCTCGGTGTGCCTGTGATGCGTTTGCTGTTTTCAATCTGGTTTCTAGAGCACCATATAGTTTAAAAAACGAACGCCAGAGCTGACTGAAAATCGCTCAGGCAAGACGTGTTAGCGAAGGAATAGAGATCTCTTTCGAGCTGACACAACGCAGAATGAGCGATTTTTAGGCGCTCTGGTGGAATGAACAGTTCATTATTTTTTTTTGCTTTAGCTGCCGCTTTTTTCTGTTTATTGCCCGCAACCTTAACACTAAAGCTTCATCAGCGAGTCATCTTCTTAACAAATACCACCACAAACAGGGCGATAGTAAAACTCCCCAAAAATGCTTCTACGGCAGCCACCAGCCGTGAAATACCAATCGGGATAAAGTCGCCATAACCGAGCGTGGTAAATGTCACCACACTGTAATAAAGAGATTCAAAAAAATAGGTGATGTTTTGCTCGCTACTGTTGTGCATAGAAAAAGCCTGAAATTCACCCGCAAAACGCAAACCAAAAATATAATAGAAAAAACTACAGAATAAAATGAGCAACAACGAAAAAGCAACCACGCGAAAGGGATCTTCACCATAGCCACAGAAAAGGTCAACAACCTTAGAATAAAAACGCTGCTGTGAATAAAGCGGTAACTGAAAACGACGCATGGTTAATTCTTTACGTAGATAGGGCCCGGATAAGGAAAATAATCCTTGTTTTTCACTCGCTTTACGGAGATTTCGATAAATCTCTTCCGCTTGTTCAAAATGTTTAACGGCTTCCTTGTCTTCACCCTGTGCAGCCAGAATTTTACCCTGATCTTCCTGAAGAATCGTTTTACCCGTTTTAATATGTTCCAGCTTAGTTTCATTGAGTTTGATACCGAGTAGATTACTCTCTTCAAGGTGAGTACAATGCAGGTCAGCCATTGACAAGTCGGCATCCACCAAGTTAGCGCGTATTAACACCACATTATAGAGATGCGCTCCTTTTAAGTTGGCGTGATTTAAATTTGCACCGGTTAAATCAAAGCCTTGATTGCGGTCTTCTCTTACCAAATTGAGATTTTCCAGATTGGCATTTTTTAGCTGTAGCCCGTGTAACATACCGCCATCACGGGCATATTTCTCTAATTTAGCGACGGTAAAAGCATTTTTTTTATCACATTGTGGATCATGCCAGTAACAAAAATCAGGATTAGAGGTGGCTTCATGACAGCGTTCACCAAGGTGATCGACATAACAACAAACATTATCGCCAGAGTCGGGCATAAAAGCTCCTTTTTGCTTTCTATTAAAATAAGTATAGAAAGAAAAGGGTTATCTGCCCGTCAAGTAACTTTTGGTTGATTGAAGCTCACCCAGCTAAAGCAAGGTGATTCTTGTCGTCAACGGTTTAGGCATTGCAACATTAAGTTGCGTTAGTCTTCTAAAACCTCTTACAAGCGTTTAACGTGTCGGCACTACCCGCCGCCACGAATTTTTAAGCG
>NZ_JBFGZY010000168.1:0-8249 GCF_041586535.1 Psychromonas sp. | reverse complement strand
TTGCTTAAAAATTCGTGGCGGCAGGTAGTGCCGACACGTTAAACGCTTGTAAGAGGTTTTAGAAGACTAACGCAACTTAATGTTGCAATGCCTAAACCGTTGACGACAAGAATCACCTTGCTTTAGCTGGGTGAGCTTCAACACAAGCAAACTGCCATTTCACGTGTTTCGCAATAGGTAACAAAATCATCGGGACTTAAAGGCTTAGAAAAATAGTATCCCTGAATGATGTCGCAGCCTAATTCTTTCAGGTACTCAAATTGGCTTTTATTCTCTACACCTTCAGCAACAATTTTGTACCCCAAAGCTTTAGACATGGTTACGATAGCTAAAACGATTGCTCTATCACCTTTGGTATCCGGTATACCATCGATAAAAGCTTTATCTATTTTCAGTTCATCAATGGGTAAGTCCTTGAGGTAACTCAGCGAAGAGTAACCTGTTCCAAAATCATCTACTGAAACCTCCAAATCCAATTTGTGAAGTGCATTGATAACCTCAAGCGTAAAATCCAGATCACTCAAAGATAGGCTTTCAGTTATTTCAATAATAATATTTTTCGGATTCGCGCCGGTTTCCAGTAATACCTGTTTAACTTTTTCTGCAAAAAGTGGGCTGTTAAACTGCTGTCCGGAAACGTTAACCGATATCGACATATTCTTGAGTCCCCGTTTTTCCCAATCAACTGATTGCCTGCATGCCAAACGAAAGACAAATTCGCCGATCTCTTTCATTAAACCTGCATTTTCAGCAACTGGAATAAACTCTTCGGGAGAAATAACTCCCATCTCGGAATGTTCCCAGCGCAACAGCGCTTCTGCTCCTTTAATCTTCTCAGATAGCGTATCTATCTGAGGCTGATACTGAAGATAAAGTTGTTCGCTTATAATGGTTTTACGCAATTCCTGCTGCAGCATAGTTGCTCGGCGTAGCTGCCTGTTTTCTTGCTCTGAATAATATAGGTAACCTGTATTATTGGTCAAAAACGCTTTGTTCGCTGCGACCTCAGCTTTGCTTAGCAGTTGTTCTGCCTCAAGCCCGTCTTGTGGAAATATCGATATTCCCAAGCCAACATTTAGAAATACTTCAGTTTCATTAACCTTCGTCGGCGCAGCAAACATGCTTAATAGACGCTCACAGACTAAGCTTGCATCTCTACTGCCATTTATGCGTGTTAGACAAATCGAGAATGCGTCACTCTTAACATGCGCTGTTACATTTGCCGATTCTAATGGTAGACCGTGAGTGATTAGATCTGAGTCCCGTAGACAATGTAATAAATTATCGGCTACCTGCTTGATTAAGTCATCCCGAAATGAGGTGCCATAGGTCTCAGTTAATTCGTTAAGTTCTGCTATTTTTATAATGACCACTGAGAAATTATTCTCAGAATACGAACTGGCAGTGATCGCACTACCTATTCTTTCACTAAACTTACGACGGTTAGGCAACCCCGTCAGTTCATCAAAAAACTTTAATCGATCCTGATAAGCTTTAAATGTGAGGGTATTTCTCAACCTAAGTGCCAGTTCGCTTTGGTCGACAGGCTTGGCAAGAAAATCTGTTGCCCCCAAAGCTAATGCCTGCAGCATAGTGCCGTTACTATTTGACGATGTAAGAACAATAACCGGGGTGTGCTGAGTTTCCGGATTACTGCGCAGCCGTTCCAATATCTCAAAGCCCCCGACATCAGGCATAACCAGATCCAGCAAAAGTACATCGGGTTGCTGCTTATTTATCTCGGAAATCGCTTGTGTTGAGTCAGACAAACCGATAAATCGTTTATAGCCATACTCTTCAAGAAACATCTGAAGCAGGTCCAGCATTATCGGTTCATCGTCCACCATCATAATAAGTGCGTTCTGCATAACTTCACTTGCGGTGTAGGTTATCTGCATTGCTATTCTGCTCCCAGATCTATATTTTTAATCATTTGACGAATTTTTTGCAGTGATTTACCTGCCATTTTCACATCATTTCCCTGACATGCGCTTTCTAACTTAGCGGCGACCACCGTAAACTCGTTAAAGCCGACGCTGCCGGCAGAGCCTTTAACCCAGTGGGCTGAATCTTGCAGCGTCTTAAAATCACCGCTGTCAAATTGGACCTGCATCTCTTTTTCTACGGATAATAGCTTGTGGTGCAGTTTTTCAACCAATGGCCGGTATTTTGGGTTTGCCTGAAGCAAACTGGAATAAATAGCAGGCGAATAACAATCTTTCTGGTCTTCGCTATCCATGTTATCCATGCTATCTTCGTTGCTATTCTCTATTTTTTCGCCACCGTTCACCGGGGGGGATTTTCGTATATTGTCACTGGGCTTCACGCCATCAATTCTGTTAGATAAGGTGATAATATCTGTTAAGTAGATATCCGCACTATCAAGGTCACCATCTACTGCTGCAGCC
This sequence comes from Psychromonas sp., assembly GCF_041586535.1. Taxonomy (GTDB): domain Bacteria; phylum Pseudomonadota; class Gammaproteobacteria; order Enterobacterales; family Psychromonadaceae; genus Psychromonas. The sequence goes on along the minus strand of NZ_JBFGZY010000168.1, from coordinate 5,841 downwards.
TCTAGTTTTTTCGCCGGATCCACAAAGGCCGAGAAGCCGACGCTGCCACCTGAACCTTTGAGCCAATGAGAAAGTTCTGCCAGCTGTGACATATTGCGTTGCGACAATGCGACATCCATCTGTTTAAGTTTGGACGGTAATTTTTCGACAAACTTTTGTACAATTGCCCGGTATTGCGGCCCTTTGCTTAACAGTTCAGAGCACAGAGTATCCGCACTACCTGCTGTTATCTTTTGCGGCTCGTTACGCGGACCTGGCTCGAAATCAGCGGACTCGAAGTCAGTGGACAAACCAAGTTCAGCCTGCTTCGCTAAAGATGCCAGGTTTTCAATTAATGCCTTTATTATCTCCAGCTCAGCGTTTTTGGCTGCCGTCTCTAATTTTATGGCTGGGGCAGTGAAGGCATGTAGCCCGACACTTCCGCCCGAGCCCTTTAACCAATGGGCAAACGATGCTATTGCTTGTATTTCTTTACTATCGACCGCACCTTTAACTTCATCTAACTGTTCATTGAGCTTCTCGATAAAGCGCTTAACTAATGGCTTAAACTGAGGTCTATCTTTGATAAGATCTGATATAAGCACCTGTTGTTTATTAACTTTTCTTTCTGATTCGAGGGCGGCCCCGGTTGCTAAGTCATCACCGGTAGCTATTTCGATGCTTGCAGTTTGTGGCTTTGCCCCCAACAATTCTGCTGTTAAGGAGAGCAATTTATTGATCTCGATAGGCTTGGTCATATAGTGGCTATAGCCGGCCTGCAGGCAGCGCTGTTCAATTCCTTTCATGGCATGGGCAGTTAGCGCAACAATGGGTTTTAGCATGCCTTGTTTTCTCATCAGTTCAACAGCGGCATAACCATCCATAACCGGCATTTGGACATCCATCAGTACCAGGTCAAAGTTGTTTTCATGCAGTTTTTCAAGGCCATCTTTGCCGTGTACTGCTGTGACAATTTCTAGACCTTGCTCTTCCAATACCAGGCGAACCAGCTCGCGGTTCTCATTGCCATCATCTACAACCAAAACCTTAGCCGCAGGGAACAACCAATTATCAGCTTTTTTCTCATCGTCAATGATCACCAGCGAATTGACATCTTCGATGGTCAACCAGTTAGTATTATCGGCAATTTCTATATCCAGTATCAGGCTGAATGTTGAACCTTCTCCTTTTTTACTGGTAACTTCAATATCTCCACCCATCGCATTGGCAAAGCGCTTGCTGATTGACAGGCCTAAACCCGTGCCACCGAATTTCCGGGTGATCGAACTATCTGCCTGTATAAACGCATCGAAGACTGATGCAGCCTGTTCTTCCGTCATACCAAGCCCCGTATCTGTCACTTCAATGATCAGTCTTTCTTCATTGTCTGCTGACATACGTGCCAAAATAGTGACGCTCCCGGACTCGGTAAACTTGATTGCGTTGCCGGCGAGGTTGGTCAGGATTTGGCGTATTTTTCCGGAATCACTTTTTATCACTTCCGGCAGGCTACTTTTCGCTACGAAATTAAAGGCAAGTCCTTTTTCGTCGGCTTTTACGCGCATCACCTGTACTATCTGATGGATTAAATTTACCGGCTTGCAATCAATTATCTCTATTTCCAGCTTGCCCGACTCGACTTTTGACAGATCAAGGATATCGTTAATAAGCCCTAATAAGTGCTCGCCACTGTTTGATATCGTATTCAGATAACTCATATGACTGTTTTGCAGATGACTCTTGTCGCGCATAATCAATTGTGTAAAACCTAAAATCGCATTCATCGGCGTTCGGATTTCATGACTCATATTGGCAAGAAAATCGCTTTTTGCCCGGTTAGCTTGTTCAGCTTCATTTTTGGCTAAGCGCAATTCGATCTCTTTTTGCTCCAGCTCGGTAACGTCATCAAGACTGACCATAACGCCCCCCACTTTACCTCCGGGAAGAAGCACGGGAGAGCAGTTGATCATGAAGGTTCTGCTATGGTTTTCATCTGTTTCGAGCTTCATCATGCGGTTAAGCACAACTTCGCCAGCATCCATAGCATGAACCCAAGGATCGGAAATGTCATCTGTCTGCTCAGGTGCCCGTTGCCAATTAAATCCGTTAATATGCTGGCCAATCATCTCCTCGGCAGGTCTATCTATCAATGAGGAAAATGACTGATTTACGAGCACAATTTGCATCTTTTTATCTAATATAATCAGACTTTCCGCCATGGTGTCTAAAGCAGTACGTACCCGATCCGGGACGGCCTGGGAAGGATCTAATTGTTTCAGCATGCGCCCCAGATAGAGAAAGAAAGCCGCCAGACACAGCACTGAAATAAAAACGGTAAACTGCAATACCGGATTAGAGAAAAATCCCCAAATACCGGGAGGAACTATGGGAGAAAAACGCAGCTCTATCTGTCCCCATCGGTTGTCGCCGGACCAAAGAGGCACAACGACTTGGGAGTTATTCGCAAGGTCTGCTTCCAGTGCGTGCCAATGCCTGACATGATCATTGGCAGTCGCAAACAGCAATGTATCGCCTCTTCTGATCCCGGCAGAAAGAAGTTCCGGGTTTCTTGCCACAACAAACTGCAACACGGCTTCCATTTTGTTGCTATCGTCATGAGTGATGAACAGTGAACCTTTGGCGGCAATAGACTCAGCGAGGGCTTGTCGTCCTTGTCGCTGTACATTTTCTTCGTTTGGAAAAATACCCAAGAATACAGCGAATAACGTAGCACTTACTATGATACTTATCTGCCCAATGACAATTCTCAGCTGTGTAGACCACTTCCCTGTCAGCTTATCGAACAAAGCTTATTCTCCCTTTTTATCATTGTTGTTATTATCACCTGTCACTATGGTTTCGAGAGTCTCTTGATCTCCACTAGCTGAAATCAAGCTGGACAAAACCGGCAAAGGATCAATAAATCGCCATGCAGGCATAGATGACAAGACACTTGTCAATATAATGCCGCTTCTTACCAGCCAGGCCACGTAGCCAACTGACAATCCGGTAGAAACGGCTACACCGCTGCCCAGCAGAATAGTTTCCATATTCAGGGTAAGCTGGGCTTGATTTTCAAGATTATTCAGTTCGTTTACCAAGCCGGCTGATTGAAGCAATAGCATATTATCTTCAGCAGATGATATGTTTTCCCTTAAAAGGGAAAGGCCTGCGTTTTTGTCCCCAATTACCGTTTTAAACGCTGCTTGTTTAGTCGCTGCAGGTTGGTCGATATCCTGGTTATTCACTTGGCTGTCGATGCCAGTATCTGATACCGCTTTAAACGTTGCCTGCTTAGTTAGCGCCCGTTGAGCGGTATCCTGGTTATTCTCCTGATTATTCTCCAGGCTATCGCTGCCACTATTTTCTGTTGGCGTTTGGTTAGCGCTAACTTCATATTTATAGTTATTATCCAGTCTGCCAATGTCGATGTCGGCAGACTCAAAATCACTTAAATAGACTGCTTCAGATGCCTTGAGCTGGAAATTTACATTTGCATTGATAGCCAGCGAACTACTACCATCTGAGACGGTGAGTGCAAAACTCGGCGCGTAACTACTACCATCATGAACAAACACAATGCGCCCTGTATCGACTTCATATTGAGTAAACAATGATAATGCCTGCTCAAGGTCATCCGCATAGGTGAAGTAACCATTAGTGATTGTATCTACATGGTAAACAATCTCTTCAGCGCTACTGTCACTGTCACTAACTGCTAGCGTATTTTTAGTGACTTCCAGTACACCACCTTGTAGCACATTGAATTCAATGCTTTCTGCTACAGGAGCAGAGTCTACTTCTTCAACGTTTACCACAGAGTTAACCCCGAGATCGATTAACCAATCACTGAGATCCAAGCTGTTAGATTCATTGATGCTAATCAGGGTAAGGGTTCTCTCACCCGGTGTCGGGCTGTTGCTATTGTTTGTATAACTAATGCTTGACAAAATTGACTCAAATGCGTCCAGACTGACGCCCGTCCCTGACAATTCAATAAAGGCACTACCCGCATCATAACGCAAGCTGTAGGCAAAACTATCCGTTTTGCCGGAAGCGTTTGTTGCCAGCTCTATTCGTGCACCGTCAATGAACACAAACTCTGAACCTTTATCTGAAATCTGGGTGACCATGATAGTCAGTGCGTTAAGCTGTTCAGCTGCCTCAACAGAATTGATCTCCACAACAGGGAAAAGTTTGACAGGTGCATCTCCCTCAATAAAAGTGACTTGTGACGATTGTACAATAATGTCGGGTGTGTCATTAGTGCCGGTGATGGTCACTGTCACATCGTGTGCTGTGCCGTCAACTGAGCGCACCGTAAAGGTTTCGACTTTGCACTCACCTTCGCCTAAGTACTGAACGTCGGCATTGGCCACGTTATACGTCCACACGCCATCCGCAGTGATGATCAAGCTGCCCAGTGCACTGCTGCTCGAGGTAATCCCGGTGGTCTGAAAAACGGCTTCGCCGCTGTCTGCATCACTGATGGTTAGGGTACCGCTGTTGCTTAGGGTCGGTGTCGTTGCATCTTCGCTGACCTCGCCAAGCGTATCACCGGTGATCATCGCCGTATCGTTGCTGCCGGTTACGGTCAGGGTGATGGTTTGCGCGGCGCTTATGCCGCCGTTGTTGTCCGTGGCGGTGTAGGTAAAGGTGACGTCACGGCTTGCACCCGCGGCCAGATCATCAAAGTCCGTGCCCGGGGTAACGGTGTAGCTGCCGTCGGCGTTAAACGTCAGGCTGCCTTCGCTGACATTGTCAACCAGCTGGTAGCTGAGTACCGTGCCGTCGACATCCGTTGCCGCCGGCACATTGCCGCTGAGCAGGGTGTTTTCTTCGCTGGTGACACTGTCATCGCTCGCTACCGGTAGATCATTTGTGCCGGTCACGGTCAGGGTGATGGTTTGCGCGGCGCTTACACCGCTGTCGTTATCCGTCGCGGTGTAGGTAAAGGTCACGTCACGGCTTGCACCCGCGGCCAGATCATCAAAGTCCGTGCCCGGGGTAAAGGTGTAGCTGCCGTCCGTGTTAAAGTTCAGGCTGCCTTCATTGACATTAGCAACCAGTTGGTAGCTGACTACCGTGCCGTCGACATCCGTTGCCGCCGGCACATTGCCGTTGAGCAGGGTGTTTTCTTCGCTGGTGACACTGTCATCGCTCGCCACTGGCACATCGTTGGTGTTGCTAATCACGATATCAAAGCTATTACTCACCGACCCGCCGTTGCCATCACTGGCCGTCACTGTGACGGTGGTGGTGCCGACATCCGCATTGACTGGCGTGCCACTAAAGGTGCGGCTACTGGCATCAAAACTGAGCCAGCCAGCGGCATCCGAAGTATAAGTTAAGCTATCGCCATCCAGATCATTGAAGCTGTCCGCGCCAAACTGAAAGTTAAAGGCAGTGTCTTCGATGGCCGTCTGTCCGGTGATGCTATTTGCAACGGTTGGCGCATCGTTAATATTACTGACCATTGCAGTTGCGGCAGATGCCACACTTTCAGCAGTTCCCTGACCGTCGGTGTAGCTGGCTGCCACGGTAATGACTTTGCCTACTTCAGCCTGGGTTAACGTGTAAGTGCTCGCTGTCGCGCCGACGATATCGGCACCGTCCGCTTGCCACTGATAGCTGATGCTACCCAGCCCGTCTTCATCCGCCAGCGTGTTATTCGCGGTTAAAGTTTGATCTTCGCTTGCCGTGCCGGTGATGGTTACCGAGCCGCCTGGCGCATCGTTAATATTGCTAACCATCGCAGTTGCGGCAGATGCCACACTTTCAGCAGTGCCTTCAGCATCGGTGTAGCTGGCTGCCACGGTAATGACTTTGCCTACTTCAGCCTGGGTTAACGTGTAAGTGCTC
>NZ_JBFGZY010000167.1:0-8314 GCF_041586535.1 Psychromonas sp. | reverse complement strand
TAACATGCCGGCTGCAGATGGAATCAGCTGCAGCCTATTGTAAAAAAACGTTTGCAGCGCTCTGCCGACACTTTCAAAAAATGTATTATTTTTCTGCTGCTGGCAAGTCAAATTGAATGCCCTGCGCCAGGGGTAATTCCTCTCCGTAGTTGATGGTATTGGTCACCCTGCGCATGTAATTTTTCCAGGCATCGGAGCCGCTTTCCCGGCCGCCACCGGTATCTTTTTCCCCACCAAAAGCACCACCAATTTCCGCGCCGGAGGTGCCGATATTAACGTTGGCAATACCGCAATCAGAGCCTCTGGCGCTTAAAAAAACCTCGGCTTCGCAAAGATCTTGGGTAAAAATAGCGGAAGATAATCCCTGCCTGACACTGTTGTGTAATGTTATCGCCTCCTCTAATGAAGAGTAAGTCTGTATATATAACAGCGGAGCAAACGTTTCCTGCTGTACGATCTCGGCCTGTGCATCAATTTCCACAATGGCAGGAGTAATGTAAAAACCGCCTCCCTGATTAGTTTTTATTGTTTTGCCACCGGTAAGCAGTTTACCGCCCTGCTCGACCGCCGTCTTGATACTTGCCTGCATCATATCTATTGCCCGCTGATTGATCACCGGTCCCATCAGGTTATTATCATCAAAGGGATCGCCAATTTTCACTGATGCATAAACATTTTTAAGTTGAGAGACAATCTGTTCTTTTATGCTCTGATGCACAATCAGTCGTCTCAGCGTAGTGCAGCGCTGGCCACTGGTACCTAAGGCGGAAAAGGTAATCGCACGTATTGCCAGTGCTAAATTCGCACTTGGGCAGACGATCATGGCATTATTGCCGCCTAATTCCAATAATGAGCGCCCCATTCTTGCCGCGACCCTCGGTCCCACTGCCCGCCCCATTGCGCAGGAGCCGGTGGCAGAAACCAGGGCAATCTTTTGATTATCAATAAGCGCCTCTACCTGCGCTTTTTCACCGAAAACAATACTGCTTATGTCCGTATTTCCACCAAACTCTTTCATCGCGGAAAGTAATAGCTGATGACAGGCTAACGCACTCAAAGGACACTGGCTTGAAGGTTTCCAGATCAAGCTGTTGCCACAAATCAGAGCGAGAGTCGCATTCCAGCCCCATACCGCCACGGGGAAATTAAAGGCAGTGATCACTAAGACAGGTCCAATAGGGTGCCACTGTTCCATCATGCGATGCTCTTTTCTTTCTGTTGCGATGGTTAAACCATGCAGTTGCCTGGACAAACCGACTGCAAGATCACACATATCAATCAGCTCCTGCACCTCACCCAAACTTTCCTGAAAAGGTTTCCCCGCTTCCAGGGTGATTATCCAGGCCAGTTTTTTTTTGAATTTTCTCAGCTGCTGCGCAAATAAACGTACCAGCTCTCCTCTTTTCGGCGCTGGTAACTCCCGCCACGCTAAAAAGCTCTGGTAGGCACTATCCACAACTGAACCTATCTGTGCTTTATCAGCAAGTTCAATTGACGCAAATGGCTTACCATCATTCGGACAAATTACCTTTACCTGCTGTTTATTTTCAAGCCGCGTCTCTCCGATATAAGCGCAGCCATATTGCTGGTGTTTATCATAAAATTGGTCAAGGGCTGCTTTTATCGCTTTAGTATGCATAGTGATAACCTCTGTTAGATGGTAGTGCCGCTGCTTAACTCCGCATCACGATAGGGTTTGGCAAACTCATTATTTAAAAAAGATTGCGCATCCAGCGTTTCCTGTTCGACAAACCCCTGTTTTGGTTTTTTGTCATGCATCATCAAATCCAGAGTGGTCACGGCGGCACTGGCGGTGGCGATCTGAATCGCACTCAAGGAGTCGCTATGGTGCAGCAAAAAGGTGCGGCTGCGCTGCTGCAGTCGGTGACCGACGTAACCTGTTGCAACCACGGAAACAAGCACTAAATCCTGGCGGGTGGTGGCCACTGCATTTTCTAATATCTCCATTAACATCTTACGTTGCTTACCCTCTTCCCCTAAGCGCAGATCCCGAAAAAGAAAGCGCATCAGTTGACAATGCCCCGGATAACGGATCGTTTTGTAGGTCATCTCGCGCAAGTGGCCGTCGAGCGAGTGGCAAAGATTGGCAAGCCCGCCGGAGGTATTGAATGCTTCAAACTGCATCCCGGAAACAGAAAATAGTTCGTGGCCCTCAAGCGGCTCAAGCAGGGTATGCTTGTAATTTTTTATCGCCTGGCAGGGATTCGCATACTCGTTTATCAGCCCCTGCGTACTCCAGGTCAGATTATACATCATCTGATTGCAGGGAAAGGCCGGCAGTGCACCGACCCTTAGCTTTAAGGTGTCCAGCTGATCAAAATACTTACGGAAACTGTAACCCAGAATATTAATAAACCCCGGGGCGACACCGCACTGCGGCACAAACACTTGCCCTTTCACTGCGTGCCGGGCTATCTTCTTGATCACCTCTGTCGAGCGAACATCTTCGGTCAGATCAAAATAACTGCAGCCGTTGTCCAAAGCCGCTTGAGCAACCCCGGGGTTATCACGAAAACTGAGTGCGGATAACACCGCATCCTGATTGGCTAATAGAGAAGAAAAATCATTATCCTTAATAAGCCGGGTGGTAAACATAGAGGCGTAACGCGCCACGGTTTGCGGATCGCTATCTCCGCCGGTGACCTCATAATTTTGATGCTCACTGAGGATCTGCGCGATTGTTCCGCCAATACGGCCAAGGCCGAATACCACAATACGTTTAGTCACGGGACTCTCCACTGTTAGTCGACTCGAAAATCTTATCGGCACTGTCGGGGACAAACCCCTGAAACAGCTGACCATCTTTTTGTTTAAAACGCTGCGCAAATTCATAGTAGCAGCTGCTAATCTGCTGCCGTCCGGCATCTTTAAAATCAACAAATTGCTTGTCAGCCATGGTAGCCGCCTGAATCAGCAAATCACCCTCTGTTCCTTTTATCAGGCCGCCTGCCGCATTGAGTTTGTAGCCGTTTTTTTGTAGCAGTTCCACTACCTGAGAAAGCTGTTGATATTTGCGAAAGTGGTTAACAAAAAGAGTAAAGTGGTTTGCCCTTATCCCCCAGACCGAAAGCCAGGCAGCATATTCAGACTCATCGAGTAAACTAAGATAATCGGCATAGCTCGGCAAAGCCCATAACCGCCCGCAGCTTAAACGCGACTTTCCGTGGGCAAGCGGTGCTGATTTAAGCTGATTAATAATATTTTCAATTATGCTTTGCGCCCGCCCGGAGAGCTCCTGCCAAAGCAGTTCACTGATAAATATTTTGGTCGGTGATTCGGGATGCACATAACAACAGGCATCCAGCTTTTTCTCGACAAAATGGTAAGAATCCAGATGCCGGTAGCCCAGAGCAAATATTTCTTTTTCTAAGTGTTTGATGGAAATATCACAATTCGCCAGGGTACGAAAAGCAATATGGTCATTGATCAGGACTTCACCTTCACTTTCAAACAAGCGGTGAATAGCCTGCGCCTGCGGGCTGATAGCGCTGTATTGTTGCCAAAGCCGATCAAAAAAAGCATTAAGTGCGGTCATAGTTCACCCCGATATTGCAGTGCCTTTAGCAGTCATTTCTACCTAATAAGATAGGCGAACATAACGCTATTATCCACTTCACGCGGTTCGTCATGTCCAACATCGGGGTTAAAATCAGTAATCACTTTTTATAATTTTGGGTTAATAGGGTGATGCGAAAACCTGCGTCCAATAACTACCGTAATATGCCGAACTATTGCTTACCTGGGCGGCAGCCATTTCTGTAAAATCAGCACTCATCATATTTAAACAATGGCCCGGGCTTGATAACCTGCGTCACTAATCCGCTGGCCAGAACCGTTACCGTCTAAACCGCGATGATCAAAAAAATCTTTTTTTGCCATATTATTCGCATGGACAAAGGCTGCCTGTTGTAATTTATTATTCCAGGTTAACGGTGCAACAGGCGGCATTTTCTTGCCTCCACAGTGCGTCCCTCGTGCCCGAATCCTATTAACCTCAGACAACATCTCCTGCTCAAATGTTGGTGATGGATCATATTCAATATTGGGGGAGGCCTTGGATGCCGTTACAGACTCTGTTAGTTGCCCTGCTGCAGGCTGAGAAGAAACTGTGATCGGGGCATTCTCAACAGGATAGCCAATCCCTTGCGTACAGGCAGTCAGTAATAGCCCTGCCGCAGCCACTGCGAAAGTTGGTATAATCAATAAACGCATAACCACTCAACACTCGTTTCAACTGTATAAAAAACAAACAGCAAATATAATGAAAAGCACAGTAACAATGCAAGTACAAAGACTATTAAACTCAAAAATGGGAGCACTATCTAATCAGCAGTGTTAGTGCTACTTGACCCCTGCGCCACGGAGCATGCTAGCGAGTGCTGCAAATATCGCATTAACCATCTGTTTTAATTACTCTGGTTAACGTATTATCTCTATTTAACCTCAGTTATGGATAATGGAATCGTAATTTTCTTTAATATCAACGCATTAAAGTTTTGTATTATACAGTGCTGTTAGTTTTGTGGAGTTCAAGGCAAATCATCGAAGCAATAGCTGGCTATTGGGAGATGATTTAACGCAGAAATACGCGAACATAACCGTGTTGTATCGATTTGCTTATCCTGAATTGAGGGGATTTATAAAACTAAGCTTTTCCTTGTAATTCCAGTGCGCCCAGCCTGTAAATGGATGCGGATGTTATTCTTGCTGAGATTTAAATTGGTTAATAAACTTTTTGGTTAAAGCTGCAAAAATTGATTCGCTGCTACCCTTTTACAGTGAGATTTAGGTTAATGAAAATTCAGAGCAAACTCTTTTTAATGCTGTTCAGCTTGAACTTGCTGCTGGTGACGGGATTGGTTTTTCTGCTGCAGTGGAGCATCGGCAAGGGCATGGTTGAATACGTGAACAGCAAAGAGGTTGAAAGCTTAAAACCTTTAGTTACTGAGCTTGCGCAGGTGTACCAGAAAGACAACAACTGGTTGACAATACAGGGACAGAGCAGAAAATTTGACGAGCTGATATTTGCAACACTTAAAGACACAGTATTTATTCCCCCGCACACCCGGCCGCCCTCTCCACCACCGCCCCCCGTAAACAACCGCTCAGAGATATTTACCTCAGAAGATGCGGAATTATTGCATGCACCGCCCGGTCGCCCGGCAAACTATGCCTTACTTGATACGGATAACACCCTTATTGCCGGACGCTACAGTGACGATTTTGAATACAGTATAAACGCGATTACGGTAGATAAAATAACGGTTGGTTTTTTAGCCGTTTCCAAACGCAATGAACTTACTCAGGGTTATGAATTAGACTTTATCGAGCAGCAGCAGAGTTATTTCTGGATCATTGCATTGGCCGCCATATCGTTAGCGGCTCTAGTCACGCAGCCACTTGCCCGACATTTAGTTGAACCTATTAAGCAGATTGCACGGGGCATGCATAAGTTAACCCAGGGTGACTACCGGCAAAATATAGATCTGCACCGGCAGGATGAACTGCAGGAGTTAAGTCGGGATTTTAATGAACTGGCTTTAACACTGAACGGAAATGACAGTGCCCGAAAGCGCTGGTTAGCCAATATATCCCATGAACTGCGCACACCAGTGACTATTTTACGCGGTGAATTAGAGGCGATGCTCGATGATGTCAGGCCGCTTAACAAAAAAAATATCGCCTCCGTGAACGAGGAAGTTAAACACCTGCAAAATCTGATTGATGACCTGCACCAGCTAACCAGTGCGGATATCGGAGGGATGCATTATCGCAAAAAACAAGAAGATCTGGTTGCACTGCTTAACGCGGAAAAAGATAAATACAGCAGTTACCTTGCCGACGCGGGGATAGCACTAGAAGTTGGTATAGAGGCGCCATCGCTAACGGTTTTTGCAGATCGCACCAGGTTATACCAGCTGTTTGAAAATATTATTAATAACAGTATTAAATATGCGCAGGCAAACGTTGTTAGAATCACTCTGGGCAGAGATACCACCTTTGCCTCCCTGGCAGTGTTAAAAATTGAAGATGATGGCGAGGGGGTTGGTGAACAGCATTTTCCCCACCTGTTTGAACATCTGTACCGCGTTGACAACTCTCGCAACCGAAAAACGGGTGGCGCAGGAATAGGCTTGTCTATCTGCGCGCATATTGTTGCCGCGCATCAGGGGGAAATTACAGCGCAGCAATCTGACTTAGGCGGATTGGCGATTATCATAACACTGCCGCTGAGCGAATAAAAAAGAGAAAATAAAATGTCAAATTCCATATTGATCGTCGAAGATGAAATAAAGCTTGCTAATTTATTAAGCGACTATTTTAACCTCACAGAGTATCAGCCGCATCAAATCCACCACGGAGATGAAGTGATTGCCTGGGTGAAGGAGCATCAGCCTAAGGCCATTTTATTAGATATTATGCTGCCGGGGAAAGATGGTATAACGCTGTGCCGGGAGATTCGCCAATTTTCCAATATTCCGATACTGATGGTGACAGCCAGAGTGGATGAAATAGACCGCCTGTTAGGGCTGGAGCTCGGTGCCGATGACTATATCTGCAAGCCCTTTAGTCCCAGAGAAGTGGTCGCCAGAGTCAAAGCGGTTTTAAGAAGAACCCCCTCCCCGGAGGGCTGCGAGACAGGGCTGGTGCTTGATGAGCACCGTTTTATAGTGAGTTATCAAGGTCAGGAGGCCTCACTGACCTCGGTCGAATTTCAATTGTTAAAACCCTTGGCCGACAAGCCGGGGCGTATCTTCACGCGCGCGCAACTGATGGATAATATGTATTCTGATCAGCGTATTGTCAATAACAGAACGATTGACAGTCATATTAAAAAATTACGGAAAAAATTAGCCGCTATCAGTCAGGGGATTGATTTTATCCAGTCCGTTTACGGTGCGGGTTACCGCCTGCTTTTACCATAGAGCGTCATATATACCCATGATACTTTAAGATGCAAAGTCAACAAGGCAAATGGTGCCGAGATGCCAGGCATAAAATTGAAGTATAGTTATTCTACAGAGAGATTTTATAACATGCGGGGCGCAGGCTCGAAAGCCAGCTCTGCGGGCAACAATCGAAAAGGAAATAACCATTTAAGGTGCTAAGTGCTTGTATTTACACCTACCGATAGTGGATTAACGAAGTTAATCTCACGAAAGGTTCTCATGTTGCGCCTTGATCTGGTCTCCGAGCTCGTGCCTGGTAAAGCATTTTCGAGCAGCCTGGGTGCAGTTTAATCTTTCATTATTTTCCTCATTGTTTACACATTATTTGCGATTTTTATTGTTAATCTATAAACAATTACTTTTATAACTACAGGAAAAAATAATGGATATTCGTTCTAACGCAATATTGGCGATGATTCTTGGTCTGGCGATTTCAAGCCAGGTTTGCGCATCAGGTAATGAACGTGGAAATGGTGATATGCCACCACCACCGCCAAGCTTTTCATCAATAGACAGCGATGGTAACAGTGAAATAAGTGTTGAGGAGTTCTCCGCACAAGACTTGCCTCAGGGTGATCCTGAGACGATTTTCTCAGAAATAGACAGCAACGATGATGGTGTTATCAGCGAAGAGGAGTTTGCCTCTCACAAGCCGCCTCGTCCGCAGCAGCGTCAGTAAAAAAAATTGGCTATGCGTATATCCTGTGTGCATAGCCAATATACTGTATTAGGATCTGTAAAGGTTTTTCAGTTTCTTAAACCTGTTTTAATTGCCTTTTTCTGAAATTTAGCTTTTAACCGCTTCATTACCGGTAATAGCCTGCTTAAAGCTATCCATTTGCTGTACAAGCGTGACACTGTTTTCAGCTACAAAATTGACATGACCAAGTTTGCGTTGCGGTTTAACTGATTTATTGTACCAATATAGTTTTGAGCACGCCGAAAGGGACTCAAATGGCGGTTTTTCTGTGCCGATTAAATTAATCATAGCAACGCTAGCAAGCTGTTTTACACTGCCTAATGTTAAGCCGGCAAGCGCTCTGACATGATTTTCAAATTGACATGTGACACTGCCCACTTGTGTCCAGTGTCCGCTGTTGTGCCCCCGAGGCGCTAACTCAATAGCCGACATTTCCAGCAGCACAACAAACAGTGGAATATAAGCTTCGTCAGCAATATTTTTTGCTTCAAGAAAAGCCACTGCGACGGCATAAGTGCCAACGCTCACTGAACCATAGTGTGCCGCAATAGAGGTGCATCCTGTCGTTTTAATAAACCGATGTAATAAAGAATCGGGAAGGCGATTAAGGGTAACAATAAACCCAAAAATAGAATATAGATTG
>NZ_JBFGZY010000166.1:0-8354 GCF_041586535.1 Psychromonas sp. | reverse complement strand
GCTTAAAAATTCGTGGCGGCAGGTAGTGCCGACACGTTAAACGCTTGTAAGAGGTTTTAGAAGACTAACGCAACTTAATGTTGCAATGCCTAAACCGTTGACGACAAGAATCACCTTGCTTTAGCTGGGTGAGCTTCAATTTCACCGCTGGAGAATAAGTTCAATCCGGAAATCGCTGGCTGCAGCCCCTGCAGTACATGGGAGCGGTGCTTGATTTTCCCCTGCATCACATAAGGGCTGAGTTTTGCCAGCAACTCCGGTACCTGTGCAAAATGATCCGGCATGGTAAAACCCTGAACAGTTAAACGTTTTTTAATTACGTTCAGCCAACTTGGACCCGGGGTGCTGTTTGTTGTAATCAGCGATTAAACCGCATACTACTACGCGCCCATGTGCATTCATACGTTCGAAAATCAGGTGTTGGATAGGACCCCCGGTATTTTCAAAATAGACATCAATACCAGCCGGGGCAAGTGTCGCTAATTGTCCATCGAGATCTTCCGAGTGGTAATTGATGGCTGCATCAAACCCCAGTTCATTGACAATCCAGGCTGCTTTTTCATCACTGCCAACCACACCGATCACGCGCAGGCCATCGGCCCTGGCAAGTTGTCCGACGATTGAACCCACTGAACCTGCAGCGCCGGTGACAATAAGAGTCTCCCCCTGTTTGGGTTTACCTACATTAAATAAGCCCTGAGTAGCGGTTAAGCCAGGCAGTGCAAAAACAGACAAAATAGTTTCATCAGGAAGCGGCAGATCCACCTTATTAATGCCGGTACCATTGCTGCGAAAATATTCCTGCCAGCCCATCATTCCCATCACCCGGTCACCAACTTTAAAATCGGGATGGTTGCTTTCTACCACCTCTCCGATACCAGAGCTGCGCATAACACTGCCTCTATTGCTCCGCCCTGCGGGCGTTTGATTAGGTTAATGGCAGTATATGTGGTCATCTTATCTTCCCCTTGCTTATCAGTTTTAGATATCCGCTTATGCTTATTATTCAGTAATTTTTATCGGATATAAAGTGGGATAAATGCTATTCTCTATTGTTTAAAAGACAATAATAAAGGGCAGTAATGGATCAGCTTAGGGCATTAAAATATTTTGTGAAAGTAGTTGAAACGGGTAGCTTTACAAAAGCGGCTCGGCTTTTTTCTGTGCCGCCTTCTTCACTTTCCAGAAGAGTGGCAGATCTTGAAAGTATGCTCGGCGCAACACTGCTGCAGCGCTCTACACGTCTGGTCAAACTAACCGAAATTGGCGCCGAATATTATCAGCAGGTGAGTGAAGTGATTGCTCAATTAGAAGACTGTAATGAAACGGTACGCCGTTATCAGGAAGTGCCGATCGGGAAATTGCGTATCACCAGCATGGTTGGCTTTGGCGAGCGGATACTAATTCCAATATTGGATGAGTTTAGTGCACTTTATCCTAAGATTGTTCTTGATGTCCACCTCAGTGATGAGCTTTCAGCGATAGGCCGGGATGATGTCGATCTGGCAATCAGAGGCGGCGGGGTACCCGGCGAACGGGTTGTCGCCATTCAATTGATGGAAAATGAGTTTATTCCGGCAGCCTCTCCCGGTTACCTGCAGCGTATGGGCACGCCAACAAATGCTTGCCAACTTTCCGAGCATAAGGGCTTGTATTTCCGTACCCCGACAGGGCCTACTCCCTGGTTATGCGAAATTGATGGCAAGTGGCAAGATGTATCTGCCCCTAAGGTAGCAGTCAGTAATGGCGGGAGTTGGTTGCTGAGCAAGGCGGTACAGGGACAGGGTATTGTGATGTTGCCCCGCTGGGTGCTCAAACCCTATCTTGAACGGGGTGAATTAAAAGAGTTACATTTTAAACCCGGATTAACCACCTCTACAAATTCAGAAATAGGTATTTACCTTTTATATCAGAAGCAGCGTTACCATATTCCTAAAATTAAAGCGATGGTGGATTTTTTAGTGGCACGAATTAAGGGAGTATATTAAAAGCAGAATGGCATCCCCCACTTACAGGGGGGAGTGTTTACCCCTACCGTCAGCCCTCAGATCGAAGATGGCGGGAAATTTCTGTACGCGTACTTCGATTGCGATTATAGCCACTTATACATTACGAATGAGTCGACGGGACCCTTAGTGGGATGTTCAAATGCCTTAGGTAATTGTCCAACAGTTTTAAAACCCAATTTATCCCACAGACGAATGGCTACGTCGTTTGTGGAGACTACAAAGTTAAATTGCATGGCGCGATAACCCAACTCCCGGGCAACATTTTGAGAATGTGTACACATCATAGTGGCCAACCCTCTGCCCCTCGCGGAAGGGGATACCATGTAACCGCAATTGCAGACGTGATCACCCGGTCCGGCGTGGTTTGTTTTTAAATAATAGGTGCCCAGAATTTTGCCATCTTCCTCTACAACATAAGTTTTACGCGAAGAGTCTAACCAGATATTTTTCGCCTGTTCTTTTGTTGTATTTATGGCATAGGCGTACGTATCTCCGGTTTTGACTATTTCGTGAAAGACCGGCCAGATTTTTTCAAAATCTTCCGTTGCGGCTTCGTAAATATTCATAATAGATTGTTAGTTCCTGAACTGGATGAGGGTATCTTATTTTCCTACCCTGCACGGGTATTAAAATGCAACATTTAAAATTAGATAATAAAGGAATTTCTGTCAGGATATTGGTGAAATGCTCACAAATTTAGCAGTTTGAATGAATTTGTTCGAGGGAAATTTCAGAATTGGAAAAGGGGGGAAAGCCAGAGTAAATTTCTCTGGCTAAAATAAACTGAAGTGCTTTATTACAAGTAATAAGCAGCTAATGGTGGAAAACCATTAAAGCATACCGCAGAATAAGTCGTGGTATAAGCCCCTGCCGTCAGCCAGTACATGCGGTCACCGATTTCCAGATCCGTTGGTAAGCCGTAACTGTAATGCTCATACATAATGTCGGCACTGTCACAGGTTGGCCCGGCAATAACGCATTTGTCCAATTCGCCATTTTTTTCAGTATATATTGGGAATTTAATCGCTTCATCCATGGTTTCAATTAAGCCTGAAAACTTACCCACATCAGTAAATACCCAGCGCTCCAAGGCGTTATAAGATTTTTTACTGATTAACACCACTTCTGAAACCAAAATACCCGCATTGGAAATAAGGGAGCGACCCGGCTCTAAAATAATCCGCGGTAAATCATCACCAAAATCTTCATGTAAAAAGTGCTTAATTTCTTCTGCGTAAGTTGTTAATTCATTGGTTTTATCAATGTAGTTTGCAGGAAAACCGCCACCCAGGTTAATCATCTGCAGTTGAATGTCATGCTCGTCACGTAAACGTTCGAAAATACCCTTTACTTTGGCGATGGCAGAGTCCCACGCACCAATATCACGCTGCTGAGATCCAACATGGAAAGAGATGCCGTAAGGTACCAGCCCTAATTCTTTTGCCAAAATCAACAAGTCACAGGCCATTTCATTCTGGCAGCCGAATTTACGGGATAAAGGCCAGTCAGCTGTATGTGTACCCTCAGTCAGAATACGTACATAAACCTTTGAACCTGGAGCCTCTTCTGCAATCATGCGTAAATCCGCTTCTGAGTCAGAAGCATACATACGTACCCCTTGTTCAAAGAAGGCACGCACGTCTTTACGTTTTTTAATGGTGTTACCGTAACTGATTCTATCTGCCGTTACGCCTATTTTCATCACCATATCAAGTTCATAAATTGAGGCGATGTCAAAGTTAGAGCCTCTGTCACGTAACAGGGTTAATATCTCTTCTGCTGGGTTAGCCTTAACCGCATAATAAACGTCTGCATAAGGGAAATTATGCACCATTTGGTCATACTGTTTGCTAATGATGCTAGTATCAATGATCACAAAAGGGGTTGGTTTATCTTCTGCGAATTTTTTAATACGTTGAAAAGATGCTGATTCGTAGTAGTCTTCAACGTCAATCGATATAAATTGGCTCATTCAGTTCGAGTTCCAAAAAAGTAAAATAAAGGCTGTGCCAGCCCATTCAAAAGAGGGCTAAGTAGACTTTATTTTTCCCCGTCACGCAATAATTTTTTGTCCCGTTTTTATGTTTTTTTTCCTGCGTTGTGTTTTTTTTCGGCATTTACTTTAATAATTGCTTAATAAACAGTAGGTTGTGGGTGTTTTTTTGTTGTGTTTGTGGTTTTTAAATAATTAAATGCTATCAAGAGGACAACAGAATAGTAGGGAATGATATAACAAATACAAAAAAATCCAGTGGCAGTAAATGCGGCTGGATTTTTAATATCAGGTTTTTATTGGAAGTTACTCTTCAGTTGCTTGTTGTTCAGCTTCTTGCTGTTCAGTTTGCTCTTTCTCTTCGTGGCTTGTACCACCACATTGTCCACAACAGCTCATTGTATTCTCCGTTAGATAAATTAGTTAGGGGCGGTTTATCTTTGATTACCAGTATAAGTAATTAACAAAGCTAAACAGACTGGGGTATTATATTAAAGATGTATATTAAATGCCACTTTAAGTTTCTCTTTTTAAAATTCTTTTCATAATAAAAATTACAGCGCCCGTGGTTTGATTAAAATGGGCAAATATAAAGCTACAAAACAGCCATAACCGATAATCCAAAACACAATCGCGGTGGTCATCACCTGGTGATAGTTAGTCAGCCAGTAAAGCCCGAATACTCTGGTGATAAAGGAGAGAACGATTGCTATAAATGCAATTGTCATTACTTTACCCACCACAATATTTCTGCCGGTGTGCCCCAGAGAAACACGGGAGATCATCGCCAGAATCATGGTTGCCATGGCTCCGACAGTTAAAGTATGAATTGCCTGTGAGTGGCTGACAAGGGGGGTAATCTCTGAAAGGCCATACATAAACAGACCAAGCGCAATACACCAGTAGCTGATGTGCAGGGACCAGACTAATGGCGTTTTCAGGGTTACCCAGATTTTCCAGCGAAACACACGTACGCTATGTGCGGAGCCGGCAACAAAAAAGATAACTGCTGTGACCATTGCAGGTAGCTCGATCAGTTTAAACCCACTTAATACGGCTAACAGGATACTGCCCGTGGCAAGGTTTTCTAACCACTTGATTGCAGGGACACGAGGAGTTCGGGTACCGTTGGCGGTAAACATCGGGAAGACCCGCCCACCCATAATACACATAATCAAGGTTACCAATAATACCATTGCCGTACTGGCACTGTTCATTAGTTGATAGTTTTGTGCGGCAACACTGTAATGCATAACCGCATTGCTGATAGCCATAATCAATAAGATAGGTATAAACATAATGTTGCGCCACAGTTTTACTTTTATAATCGGATAAGCAAGTGCCAGTGCTGATAAAGGTAAAAAAGCAAGATCTACGCCGGCAATAAGTGCATGGGGAAGGGTATCCGGAAAGAAAAATAAGATTCTGGCGATCAGCCAGAGTGTCACTAACAGTAGTAACCCTTTGCCATTTAAGCTGCGTACACCGGTCCAGGTTTGTACCGCAGTTAATAAAAATCCGACAATAACTGCGGTCGCAAAAGCGAATAACATTTCATGCATATGCCACCATAAGGCGCCGCCGTACAGGTTAAGGCTAAGACCTCCGGTTAGCAGACCATTCCATATAAGCAGGGCAACAATACTGAATAGGGCTGCGAGTAAAAAGAACGGGCGAAAGGCGAGGTCTAATAACGCAATACCTTGCTGAGTTGCAGGGGTATTACCTTTAGCGTTGCTAATATTAATCATAATCAGGTTCTCAAAAAAATGGGTAATTAGGGCCTATTTATTGGCGAAAAATTTCGCCACGGGTTAATAATTTGTTTAATTCCTGCTGCTGTCCTGGAGCAACTAAATCGTTCAGGGTATATTTGTCTAAGGTTTTGAAAAAACTCTCCTGCGCTTCGGCAAAAATGCCTTTCAGTTGACAACTAGAGGTGATCACACAGTGATTATTATCACCAAAGCATTCAACCAGCTTATTTTTGTCTTCGATTTCCCGCACCAAAGTACCGATATTAATTTCGTCAGGTGCACGGTTTAATTTGATACCGCCATTTTTGCCGCGTATCGCCAGTAAATGCCCCTTCATATTGAGCTGCTGGACAATCTTCATTAGATGATTTTTAGAAATCGCATAACTTTGCGCTATTTCATTGATTGTGCACAGCCTGTCCTGATTAATTGTTAAATAGATCAGCACACGAAGTGAATAGTCTGTATAGCGAGTAATATGCATTATCGGTAACCTTAATCTGCTTTAAATTAAAAGATGCATTTATTTTACATCTTTGTGGCTTGATGTAAAATAGTTTTCCCGTTTAAATGAGATACAGCGTTTTATTAAGTGCAAGGATACTTTTTATGAAAAACCTACAATTCTTTAATGCTAAATTGTTAAGCAAATACAATGTAAGCGGGCCGAGATATACTTCTTACCCGACAGCATTAGAATTTACTGAAAAATTTGATAATGATGAACTCAATAAGGCAATCAAAAACTCACCTAATAATGGCTTGTCGCTGTATGTGCATATTCCATTTTGTCATCGCCTTTGTTATTACTGCGGTTGCAATAAAGTGGTTACGCGCCAGCAGGGAAAAACCGAGACTTATCTGGCTTTTCTTGAAAAAGAGATCCGGTCACGCGCTGAATATTTCAAAGATTATACAATCAAGCAGATGCACTGGGGGGGCGGTACGCCGACATTTTTATCCTACCAACAAATTTCACATCTGGTTTCTTTACTCAAAGCTAATTTTAATTTAGCTGATGATGCTGAGATAAGTATTGAAGTTGATCCGCGCGAAATAGAGCTGGAAATGGCCGATCATTTGCGTTCAGTGGGTTTTAACCGAATCAGTATTGGTGTGCAGGATATTGATCCTAAAGTACAAAAAGCCATTAACCGCGAGCAGAGTACAGATTTTATTTGTGCTTTGATTGAGCGTGCCAAAGACGTTGGTTTTAAGTCTATTAATATTGATTTAATTTATGGTCTGCCATTTCAAAGCGTCGCGTCATTTAGCAAAACACTGGATAAAGTAAAAGAGATGGATCCGCACCGTATTTCTCTTTTCAGTTATGCACATTTGCCCTCGCGGTTTTCATCACAACGAAAACTGCGTGATGAATGGTTACCCAATGTTGAACAAAAATTTGCATTAATGAAGCATTCCATCGAAACACTGTGCTCTTTTGGTTAT
Source organism: Psychromonas sp. (assembly GCF_041586535.1). Classification (GTDB taxonomy): domain Bacteria; phylum Pseudomonadota; class Gammaproteobacteria; order Enterobacterales; family Psychromonadaceae; genus Psychromonas. Next base: position 1,143 of record NZ_JBFGZY010000166.1, on the reverse strand, counting down.
GAATTTATCGGCATGGATCACTTTGCTAAACCCGATGATGAATTAGCTGTTGCCCAACGCGAGGGAGTACTGCATCGAAACTTTCAAGGTTATACCACTCTGGGCGAATGCGACCTGCTTGGCTTGGGTGTCTCTTCGATCAGCGCGATCGGTAATGCCTATAGTCAGAATAAAAAAGAGTTAAAAGCCTATTATCAGGCTGTGGATGCCGCTGGCCATGCCGTTGAAAAAGGCCTTACCTTAAATCAGGATGACTTGATCCGTGGTGCTGTTATTCATCAATTGATGTGTAACCTGTATCTTGATAAAGAGCAGATTAATGATCAGTATAATATTGATTTTGATAGTTATTTTACAGATGAAATACAGCAGTTAAAGACATTTATCGATGATGATCTGCTGGTTAACACGAATCAATATATTAAGATCGATCAGGCTGGTCGTCTGCTGGTGCGTAATATCTGCATGTCATTTGATGCTTATATGAAAGCGCAAGTCAGTCAGCAGCGTTTTTCAAGGGTTATTTGACTAATAAACCTCAATTCTAGATAAGCAAATCAATACAGCACCGTTTTTTTCGTATATATCTGCGTAAAATCATCGAAGCAATAGCCAACCATCAGGAGCACAATGTTGTTCAGAGAATATTTACAAAAACGGGAATCCTGCCCGCCTAGAAAAACATGGTGCAAAATATTGTGGTCAGGGTTAGGGGCATTTGTCGGGATCTATCTGATTGCGTTAATATACCCATGATACTTCAAGATGCAAAGTCAGCAAGGTCAATTGAGCCGAGATGCTAGACATAAAATTGAAGTCTAGTTATTCTACAGAAAGATTTTATAACAAAGCAGATTGGTGCAATTTCCCTTGCCCTACGGGGCGCGAGCTCGAAAACCAGTGCTGCGTTGCAGCAATCGAAAAGGGAGTAACCATTACCTCGTGTTGCGCCTTGCTCTGATTTCCAAGCTCATGCCTGACAAAGCATTTTGAAGTAACATGGGTATAAGCCACTATGCACACAGCAATTTGCAGACCAGCCTGTTTTTAGTCGCTTCATTTGGTGCTTCAGCCGTGCTGATTTATGGTGTGCCGCAGGCGGAGTTTTCACAACCCCGTAATCTGCTTGGCGGGCATCTCATC
>NZ_JBFGZY010000165.1:0-8555 GCF_041586535.1 Psychromonas sp. | reverse complement strand
GCTTGGCGACCATAGCATTGTGGTACCACCTGATCCCATTCCGAACTCAGCAGTGAAACGCAATTGCGCCGATGGTAGTGTGGGGTCTCCCCATGTGAGAGTAGGTCATCGCCAAGCGCCTAATTAAATAACCCCAGAAAGCTTTGCTTCCTGGGGTTTTTTATTTGGCCTGCTTTTTGCTCTGACCTGCTCTCGCATGGGGAAAGGTTAAGAGTGCCAACGCAGTTGGGTCCAGATCATGTAGAGTAGGGCGAAGTGGTGCGATAGCACCGTGTGACGAGCGGGTGAGCTCTGCGAGTCCTGTCCCATCGCCAAGCGCCTAATTACGATAAACCCCATTCCTTCTTTGAAGGGATGGGGTTTTTTCGTTATTAAGCCCTTGGTGGCGATGACCACTCGAGCATGGGTAATAAAAAGCTGCCACGCAGTGGCACTCCTTTCATGTGATAGTCGGGGCGAGTAGTGCGGCAGCACTGGTTTACGAGCGGGCTAAGCTCCGCGTGCCCTGTAGTGGTGCGAGAGCACCGTGTCACGAGCGGAGGTGCTCTGCACCTCCTGTTCCATCGCCAAGCGCCCAATTAAATAACCCCAGAAAGCTTTGCTTCCTGGGGTTTTTTATTTGGCCTGCTTTTTGCCCTAACCTGCTCTCGCATGGGGAAAGGTTAAGAGTGCCAACGCAGTGGCATGAAAATCATGTGATAGTCGGAACGGTTAATTTTTCGACAACCAGGTCTCTTGGGCGGTCAAAGCACTGCGAGACCTGATTGTATCGCGACAGCTATGTTTCCCGAGCGGGCAAGCTCTGCTAGCCCTGTCTTTAGCCTCGTACAAACAAGGCTAAAGACAGGATAAAAAGAGTCTATCCAATATGGTAGTTGACTAGCCTTCTATTTTAACCCGCGCGCTTTTAATAAGGCAGTTTGGAAGTCTTCTTCACAGTCTTTGGCGATGCCGGGGATCATGTCACCTTTTTCTGTTTGATCCATTTTAAGATGATAAATTATTACTTCATCTGTTAATTCTGTCAGCGGTTTATCAAAACCGGAATCTTTAGACAGTAGCTCCAGGATTTCTATCAGACTTAACTCTTTATTTTTTAACCAGTAAGGTTTTAATAATTCTAATATTTCATTAACACGATGTGATTGCATGATTTTTCCTTTTGTTCTTAATTAACCTCAATTCTGGATAATGGAATCGAAATTCCCTTTAATATCAACGCATTAAAAATTCCGGTTATGCAGTGCTGTTAGTTTTGTGTAGTTCAAGGCAAATCATCGAAGCAATAGCAGGCTATTGCTTCGATGATTTAACGAAGAAATACGCGAAAATAAGGGCGCTGTATCGATTTGCTTATCCAGAATTGAGGTTACTTAGCTTACAAAAGGAGCTGCCGCTTTATTCAATAACCAGGCTGCTTGTATCTGCACGTTACCCTCGATACCAATTTGTGTTGCATCCTTAGCGGTAAAGATACGTGCGGACATTACTGCTTCACCATTATTAATAAAGATTTCTAAAGATGAGGTATCAGCCAGGATCTGTAACTGCACACACTCGCTATCGGGCAACGCCAGTTCGCGAATTTTGTCACCTTCACGCATAAGCGTATTGGATCTGTCTAAAAACAGCGTTTTTGTTGCTTGATCCAGGCGAATTTCACAATATCCCTGCTCAGATTGAAACAACCGCAGCGCACTGCCCCACTGCATGGACAGATTCAGCTCAAAGGATTTACTGTGCAGATCAAAACAGGACTGATCCTGCTCTACAACAACAGCCTGACCACGCAGTTGCTGCAGCTCGCGGATCGGTTTTTGAATCAACTTGCCATTCACATAGGATAGTTCGCGCAGCGTAGTTAACTGATGCACCCAGCCGCTATCTGAACTGGGGTGATTAACTTCATCGGGCAATCCCATCCACGCGGACATAATGCGTCGGCCGTCCGGCGTTTGTAAAGATTGCGGTGCATAAAAATCAAAGCCATGGTCAAGATGCTGGAAGTCGGAGAGCACTGCCCTGCCGATTTCATCCAGTTTTGCTTTGACAATACCATTATGGTGTTCGATGCTATGGTGCTTGCTGGACGATTTTATGCCCTGCGGGCCAATCACAATAAAATCCTGATTATTCAATTTGAAAAAATCAGGACATTCCCACATATAACCAAAATCCCCAAGCTCATCACCACATAAAGCCAGGAAGGTCCAGCTCTTAAGGTCATCTGATTGGTAAATCGCTAAACGCCCCTGCAGATCTTCACGCTGTGCACCAAGCAGCATTAACCAGCGGTTATTATGGCGGATAATCTTAGGATCCCGGCAGTGCGGTGTCACACCGGGCGGTAGCTCGGGGACCACCGGACCATGCTTGGTAAAGTGGATCCCATCCGTTGAGGTCGCTAAACATTGCGTGGTGTGTCTGTCTCTTTGCTCATCTATACGCACATTACCGGTATAGAACAACATTAATTCATTATCATTACTAAGCGCATGACCGGAAAAAACACCGTGACTGTCAAACCAATCCGAGGGCGTTAATGCCACCGGCTGCCACTGCCAGTTAACTAAATCTTTGCTGGTCAGGTGTGCCCAGTATTTGTCTTTATGGGCGCAGGCATAAGGGTACCACTGATAAAACAGGTGGTATTGCCCCTGATGGTAAATAAAGCCATTGGGATCATTTAACAATCCCTGCGGGGGGGAGATATGCCAGGCCGGGCGGTGCTCACATGCAAGCGCTTTTGTATAAGGCTGAAGATCCGTCAGTTGCTGCCCGGCAATAAGCTTGCCGGCTTCTAATAGCTGAGCTGCAAATTCACCTTTATTTTCAATAACAGGTTTATCAAAAGTAACCTGCTTTAAAACGGCATTGTAAGCTTGCTGTTTTGCCGGACCGGATAACAGATCAAACTCTCTGATCTCAACAATAATACGGGAATCAGGAATCAGGATCCGGACCAAATTGCCGATTCCACCACATGCTTCAACAATTGCTAATAAGGACATACACCACCTGTAACAGTTGATTTAGGAATCGTTACACAATAATTTGCTCTAAATTGTTTCCAAAAAGCCAAAAATGACCGGTTATTTTGAAAACAAAAGCGCAAGTAATTTTGAAGCCGATCCTCAATTAAATTCGGGAACGTTTGCAAAATATGCTAAAAAGTATGTTTTTGCAACAAATAACTCGTTACCGCTACAGAAAAGGGAGATCCGGATCATGTTTTCTGCCGGTAGCGCTGTTTTGCTTACCAAGCGAGCTTACTCAGAATATTGCTATCAGCAGCTTTCCCGGGTGATGCTCTCAAAGCCCATCACCAGTTTACTCACTTCGGTTTGTTTATTGGCAATCAGCTCCAGCAGCATTTGCGCTGCTTTTTTACCAGTTAAATCAAATGCATAACTAGATGTCGATAACGTAGGGGTACACACTTCTGCCAACTCATCATTACCCACTCCGAGTACCTTTATATCTTTTCCGGGAATTTTACCCGCAGCAGTGATCGCTTTCATCGCACCGATTGCAATTCTGTCCGTAGCACAAAACAAGCCGTCTAATTGCGGCCAGTCAAGCAGCAGCTGCTGTGTCTGTTGAAAGCCGGACTCAATGGTAAACTCACCGCGACTGTGAAACAGCGGTTCACCCTTTTTTGTATGCTGAAGATACTGCTGCAGGCCCTGGAAACGGCATTGATCAACGGCTATATCCTGTTGATTTACGCCGATAAAACCGATATTTGACGCCCCCGCTTCAACAAGTCGCTGAGCGGCACTGAAACCGACGCTGAGATCATCATGAATGATACTGGGAATATTAAACAGAGAGCCGTCTTGACCTATTAAAACAACGGGCACGGTTGATTGTTTAATCGTTTCAACTAATTCAGCATCGACATGGGTTGCGAACAATAAAATTCCTTCAGCCCGTTTTTGATTAAAACGTTTTATATACTCTATCTCTTTTTCGTGAATCATCTGGCTATTCGCTAAAAGGACATGTTTTCCGACAGATTCTATAACCTGACTAATACCGTTGAGCCCTTGTGCTGATGCATTTGAAGACATTGTTGGCACAATCACACCGATCAGATTGGTTTTCTGCGATTTAAGATCTCTGGCAACCTGATTAGCAACATAACCACACTCTTCAATGGCTTTTAATACCTTTTCCTTGGTGCTCGCTTTAACACCGTATTCATTATTAATCACACGGGAGACCGTGGACTTGGATACGCCGGATAATTTTGCCACTTCGTGCAGTCCAATCATCGCTTTTTCCTATTTTTGGGAATGTTTCCGATAATAATAACAAAAACAGCCTTTGAAAAACTCAATGATCACATTGACAGTTTAATTTTCAACCAAAAAAGAGATAAAAATCACGTTTTTCGCACATACCTATTGCTGAAGCAATAAAAACACTTAAAGTCCGCACTTGCAAACGTTCCCAAATATAAAAATTATTTTCAAACAGACTAACTAGAAATGTTCACTCGGAGAAAATTATGAACTATCCAAAAGTTGCCAGTCAGTTAATAGAACTGCTGGGCGGTAAAAACAATATTAAAGCATTAGCGCATTGTGCAACGCGCTTACGTCTTGCTATTGCAGATGAGTCATTAATCAATGAAACCGCCATTGGCGATCTGGAAGGCGTTAAAGGCCAGTTTAAAGTAGCTGGTCAATACCAGATTATTTTCGGTTCGGGCATCGTTAACCAGGTTTATGCACAAATGGCAAAACTGACCGGTCTGGAAGAGATGAGCACTAAAGACGTCGCGTCCGCCGGCGCGGAGAAACAAAATATTATCCAACAGGCGGTTAAAGGTTTATCGGATATTTTTGTCCCCATTATACCGGCTATCGTTGCCGGCGGTCTGTTGATGGGTCTGTTTAACCTATTAGTCGCGCCAGGGTTATTTATTGAAGGAAAATCACTGGTTGATGCAAACCCGGGGCTTGCTGATCTTGCGGCAATGATTAATACTTTTGCCAACGCGCCTTTTGTCTATCTGCCTATCCTGCTGGCATTCTCTGCCAGCAAAAAATTTGGCGGCAACCCGTTTTTAGGTGCCGCGCTGGGTATGCTGATGGTGCACCCGGATCTGCTTAACGGTTGGGGCTATGGCGGTGCTGCGGTTGCCGGTGATATTCCGGTGTGGCACATATTTGGTTTTGAAATCCAAAAAGTGGGTTACCAGGGGTCAGTGCTGCCGGTATTAGTGGCGGCGTATATCCTGGCCAAAGTTGAAAACGGTTTACGTAAATTTATCCCGTCTATTTTAGATAACCTGCTGACACCATTGCTTGCTATCTTTATCACCGGTGTAATTACCTTTACCATTGTTGGTCCGTTCACCCGTGATATCGGCTTTCTATTAGGTGACGGTCTGAACTGGTTATACGATTCTGCCGGTTTCATCGGTGGCGCACTGTTCGGCTTTATCTATGCACCTTTTGTTATCACCGGAATGCATCACAGCTTTATCGCTATCGAAATTCAACTGCTTGCTGATATTGCGGTGACTGGCGGTAGCTTTATCTTCCCAATTGCGGCGATGTCTAATATTGCTCAAGGCGGTGCGGCACTTGCGGTTGGTTTCTCAACAAAAGATATCAAATTAAAAGGTATTGCTATGCCCTCCGGTGTAACTGCACTACTGGGTATTACCGAGCCGGCATTGTTTGGTGTGAACTTGAAACTACGCTACCCGTTTATCGCCGCGATTGCTGCTGCAGCTGTCTCAAGTGCGTTCATCACTTTGTTTAATGTAAAAGCAAGTGCACTGGGTGCGGCAGGTCTGCCGGGTATTATCTCTATCCGCAACGGTGATGTGACACCTTATATCATCGGTATGGCCATTTCATTTGCAACAGCATTTGCACTAACCTTAGTACTGGCTGCCCGCGCTAACAAAAAAGCGGCAAAACAAGCCAGCGAGATGAAAACAGCAACAGCTTAATTTCACCATTAATCATCAATTACCAAACCAGTATTGGCATGCCGATACTGGTTTTTGCATAAAATAGCGAGGAGCTACCATGAACAAAATTTGGGTGACAGGCGATGCTGTTGTTGATTTGATTCCGGATAGTGACACGACCTATCTGAAATGCCCTGGAGGAGCTCCGGCTAATGTGGCTGTTGCCGTATCCCGCCTGGGTGGTGATAGTGCATTTTTTGGCCGTGTCGGTTTGGATCCGCTGGGACGTTTTATGAAAGAAACGCTCACCAAGGAAGGGGTCAATACCGACTTTATGCTGCTTGATCAAGCGCATCGTACCTCAACGGTCATTGTTGATCTGGACGACAGCGGTGAACGCAGCTTCACCTTTATGGTGAAACCCAGTGCAGATCAGTTTATGCAACCTGCTGATATCCCTGCTTTTGCAGAAAATCAGTGGTTACATGTTTGCTCGATTGCACTGGCAAATGAGCCCAGCCGCGGCAGCACTTTGTTAGCCATGGAGCAGATTAAAGCGGCTGGCGGGTTTGTTTCTTTTGATCCCAACCTGCGTGATGAAGTCTGGGTAGATCCAAGCGAAATCAGACCTGTGGTATTAAAAGCAGTGGCACTGGCCGATGTGGTTAAATTCTCCGATGATGAGCTGTTATTTTTGACAGAGACGGATAGTTTACAAGCAGGTTTACAAGCTATCTCCAAGTTTAACAATACCCTGGTATTGATTACCCAAGGGGCTAAAGGCGCATTGCTTATAACCCAGGGCGAACAGCAGCTGATTGCCGGAAAAGCGCTAAAACCAACCGATACAACCGGTGCCGGTGATGCCTTTGTCGGCGGTTTAATCAGCTATCTTGCCCAGAGTAATAACTGGAGTGAGATTGCTCATATTCGTACAGCGGTACAATGGGCAAATGGTTGTGGCGCATTAGCGACCACGCAAAAAGGGGCGATGACCGCCCTGCCGTTACGGGACGAGCTGGAACAATACCTAAGCGAATTATAATAATACCAAATGCATTAAAAACATAATCAGTCTTGCTGGTTAAAATAAACGCTATCTGCGTGATGAGTTTTATTCAGAACGTCCTGTTCTTCACCACTTCGTGGTCAGCTAAAGCTGCTCAAAATCGTTCCATACGATTTTGTGAAAGGAGAATAACTACTTCCTGCAACTCATGCCTTGCTAGCATTGATTTTTCCTACGCAATACAAGATCACTTATTTAATGCACTTGGTATAAACAGGTTCCCGCGCTGCGTGTGGGAACTCACAACCGTTCTCAGGCTATTTTTTGATCATCAATTAAGGAGAAGAGCAATTGTCCAGCAGTGCAGAAGCATTTAAAAATTTAACCAAGCTGACAAAGTGGATCAGGTATGTACTTTATGCGCAGATCTTAATTGCCATTTTATCAATTATCTTTAACTTTCTTGAATATCAATTATTGGCCGACTACCAGTCGGGTTTTTATGCTTCGCTGCAGGCCGCTTTTGACCATGGCGAGCTCAGCATTCAATTGCTGCAGAGTACCGGCATTGCTTCCCTTATTGCGTTTATTGCCTCTGCTGTATTGATCCTTAAATGGATTTATCGCGCTAACTCTAATCTTCGTCAACTGGGCGCAGAGAACCTCAGCTATACACCTGCCTGGTCTATTGCTTATTACTTCATTCCGATGTTTAACCTGTGGAAACCCTATCAGGCAATGAAAGAGATCTGGCTGGCGAGCAGCAATCCAGAGCAATGGTCTACGGGCAAAGCAAGCGTAATTTTACCTGCCTGGTGGACGCTGTGGCTTGCTTCAAACATTTTAAACCAGTCTATTTTTCGCTTATCTGCAGATGCCAGGGAACTGCCTGAACTGATGAATCTGAATATGCTATCGCAAATCTCCAATCTACTGGATATAGCGCTGGCGATAGTCACATTAGCCCTGATCACCGGCATTTGCCAAATGCAGAGCAACCAACAATAACCGCCAATAAAGAACCAATCCGGCGGTTGGTACATCCAACCACCGGTCTTCAAAGCTACATCCCATCAAACCTTCAAACCTTCAAACCTTCAAACCAGCATTTCCCGCGTTGCGCATAAAAACAAAAAAGATCATCTGAACTATAATTGAAAAACCTAAGTTAACAGGAGAACTCTTATGATCAATCCCGTCGTATGGTTTGAAATATATGTCACAGAGATGCCCCGCGCGAAAAAATTCTACGAGGCTGTTTTTCAAATCCAGCTTAATAAGATGGCCAGTCCGGCAGAGATGGATAGTCAGGAACTTGAAATGTGGGCATTTCCATCAGAAAAGAGCGGTTATGGGGCAATGGGTGCACTGGTAAAAATGGCAGGTTTTCCGTCGGGTGGAAACAGCACAGTTGTTTATTTTAACAGTGAAAATTGTACGACAGAATTGCTATTGACGGCAAAAAACGGCGGCACTGTAGTGAAAGAAAAATTCGCTATTGGCGAATATGGTTTTATCGCTTTAATCACAGACACAGAAGGCAATATGATTGGCCTCCATTCCCTCGAGTAAAGATGCATCGGCATAAAAACGCTGATTTCAGGGCAGGTTAAG
>NZ_JBFGZY010000164.1:0-8586 GCF_041586535.1 Psychromonas sp. | reverse complement strand
TGTAATAAATAATGTTATTGGCAAATTACTTTTGTTAATATTGCAAATATAAAATGGATGACGAAAGGAAAACGGCATGCTGACGCGTTCTGATGATTTAGAGATTTTACTGGCGGTAATCGACAGCGGTGGTTTTTCAGCAGCAGCCGATGCACTTAATATTCAGGTGGCAAGAGTGTCCCGCGCAGTGAGCAAAATAGAAAAGCAGCTTGCTGTCACCATTTTAAATCGCACCACCCGGCGGATAGAACTAACCGATGAAGGCCGGCAGTTTGTTGATTCGGTACGTCTGGGGTTGTTACAAATTCAACAGGCAGAAGAAGAACTTGTGTCACGCGGTGAGCTACCCGCAGGTAGGCTACGGATCGATGCGGCAAGCCCCTTTGTTTTTCATCAGTTGGTACCACTGATTCAGTCTTTTAAACAAGCCTTTCCTGATATTCAACTGGAGATCACCTGCAATGAAGGTTTTGTGGATCTGTTGGAAAAAAGAACCGATCTGGCGATCCGCATTGGTAAATTAAGCGATTCCACGTTACATGCGCGGCCGTTAGGAAAAAGTTTGTTATATATGGTGGCGTCACCAGAGTATCTGGCCAAAAGAGGCGTGCCAAAAAGCGCCAGCGATTTATCGAGCCATCAATTGATTGGTTTTGCCGGCGCAAAGGTATTAAACCGCTGGCCATTAGCCGGGATTGATTATATTGAGCCGACATTGACCGCCAGTAATGGTGAAACGGTGCGCCAACTTGCACTCGCAGGAAATGGCATTGCCTGCTTATCGGGTTTTATGGTCAATAAGGATATCGCAGCCGGCAGGTTAGTGCCGTTATTAGAGCAGGGAAAATTGCTCAATACCGATCGCGAGCAGATTAATGCCGTATTTTATAAGTCTTCTTCTGTTGCGCGGCGTATATCGGCATTTATTGATTTTATTCAGCCAAGGCTCTCTTTGTAACCCCGGCTATTTTATTATTGCAAATATTACTCTTCTCCAGGAAGTCTATAAAACAGCTGCTGGAGTTCGCTAAAATACCGGCAATTGCAGCGGGCACAATGTAAAAGCAAATACTACAATCCAGAGATTATCTGCTCGAATCAGCATTGAGCCCACCAATACCACTCCACCAATAAACTGCATTCCGAGGAAGATCTTAAGCAGGTTTTCAGGCTCATATTTACGCAGCAGCAAGCCATTAGCACAGTTCACAAGGACAACTGCATTACCAAGCAGCAAGCTGCCAGCGGCAAAAATCAACAGACCAAAAATGGTAACCGGCTTACGGCCAAAGCGATCCGATAATGGTCCGCCTATCAGTTGACCATTAGCCAGACCCGATGGATAGAAACCATTGATGTTTTACTGTGTAAAACACCGGCAATCACAGGAATAGCAGGAAGGTAACCATCAATTGCAAAGGGAGTGATAGCAGAAATAGCTGCAAGCAATACTACTATTGATTTTGTTATATGTTTGTCCATGCGGCTTCTTATTTATCTTTCCGGAAAGATAACAACTGAAAGTTAAATTACCTCCGGCAGAGCCGGAGGCTTATTTGATTACGCCCTCAAAGGGCTAAAGTAAACGCCCAAGGCGTTGCCGTATTACATTTGAAGCTTTATTGATCTCGATGTTCATCTTCTTTTTCTTGATTTCTAATATATTCAAGAACCATATTTTCATCTAAACCAACAGTGGAAACGAAATATCCTCGAGCCCAAAAATTTTCGCCATTAAAATTCCGTTGGCGTCCTCGAAAGTTCTTCGCTATCGAAATAGCACTTTTACCTTTCAAATAACCCACTACATTTGAAACGGCAAACTTGGGAGGGGTACTCAAACAAATATGAACATGATCCCTCATCAAATGCCCTTCTTCGATTATTACACCTTTTCTTTTAGCTAATTCATGGAACGTTTCACTTAAGTGTTTTCTAATCGCTCCATATATTAGTTTCTGTCTTTTTTTAGGGATAAATACAATATGGTATTTACAATCCCAACGGGTATGAGACAAACTCTTATAGTCTCGCATAGGTTTTTTCCTCTTTACTTTTGGTCGAGCAAAGAAGATACCCCCACCGTAGTCACGGTCAAACCTATGCGAGTCACCCCAGCTGAGCTGGGGGTTTATCAATGTTTAATTAAATGAGATGGGATTCTGGACTTTTGTTGCAAGTGAAATAACGACTCAGGCTAACCTGAGTCGTTATTTTTTATTAAACTTCATCTGTTGTTACTTGCTGTAATTTGCTGCTGCCGGTAACAAACAGGGTTAGTGCAGCAGTAACGCTTAGAATAATGCTGCTGATAAATACATTATCTGTTCCACCGGGTATGTACTCAATAAATGAGGTTAAAAACTGGCCAAAGAACACTGCCATCGTAAAATACGATAAATTACGGCCACGTACGTTTGCTTCGCTGCGTTCAACCGTCATATGGTTTAAAAGCGGAATGCTAAAGCCAAAACCAATACCGCTAAAAAGAGCGCCAGACACTAATGTAGGCGTACCCGTTTGCAAAAAGCAAATATACGATAAACCGTAACTGATAAAGGCGAGTGCTAATACGTTTTGCTCGCCAAGCTGTTTAGTTACCTTGGGCATAAAGTGGGCCGCGGCAACGGCAATTAATGAGATAAGCGCAAGTAATAAACCAACTTGTTCTTCATTATAATCTTGTGAGTGCATGGTACTTGGTAGTAAAACGACGGCTACAAAAAACGAAACCATAGAAAACACAGTAACTAAATACACACTTTTAAGTGATAATCCTCTCTCAAGCATTGTATGATCTTCGGGTGCATCGGCTTCTACTTCAACAGGGTGTTGACGTGGTACAAAGAATAAAAGCATCGCTAAGAACAGCCAAGCAATTAAATAAAGTGATAGCGGTAATGCCCAGTATTGCGCGGCAAGTAAGCCACCTACAAACAAAAATATTACGCCGCCCAGCTCTATCGCCATACCTTGTTTAGCCATCATGCCTAAGCGTGCTTGACCAAAATACCACTGCGAAATTAACATCGTACAGCCAGCCATCACCACAGAAGTTACCCCACCAAGTAAAATACGGTTAGCAAAAACAAATACCGGGCCATGTAAGCAATAAACGCTTGCACCTAAAAAACCATATAAAAACAATCCAGCAACAAGCGATTTATAAGCGCCGTACTTATCAATCAACCTGCCGGAAATGGGTGCAAAAATAACAGCGCCTAAAGCGGGTAATGTAATTAATAATATGGCGTTATCGGCCACACCCAATGCACTCGAAATACTGATTAAACCAGGCGCTACAAGCGCGCCCACCATAATAGTTAAACAGGCAATGCACAGTAAAGTGTAGCTACCCGTCGCTTTTAGTTTTTTCATACAAGTCTCTAATAATGTTTTAAAAAAGGTAACTACTCAGGTGTTTGCTATGCAAGCCTTTTTTATAAAAAGACAAAGTTTATCAAGGGCACTGAGTAGTTATGGCAGTGAAAAATTTTTATTTTTTTGCAAAAGAATTTAAAATCGCACTGAGTGAAATTAATACAATGCTGACAGCTACAACACCCGGCCATTGATAAAGTGAAAATGCTTTAACGCCGATAATAGAGCCTAGCGCTCCACCGGTGTAATAGAACAGCATGTAAATGCCATTGATTCGGCTTTGTGCAGTTGGGCCGATGCTAAATACACGTACCTGATTAGCCACTTGTGCGCTAAAGATGGCAAAGTCGATTAAAAAAATACCCACAATCAATGCAACCAGGTTTCCTGCAAACAACCCGGTTATTGCAAAGCCGGCAGCCGCTAGCGTTAGTACAATCATTACTAATTTTTTAGAGCCAGTTATATTGACCCATTTGCCAGAAGATTTAGCACCAATAACACCCGCTAATGCAATCACCCCAAAGAGTCCCGCTTGCTGTGCATTGTAATTAAAAGGTGCATCGCTTACATAAAGAGCAAGTGTTGCCCAAAGTACATTAAAAGAAGCAAACCAAAATGCGCCAGTAAGGGCAAATATTTGCAGTGATTTATGTTTAACAAATAAACTCACGCTGCTTTTTATAAGTGGCAAATAACGTAAGTTGCTGTGCGGTTTATTCGTCGGTAAAAATGAATACAGTAAAACACCAAATACAGTCGCCAACCCCGCTGACATAATAAATACACTGCGCCAGCCAAAGTGTTCACCAACAAATCCGCTTAGGGTTCTTGAAAGTAAAATACCAAGGGTTAACCCCATCATTAATGTGCCAAGAGTTGCGCCTTTTTTCTCAGGCGGGACAATTGAGGCAGCAAAGGGAATTAACTGTTGCGTAATATTGGCGCTGACGCCAATTAAAAACACCGCAGCTAATAACACCGGCAAACTGGCTGCTATCACTGCAAAACTACAAGCCACAACCAGTAAGCACGATAAAATAGCGATTAAGCGCCTGCGAGCAATTGAGTCACCCAAAGGTGAGATAAATAACAACGCAAAGGCATAACCAAATTGCGTTAATGCCGGAATACTGCCTAATTGTGAGTGAGTTAAATTAAACTCGTTGGCAATAAGCGGTAAAATAGGTTGGTTGTAATAGAGGTTTGCAGCCGTTGCGGCAATTGCTGTTGTCATCAGTAATAAAATAAATCGACTTAATGGCTGATATTGTACGGTGTTACTCATTTCCATTTTCATCTCCGGTGGAAAAATTATGCGTGGATGATAGGGCTTATTAGCCCATAACAAAAATGACAATATTTAATTGAATCTATACAAATACTGAATACATAATTTTTTTAATATACAGCGTGGTTCAAATAGGCACGCAGGTTTTTCACCCAGCATGATTAGCCACCGAAGTTGCATCAGGTTCTAGAGCGCCATATAGTTTAAAAAAACGGCACCAGCGAGAGACCAAATGGCCTCAGGCAAGGCAAATTTTTGAAGATTTAGTGCGCTAAATCGAAGAAATTTAACGCTGCATGTGGTTATTTGGGCCTCGCCCTTCGGGAGTGCCTGAAAATAGTCCATACTACGTTGTGTCAGCTTGAAATAGGTCACTATTCCTTCGCTAACACGCCTTGTTTGGACAATTTTCAGTCAGCTCTGGTGTTCGCTTTTTAAACTATATGGCGCTCTAGCGTCGCCAGACCTGGTTCACCTCCTCGCCGTTTTATTATTGTCTTAAAAGCAATTGTGATTCGCATTTTTCCTTATATATAAGCAAATTAAAACAAGTAATAATGCGTTTAACTTAAACATTGCAATCTTCACGTTAATGATGGAAAACTGCTTTATGATTACTTTGCACGGTTTTGCCGCCAGCAACTATTACAACCTGGTAAAACATGTACTTCTATACAAACAATTGCCATTCCAAGAAAACCTTCTTTACGGTGGTAGTGACGAGTTACTGGCAATCAGTCCGGCAGGCAAAGTACCTGTTATCACAACAGCTGAAGGCTTTAATATTTCAGAGTCGAGTGTCATTTGTGACTTTATCGAAGAGAGCTACCCTGCCGCTCCGCTATACCCTGAAAATGCAGGAGAGCGTGCAGTTGTTCGCCAAATTATGAAAATAGCAGAGCTGTATTTTGAACTGCCAAGCAGACGGCTTATACCTTATGCATTTTCGGGTACAGAAGCTCCTGAATCGCTTAAAGCTGAAGTACGCCAGGTATTAAAGCGCGGCATTGCCGCCTTAAGCCGCTTGTGTCGGTTTTCACCCTGGATTGCAGGTCAACAATTTACGATGGCTGACATCTACGTTTATTACGTAAACACCATTGTCAGCACTTTTGGCGCTAGTCAACTTGACTGGGATGTACTTGCAGAGGTACCTGGAATGAAAGAGTGGAACGATTCTATGAGTCAATCTGCTATTGCCCAAAACGTGGAGGCAGATCGCCTGGCAAACATGCCCGAGTTTATGCAGAAACTGAAAGCTCAGTTTAAAGCAGCGAAAGCTAAATAGTACTTAGCAATAAAATTATCAATACAGAAGTATTCACTTGAATTCAACGACAAATAGAGCCTAGAGCACCATATAGTTTAATTATTTGCAGGAGAACACCTAAATGACAGAGTCAAATATCCAACTAACTTCAACAATCAGCGAAGACAATAAATTAACACTGGCCTTACAAGAAATTGAAATGCCGCAACCTGCTGCCGATGAAGTGGTTATTCGCATTGAAGCAGCGCCATTAAACCCATCTGACTTGGGGGTTCTGTTCAGCGCCGCTGATATGTCAACCGCGACACAATCAGGCACAGAGCAAAACCCGGTCATTACTGCTGATGTTCCAGCCCAGTTTATGCCATCACTTAAAACACGTGTTGGTAAAGCAACACCAGTTGGTAATGAAGGCGCAGGAACTGTTGTTGCAGCTGGCTCATCGCCTGCGGCACAAGCATTAATGGGAAAAACCGTTGCTGTAATTGGCGGTGGAACTTATCGTCAATATCTATGTGCAAATGTACAAAGCTGCCTGGTATTAAAAGAAGGCACGACGGCTAAACAAGGCGCATCTTCTTTTGTTAACCCGCTTACCGCATTAGCGATGGTGGAAACCATGCGTGCTGAAGGCCATAAAGCCATCATTCACGCAGCGGCGGCGTCTAACCTTGGGCAAATGCTAAACCGTATTTGTATTGCCGATGGCATCGATTTAATTAACATTGTACGTAAAGCAGAACAGGAAACACTGTTACGTGGTATGGGCGCAAAATATGTTGTCAACTCAAGCAGTGAGACTTTCCTTGCAGACTTAACGGCGGCGATTATTGAAACCGGTGCAACTATTGCGTTTGACCCAATTGGTGGCGGTCAATTAACCAGTGACATTCTTAACTGTATGGAAGCTGCTGTGGTGCGAGATATGAAAGAACACACCATTTATGGATCGAATACTTTCAAACAAGTTTACATTTATGGCGCATTAGACCGTGGCCCTATTACCCTAAATCGTAACTTCGGATTTGCTTGGGGTGTCAATGGATTCTTATTATTCAATGCGCTAGGTAAATTAGGCAGTGAAACTGTCGCTGCGATGCGCAAACGTGTTGCAGATGAAATCACCACCACATTTGCCAGCCACTACACACATGAAGTGTCATTGCCTGAAGCATTACAATTACGATCGATCGCGGCTTACTCTAAACAGGCTACCGGTGAAAAGTACTTAATTGCACCTCAAAAGTAAGCACTTAAGTGATTGAATAAATTAAATTTATTGTAATTGTCATTTGATAATCGAAAGGTGTGCTGTACACACCTTTCGATTATGCATACAGAGAAGATTATTTCCCTGCCATATTCATATAATACAGCGCTGTTTTAAATCCAGATGGACGCCCTACCATTTTTGACAAGGGTTATTTCCGCTTCGCCTCGGCGTCCTTGTCCGTCATTACGAAGTTGTAACCGGAGTAAATTATTCTTAACAACTTCCGCATTAAAAAATAAAGGTTTAGGATTATAGTCCCTGGCAAGGATCTGTCGTAAATAAAATGTTTTGACAATTAACTTACATTGCATTGTATTTTTTTAGCAAAAACGCCCTTATGCAGAATATGCCATTTAGCATACTCTTCTGCCGGCAGTGGCCGGGAGATCATATAACCCTGCGCCATATCACAACCGATATTTTTAAGAATTAGCATGATAAAAGTAACCAATCTCAGTAAATATTTTGGTAAAAAAAAGGTTCTGAAGGGAATCTATTTTGAAGTTAACGCGGGTGAGATCATCGCCGTTATCAGCACTTCCGGAACAGGAAAATCCACACTACTGCGCTGCCTGAACTATCTGCCCCCCCTCTGCTGGCACTATTGAACTTGATGGTCTTAAGGTTGATAGCGCAACGGCAACCCGGAAGCAGAGCATTGCCTTGCGCCGCAACCTCTCTTTTGTGTTTCAAAACTATGCCCTGTTTGCCAATAAAATGGCACAGGAAAATATCAGCGAAGCGCTGATAACAGTTTGGAAACAATCCAAACCTGAGGCGAATACCCGCGCTCTTGAGATTCTCGAAGAGATAGGTCTTGTTGAACACGCCAACCACTACCCCAGCCAGCCCTCGGGCAGTCAACAACAGCGTATCGGCATCGGCAGGGCGATGGCAACTCAAAGCCAGGTTATTCTCTTCGATGAGCCCACATCGGCGCTCGACCCCGAATGGTTAGATGAAGTGCTCGGCTTAATAAAACGTTTGGCTGAGCTACATCACACCATGGTGATCGTTACCCATGAAATTGAGTTTGCCCGTGATATTGCCGACCGTGTGATATTTATGGCTGAAGGTAAAATTATTGAACAGGGGCCAACTGATCAATTAATTAGCAACCCTAAGGATCCAAGAACCCAACGCTTTCTGGGGCGGATTTTGCGCGAGTAATTAAGCTGTTGGTGGGAAGAGCCCCATCAACAATAGATAATACCAATCAGATTAATTATCTGATCATTTATGCTTGTTAAAATAAATGCTAGCTTCGTTATTGATTTTGCAATTAGAACAACTAGTTACTGCAATCAATGCCTCGCTTTCATTTATTTTTCCTGACGCCTAAACAGATCATTTAATTAATCCAATTGGTAT
>NZ_JBFGZY010000163.1:0-8739 GCF_041586535.1 Psychromonas sp. | reverse complement strand
ATGGATGAAAGCAAGGCATTGATTGCAGTAACTAGTTGTTCTAATTACAAAATCAATAACAAAGACTAAAACGTAGTTTTATGTCTAGCTAGCATTCATTTTAGCAAGCATAAATGAATAGATAATTATCGGATTTGGTATAACCCATCTTTAGAGTCGGATCCTTCCATTTACATTTCAGTACTCCTTGTAACTGAATTCATTGTAATTTTTAAAAAAACGCCATTTCAGCCGAAGACTTAATGGCGAATAAAGCATCACAGGAGATTCACTTTATATCGTCTCTATCCTCTTGGGAATTGCCGAAAATAAACGTTGCGCCGGGTTGATTGGCTCTTTGGAATGTACAGCTAATCGACATTACTCAATACAGGTGAATTCAGCCTCCTTATATGCTGACAACTCCATCGTATTCCAGGTGCTTCCTTGTGATTAAGCTGTAATTTGTCGTTGCGAAGATTACTTAAGCTTAAACAACCGTGTTCTTTAAAATCTAGTTCAACAACCGCTGATAGGTCAAGGTCCATCATAAACAGGAGGGCTGCTTAGTTTTTTTAACATGCTGGGCGCAGAGGTTATTAAATAAAAGGAGTGGAACAAAGTACTTATCGATTAATTACGTTGTCTGCAGGCTGTACTTCATATTCGTTCTATTTTGACCTCAACCGTTTAAATTATAAGTAAAAAATTCTATTTCCAGCACTGGGGGGCTGTGTAAAGAAGTGTAAAGAGCCATGTAGTTGCATAAAAAATACGCTTTAATGCCCTCCATAAAGTTGCTGAGATCTAAAAAATACGTATGCCTTGGCCCCTGCTTATTTGAGATATTGAGAGAGGATTATATTTTGATTAAAAAAACTTGGATGAAAAATTCCACCTGTATTCTGCTGGCTTCATTGTTTGGTTGTGGGGGGAGTAGCGAGGGAAATGTTAGCAACGAGCCGGTGGTAAAGAGCGATGTCGTTCTGGATGATAGTATTACACTTGTAGCTGAAAAGGCTGTTGTTGATGGGTCAGTCTCAGCATCCGATTTAATGAATATAACGGGAAACAATCAGGAGCTAACTGAGGGAACATTTACATCATCAAATAGTTCAAATTTTGGGACGCAGTCGAAACGCTCGATTCACCAGGGAGGATTCGGTACTGATTCAGTTTGTGGTCTGAGAGGAGAGATAATTAAGGTGACGAACCTCAATGATAGCGGGGCGGGATCATTGAGAGATGCGATAAACCAGAAAGGACCAAGAACAATAGTTTTTGAGGTTTCAGGTGCCATTAAATTAGAGTCGCGTCTTGATATTGATTCGCCATTTGTCACTATTGCAGGGCAAACGGCTCCGGCTCCCGGTATCTCGCTTTATCACGAAACACTGAGAGTTAATACCCACGATGTGTGTATGCAGCATCTGCGCGTTCGTCTTGGTGATAGTGATCATAATTTAAATTCCATGAGTAGCTCTGAAGCTTCAGACGCGGATGCCGTGGTGATACGTGGTGGGCGCGATTCAGAGGGGACTTATAACGTCGTTCTCGATAATATGTCTGTCAGTTGGTCTGTCGATGAGGCTATCTCTGTCTTTGGTGGTGTATCAAACTTGACAATTCGCGATTCTATTATTGCTGAGCCGCTACGTTATAACGCTCACGGGAAAGATCATGCCTATTGTCTCCTTATTCGGAGTGAGAGTGAAAAAGTTTCCCTTATCGGTAATTTATTTGGTCATTGCCAAAGACGTTCACCGCGAATGGATGGCGGAACATTACAATACGTAAATAACTTTATCTATAATCCGGGTGAATACGCAGTTAGTGTGCACGATCTACCGATCGACGTGACAATGGTTGGTAATGTTATGGATTTCCCTGATGATTCGGCTAATCGCTATGCGGGCGGTGCGAATGAACTCTTTACGAGTCGGAGCCCTGACGCGAAGGTTTATTTCTACGATAATAAATCCTTTGAAGATCGCCCAGAGCATGACGCTCGCATGCAGGGTGAGCCAGTAGTTGTGCAATCTGTCCCAAAAGTATGGGAGGGGAATGTTACGGCGCTAACGGCAACGAAAGTTGAAGAGTCTATCGGCGACTGGGTTGGGGCATTTCCACGCCATCGTGATGAAGTTGATGCGCGAATTATCGAAGGGGTAAGAACGCATACTGGAACCTATTTGGATTCTCAAATGGATGATGGCGGTTACGTTTATGTCGAGGAAAATCAGAGAAGTTTGACACTACCTGAAAATCCTCAGAATGACGATGACGGTGATGGTACTTCAAATTTAGTTGAGTGGCTGCAATCGTATACTGATGCGATTGAATAATCGCAACATTTGCAGTTAAATACGAAGCCGAAGTTTGACTGTGAATATAATTTGGCAGTCGGCAGTCCTGCCATTGATAGCGGTACCAGGGAGTTTTTTTGAAGGAAAAGTTGTTTTACAAAGCAACTGTTTTCTCGGCGGAGATCCCGACTTGGGGGGCGTAGAAAGCAGATAGTTTGCTTATCAAAATTAAACCAGGTGATGCGCCACATCACTTTTATTAAAAAGGGTATTTTCCACCGGAAAATACCCTTTTTTCGGTCTGTTAAAGAGACTAAAACAAGTAGTTTGGTATTATGCTTTTGCAGCTTCAATGTTAACAGTAGTGGTATCAGCAGTTGAAGTTTGCTGATCATAGATATCTTTATTTAGTTCGCCTTCACTTTTAGCAACCAGTACAGAAACCATCATGTCACCACAAATATTGACCGTCGTACGAGCCATATCGAGAATACGGTCGATACCGGCAATTATTGCCAACCCTTCAATAGGAAGACCAACGGTAGTAAGTACCAGAGAAAGCATGATTAGACCGGCACCGGGAACGCCTGCTGTGCCGACAGAAGCCAGTGTTGCAGTCAAGATAATCGTGATGTAATCAGAAGCAGCCAGATCGATGCCGAATGCCTGAGCGATAAACAGCGCGCAAACACCCTGATACAAAGCGGTACCATCCATATTGATAGTCGCGCCCAGCGGCAGAACAAAGCTTGATACACCCTTAGATACGCCAAGCTCCTCTCGAGCCGCCTTAATTGTTGCAGGAAGGGTGCCTGAACTACTGGTTGTTGTAAAGGCAACAGCAGCAGGGTTAGTTAAAGCTTTCAGGTAACGGACTGGGTTTAGACGGCCAATAAAGCTGATTAGGCCGCTGTAGAAAACAACAATGTGGATCACGGCGCCGAGGAACACGACGGCAACTACTTTAATTAAGGGCAGAAGCACTTCCAGACCATATTTACCGGCAACCCACGCCATCAGGCCAAATACACCATAGGGTGCCAGTTTCATTACCAACTCAGTTAATTTATACATAGCTTCAGCAAGGCTTTCAAAAAGCTTAATAGCAGGCTCTGCTTTTTCACCGATCAGGGCCAAAGAAACACCTAAACCGATAGCAAATACGATGATTTGCAGAATATTGCCGGTAGCAAGCGCACCCACCGGATTTTTAGGTATCATATTAAGCAGAGTTTGAATTAACGGTGGTGCCTCCTGAGCGGCAATATCCGAGCTTGCTGCAACCATGTTCAGACCTGCACCCGGAGTGAAGATAGCAGCCATCCCCAAGCCGATTGAGATAGCAACTGCCGTTGTTCCTAAATAAAGTGCAATGGCTTTCAGGCCGATTCTTCCCATTTTCTTCGGATCCTGCATTGAGGTAATACCAACAATAAGAGAGAAGAAAACCAGAGGGACAATAAGCATTTTAATTGCGTTGATGAAAAGTGTGCCAATTGGTTTTAGAATTTCAGCACTTGGCCCCATCACGGTACCGACGATTACACCAAGAATCATCCCGATTAGAATTTTTTTCCACAGTTCCAGGCGAGTCCATGCGCCACCCGGTTGCGCGGTTTTACTGTTGTTATCCATTACGATCTCGAAAAAGTTATTAAAAAAATAGTTGTGTCAACTAATGTGAGCGCCGGATAACACCATAATTATGTGATTTTGTAAATATAACCTTATTGCAACAAGGGCGATCGTCTATTGAGTGAACAAAATCGGTTGTTTAATTGAACGCTTACATTAAAACACAGGAGGGAAGTTTGATCGTGTAATTATAAAAAATAGTAGCATCGATGCTGGTTATACCAAATCCGATAATTATCTATTCATTTATGCTGTTGATAGCACTCTTTTTAGCATAATAAAAAAGCCACCGGAGTGGCCTGGTTTATAGATGTTTGAAAGGGTGATAAACGATTTATTCAACTGAAAGAGAATCACTTTTTTTGTAATCTGCAGATTTTTTAGCCGTTAGCTTGCGCAGCGCATTCAGTCTGATTTTTAACGCCTGATTGGTTACGCCACTGTTTGCGATGCTTCGAGTTGTCCCGCTTGGTTCATAGCTCACTAACTTACCAAGCTGAGCAGATTGTACTGGTCCAACACCAGGGCAGACAATTGCTGATATAACTTCATCATCTCCATCAAATAAACAATTAAAATAGGTTTTATCATTGGTTGTATAGGATGGGAGTTTAGCACTGTAAATGATTTGATTTCCGCTTATCCAACTATCCCCGATATCACCATCATCATCGCTACTGGATACAATGGTATAGCGAGTCACTTCCGCGGTAAGCGTGCCAATAATATAATTTTCCGGGGAAAAGCTTAAATTTTCAAAAGTTTCGGCTTTAGAACTGCTAGTTTCAAAGGCATATTCAGTGTTACTGTTTGACCAGATTGTAGTAATTGTATTGCCCGCAATTACTGACTCAGAGATTTGGAGTTGATTAGTTTTTGTAATTACTTCTTTTCTGCTATTGTCAGTGATTGTTAGAACTGTATTACCGTTATAGCCACCCTCATAGGTGTATATTCCAGGCTGCTGCTCATAAGCAGAGAGTTGTACAGCATTATCAGATAGTTCAGTAGCGTTGCTTACTCCGATAAATTCACCAGCATTATTAATAACCGTTTTGCCATTAATTTGAATTTCACCTTCAACATTTAACACAGCATTGCCTGCTGCATAAGCCAAGGATGAGCCCAGTACTCCAGAATAGATGATTATCGCTAAGTTTGTAAGTTTCATATCCATATCCATTTAGTTTGTAGTTATTGTTAACTTTCCCTGAATAATCAGTTTTTCCGGGGTAGATCCGCTTGAGTTAAGTACAAAGGGCTCCCCGCTTTTAAGGGTGAGCTCAAGATCCGAATCGGGCGTAACAGTTATCTGCTTGTAGCCATCAGTTATAACCGCTGTGGCCTTCAGTTGAACGCTGTTTACCTCACCGTCAACAATATCTGAATCTGATCCATTTGCACTTGGCGGACTAACAATCTCTGATTCGTCGGAATCACCACAACCTACCAGTGAAAGCAGCCCTATTCCGAATAAAACGTACTTCATCAAAAATTTCCTTTTAAATTGAAGAGCAACAGCGATTGAAAATAATCAGTCATTTAACAAAAAGCATAATAATGCGGCAAATGCATACTCAAAAAACAGGTGCGACAACATCACCGCATATCAGAAATATAAATATAACTATAAGAATAGTGTTGTATTTTATTTAGTCAAAAATAAAGCTCACACATGTGAGGTATCAATGGTAATGGGGGGCTGCTGATATCGAGCAACAAAATAGACCTAAGTAACGTTAATGCTTCGCATCAATGATTTTCATCTAAATGGATAAACTTTTAATCAGCCTCAATAATAAAACTATTTCTGATGGCACAGCGTTTAGCTGGTTTATCTATGGGGGTTATCCTTTGCGCCATAGTTAAGGTTGGTTTAAGAAGTTTTTGAAATGCCTCTACTTTCTTGAAACCAGGATCCAGCCACATAGCGATTAACTGCCGGTCATGATAGGGCAACATAAGCGGTATGGATTTAGGGTGAATAGTTTTCAGTTTTGGATGCGCTGGCAGAGTGATAATTGCAGTCGAATAAACAAGCTCTCCCGTCTGTTGGTTCTGCCACTCTTTATACAACCCGCCAAATGCGATGGCTCCCTGCACCGGCTCAATCTGGAAGTACGTTTTTTTGTCGCCGAGTCCTTCAACAAATCCCGAAGCGGGCACAATACAACGGCTCTCCCTATAAGGTTTGTATGAAATAGAACGCGGGGAGTTCAGCTTGTCATAGCGGGAATTAAAGGAGGTATAACGATAGTTAGGCTTTAGCGTTTTATCATCCAGCAGCAGCCACCAGAGTGCCTCACTGAGCACCCGCTCGCTCTGTATCTGTCGGACAATGGAGACCCTGCTTCCCGGACTTACATCCGCTGAGCTATGCAACGTGCCCTGCGCCGCTCCGAGGATTGTTACTAGCTCTTTTATATAAATATCATTGTTTACATAAAAACGTCCGCACACGCTTTGCCTCCAGTCGCTATTGAAGCTTACCAAACAGAAGTGTTGGACAGAATGAGACATCAAGCAAGTCGGCTCTGTTAATAGCAAATTAATTGTCACTAATTTCAAGGGTAATAAAAGAGCAGGTACACAATTATTGTTCTGCAGTTGTTTTTTTCATCTAGGCTGCTGAGGTCCTGGAGTAGGGGCAATATACAAACCTGCTTTACTGGTTTGATCTGCAATAATTTCGACTCAGTCAGATCCATTTGTTGTGGATATGATTGTTAAATTTGTGTAAAATCCCGCCTCTTTAAATACATTGGTATTTTTTGTAAAACCGTAAAAGGCAAAATCGTCGAAAGGCGATGACGCAAAGCCACTGGCCTAATGAGTATTTATAGCAGCAGAATCAAAAAAGTGATCAGTCTAGCCTGTTAAAATCACCCCTAACTGTGTCGTGAGTCTTGAAGTGAGGATAACTATCTCCTGCAATTCACGTCTTGTTAGCGTTAATTTTTCCTGCGCGATACTTGAGCACTTTATTAATTATTTTGGTGTTACTCGATGGTAGCAGGGTTGCAGAGGGACTTCAAAAATTGCATTTTCTGGTGAATAGCGCCCGAACATGCTCTCCTGTTTGAACCTTTCCTGAACTTTTACTTTGTTGTCTTGGTTATCAGGCAGCAATCTTATTTTAGGGCTCATTGTTATGCGCCTTAATTATAGCTGTCTGGTTAGTATAGGAGATTGGAACGTGGACGAGAACAATTCATGGGCTTTGCTGTTGTTTAGCGGCGCATTAGGCTATCTGCTGCTGCGTTTTTTCGTTGCCGCTAAAAACAAGGAAAGCCGCTCCTGCCCAACCTCTTCGCAAATTAATAGGGCGCTGCCTTCCAGCAAAAATAACTGTTGGGCGCTGCAGGACAGCAGCGCGCAATGGCATAGCGGGCATCTTTATGAATGTATTCAGTCCCGTATAGAATCTACCAGGTGCAGCCGCATAAAATTCGCATTAATGTTACTGGAACTCGGCAATTGCGGGTCTCTTCAAGCGTCTTTATCTGTGCAGTCTTATAACACCCTGCTGCAGCGTTTAGAGTCACAGTTAAGAGGCTGTTCGCCTGTTATTGAGCACTGTTCACGCACCGGCGAAAGCCGTTTCTCTGTTATTGTCACAGCCGGCGGGGCGGAACATGCAGCTATCGTTGCACAAAAGCTACTGCGGCAATTTTCCCTTGTCGATGTGCCTGCGGGACAGGAACAGCCTTTTAGCTGCAGTATCGGTATCTGCCAGTATCACAATGAACAAGAGGATCCTGAGCTGTTACTGCAGCGGGCTGAGCAGGCACTTTGCCATGCAAAACAGCTGGGTAGCGGTTATTTCTGTTTTTTTGACGAGGTAGGAAGACTGCTGATGAGCCAGCGTGAACAGCAGGTTGATAGGCTGAAGATAGCACTGCAGCAGAAAGAGTTACGTCTGCATTATCAGCCGGTGATCTCGTTGCAGTCGCGGCAGATTGTCGGTTTGGAGGCGCTTATCCGCTGGCAGCACCCGCAACAGGGCCTGATTGCGCCGCTTCACTTTATTCCTCTGGCTGAACAAACGGGTCTGATCGTTGCCATTGGCGAGTGGGTTATTCGCAACGCCTGCGGGCAACTTAAGCGCTGGCAAAGAGAGGCTATTGCACCTTCTTTTGTTGCGGTAAATGTTTCTCTACGGCAACTTGCCTGTGGCGATCTGGTGGATATTGTGCGCCATAGTCTGACGGTCAGTGGTCTGCAACCCGAAGCGCTGGAATTAGAAATTACTGAAAGCTTAGCAATGGGTAATTTAGAGTGTACAATCAAGCAGTTGCAGGAATTACGTGAGTTAGGGGTGGAAGCCTCGATCGATGATTTTGGAACCGGACACTCTTCATTGAGCTATTTGAAACATTTGCCGGTGCAGAAACTTAAAATAGACCGCAGCTTTATCCGCGGTATTCACAATGATCTGGGTGATGCGGCCATTGTAGAATCTATTATTGACCTCGCTCATGGCCTCGGACTGATTGTCGTGGCTGAGGGGGTGGAGTATGAAGCTCAATATCAAATACTTAAGGACCTGGGCTGTGATTATGCGCAGGGATATTTATTCAGCAAGCCCTTAGCGGCCTTGGAAGTGGAAGTTATGCTTAGAAATAACAAAATAAGTCAGGATAACGGCGGAACTATACCGCTATCTGTAAGTTCAGGGGTGATATAGATGAAATTAAGGCAATCGATAGCTTCGCGTTTCGTGACCATTAATTTGCTGCGTGCGCTGGTTGCAATGATAGTGGTGGCGAGCATCGCCTATTCGACGAGGGCTGTTATAAAAAACAATGAAGAGCTGGAT
>NZ_JBFGZY010000162.1:0-8928 GCF_041586535.1 Psychromonas sp. | reverse complement strand
TCCTTATGTCCGCAATTTGAATAACAGCTGATAAAATTGAAAAATGTCGCGATCGCACACTTCGTGTGCGCTACTGAAGGTAAGATTGGCCTTGGAATCATGATAAAATCCAAGACCGAACTGAGGGGGTACTAAAAATACGCTGTTTCTGGATGAGAACTAGCTAGCATTCATTTTAACAAGCATAAATGAATAGATAATTATCGGATTTGGTATTATAACAGTCAGCGCCTTAGTTTGCCGTTGCGAACAATGGCCCACGCTGCTGTGGTTTTGTTTGCTCCTGTTTTTGCACCGGTGCCTGAGGCGTTTTAGGCTTTTTCATTTCCGCTTTCTGGTGCTGGCTGGTTGGTAGATAATCTATCACCTTCCAGGCACGTTAAGCGGACATGCATATGAATTGAGTGTCCCCTCTAGAGCGCCTAAATCGAAATAATTTAACGCAACATGCGACCATTTGGGCTCTCACTGCTGCTGTTTGATCACCGGGTTGACAAAAATACGTGCAACTCGCGGATCCTGCGCGGCAAGGCGTATCATAGTCGCATGAGAATTTTGCCAATGATGTTTTGCCTTAAACAGTGTCTGATTAACCAAATTAACCAAATTAACCAAATTAACTGAATAGGGTATTTCCCGGTGTGCGGGAGAAAATGAGTTATCAATTTGCCGGAACCATACATCAATATTCAGGCCGATTTGATGACTTGCATGCCCGGAAATAAACTCACCGCCTCTTGGCATCGACATATCGGCAATCAGCAGATCTTTCCCGTTATTACGTTTAACTTTTGCGCCCAGATCCCGGCGCGTACATTACACTTATTTATCATAACAAGAGAGCCAAAAGGAGCTATTTCTAATCCGTATTCAGGATAGTGAATTTCGTTTTGTCAACATGAACTATAATTTACTTACCAAGCGCTTTTACTGCACGCACTACATCAGATCTAATGCTAAACGGGTGAATAAGGGATGTTGAGTTTGTTATTTTTATCCCGTTAGAAGAGTGACACAGTAAAATATTATAATAATGAAAACAATAACAGGAGAGATGATCATGACGATGGGAACAGTTAAATGGTTTAATGCAGACAAAGGTTTCGGTTTTATTACGCCGGATGATGGCAGTAAGGATCTGTTTGTACACCACTCTCAAATTAAAACCGGTGGTTATGCAACGCTTAATGAAGGCCAAAAAGTTGAATTTGAAGTCGGGCAAGGTCAGAAAGGGCCGTGCGCCAATAATGTAGTACCGCTTTGATAGCATACGTTTCGAACAGAGGGGCCGCTTGCCGGTTGAAGTCATCCGGCTTGTATAAAGAGATTCTATCCGGGATATCTTTAAAGCAGTTACTATGACTCATTCTACAGACGATCAAGACGCAGGGAGAACGACAAGTAAGAAAAGCCTGTCGGCCTGGCAGCTTGATCTGTATCGTTTTGATAGATAACGAAAGAGGTGGATTATGAAAGTTTCAATCATTGAAAATGACAGTGATCTGGTAGTGGCATCTTATGAGATAAACTTTGCAGATCATCATCATACCCCTTCGGACGAAGAGTATTATTCTGAAGCATGGCTGCGCGCCATCGAAGAGGGGATCGTTGTTGATGAAGATTCATCCCGCTACCGTTTTAGTTTTTAGTAACAGTAATCCGCTGGTTTGAATCCATGCGACCTTGATCTTGATAAAATATATTGATCATTTAGCCTGCCCGTTTTACGATACGGGCAAGTTTGAATCAAATCCCGAGTGGTTCCGGCGAGTGATAAAAATACCAACCAGATAGTGCAGTAGCTACCCGAATAACAGGCAATAGAAGGCAACACGCACGCAAAAAGCATTTTTCTTGATAATAATTTGTCAGGAGGCCGTTTTGCATGCTAACTGAAGTGAAAAAGAATGCAGTCATGTACTTTTCACTCATTAAACCATACTCAAAAACACCACACGCAGGACGCTGACCTATGTCTGATTTAGAGAACAATAGTATTAATCCTCTTTTCACCAGTATCGATCAGGAGCTGAACGCATTAGTCAGTAATATTAAGATCCTCGAGGCGGTAAAACCATTAAATTATTTACAAGAAAAAGAGCGTTTTTTTGCCAACCAATTTTCATCTGAACCCGCATTTGTCTACCGGCAACATGACATCGACCCCTTTGCACTGAAACGCGGCTTGTTTAATCTGCCACTGGAAAAAATACAGGATGAAGATCTTTATCAATTATATTTGGCTGTGATTGATTCCTATGTGGATAAAATAGACCAGTTCAAATCAATCGGCAGTAGCGAATTTCTCTACGATTCGCTGCGTTATTATGGAGAGCCGAGCGAGAAAGATATCCATAATGCGCAGTTTATTTTGCATTTACCCGAATCCCCCGATGAAGATAGTAGCGCACTCTTAGATGCAGCCGACATTAAAGATGTTATGCACAAAATGGGCAGCAGAGAAAACTATAAATGGGAGATGGAACTTGACGATAATATGGTTGGCACTGCATTGGTTTCCGGCACGCGGGTGCGCATTAACAGCCGGGCTAAATTAACGCAAACCGATGCAATGGCGCTCGCTCATCATGAACTGGGTGTCCATCTGGTAACCTCTCTGAATGGTAATAAACAACCCCTGCGTATTTTATCGTTGGGTTGTCCAATCAATACCACCACGCAGGAGGGCCTGGCGATTTTAAGTGAGTATTTATCCGGCAATTTAACAATGCGCCGCTTAAAAACATTAGCACTGCGTGTTATCGCGGTAAAATCGATGATCGAAGATAAAAACTTTCGCACCACTTTTCTGCTGCTCAAAGAAACCTACCGTATCGATGATGAGCAGGCTTATGTTATCACCGCCCGTGCCTACCGTGGTGGTGGTTACACCAAAGACTATTTGTATCTTAAGGGCTTCAGACTGATTTTAAATGCTTATGAGCATGAGCCTAATTTTAACAATCTGCTTAGTGGTAAAGCATCGCTGGAGTATTTACCGCTGATAACCCGCCTGATCGATAAACAACTTTTAGTGGCGCCGCATTTTATTACCCCTGCTTTCAAAGCCCCTGTGGAAAATAACGCGGTAAATACCTTTATTACCCATGCGATCCGGTAGGGCCGGTACACTTGTAAGCGTTATATTTTAGCGATCACGTCATTAATAGTGGCAATACCCAGCATGATTTTCTTAATAAAGGATTTATCGTGGGAAACCAGATTAAAATTAGGGTGCTGCGACCATATTTGTTGCAGTCGCTGATCCAGAATAAGCGCTTTTTTAGCTGACTCATTTCTGATCGGGTTGTTACTTTTGATCTCCCGACCGGAGCTTGCTGATGTTTCAAAAAAAATGACCGCATCATAACGCCTCAACTCGTAATTCAAAGAGGTGTTCATGGTGGTAAAAAAATCTTCTTCAGAGCGCGGCCAATAGGCCAGTCCATCTAAACATCCCCGATCGCAAAGAATAAGTGACTCCGGATTCGTTGTCCGCTGCACATCTTCTAAATGGCGCTGCAGGTTGAAGATGGCAATTTGCTGGGCACAAATCACTTCTTCACGCAATGAGCGTTCAATACCGCCGCTGAATATCATCGTCGCGGCCTCTGGCACCAGAGCTATTTTCCCCAACAGTTCACGGTGAAACAGATCCAATGCGGTTGTTTTTCCGCCGCCCGGACCACCGGTTAAGACAATACGCCTTTTGATATTCAATTTATGCATTGCACCTCCTATTTTTACAGAAAGCCTAAAAATATCATCCAGACGAGTTGGGCATATTTTTATCCTGACAGTAAAACAGCGTTATTAACTATTATTGTTCAAGATGGTTATTAATACCATTCTGTATAACTATCTGATCTACCTTGCTGGTTAAAGTTAAAGTTAAAGTTAAAGTTAAAGTTAAAGTTAAAGTTAAAGTTAAAATTAAAATTAAAATTAACAGCGTTGCTTTCACGCATTTTCCACAGGCAGTTTTTGACCATTTCAGTTAGCGGAATGGTATTAGCCATTTTCACTTTTCTACCCAAGAAAAATCTTATTTTGTATAAGCGTTTGATAAAAACAATTAACAGATCTAACGTTTATTATAATTATCCTTGATTAGATTCGGCATAAGAATGATGTTTGCGTCGATTCCTCAATTAAAATAAATACGAGTATGAATATGGGCTGCGTCTATGAATGAGTTAATTGATGAATGGTTATTCGATCCTGCTGTCGGAAAAGTAATAGCGACAGTACTGGTAATAGCAGTAGTCATTTTACTCGTCCGCTCTATTCAGCGCGTTCTCGGACGATATATTGAAAATACAGAACGACGATATCGCTTAAGAAAGGTTGTTACCTTTGCCGGTTATGTTGTTGCGATATTTCTCCTATCAATTGTATTTAGCGATAAATTAGCCGGACTGACTGTATTTTTTGGCGTGGCTGGTGCTGGTGTCGCATTTGCCCTGCAGGAACTTATCGCCAGCGCCGCAGGTTGGGTTGCAATGTCCTTTGGCCGTTTTTATAACATTGGTGATCGCGTTCAATTAGGCGGTATAAAGGGTGACGTTATCGATATCGGCATGTTGCGAACAACCCTGATGGAGTGCGGAGGATGGATTAATGGTGACCAGTATAATGGTCGCATTGTCCGTGTAGCCAATAGCTTCATATTTAAGGAGCCGGTCTATAATTATTCATCAGACTTTCCATTCCTTTGGGACGAAATTACGATAACGGTGAAGTACGCTAGTAATTACCAGATAGTACGAGAGGGGTTTCAACAAATACTTGATGATATAACCGGAGAGTATGCTCGCCATCTGAAGGGCGAATGGCGAAAAATGACTGGCAAATATATGCTTGAAGACGCTCAGTTGGAGCCAATGGTGACGTTGAATATAAAGGAAAACTGGGTGGAATATTCTCTACGATATGTCGTTGACTACAAGCAACGCCGCATTACAAGGGATAAGATCTGTGTTCTGATACTCAACTTAATAGAGCATTCAGAAGGTAAAATTATGCTTGGGGGGGGCAGTTGAGGTGGTTCAGTTCCCCCATGAAGGTTAATGTGAGGGGGAGCGCGTATTATTCGCACGGCCTTTACGTCGTGGCGCACAGATTAAAGGTTAATGAACCCTCTCTCAAGCCGCTGGTGTTGGAGTTGGATAATAGCAATAAGGGAATGGTACTTGATCAGGGACAGGAAGGCGCCTGCACCGGTTTTGGTCTCGCTGCAGTCATCAATTTTTTAAAAATTCATGAAAATAAGCCGACTGGGGTCAGCGCAAGAATGCTCTATGAAATGGCTCGGAAGCACGACGAGTGGCCGGGAGAAAACTACGACGGGTCCAGTTGTCGAGGCGCGATCAAAGGCTGGAAAAACATGGGCGTTTGCAGTGAAAAAATCTGGCCCTACAGTACCACTAATCCCGGTAATTTGAGTATCGACAAGGCAAAAGATGCAAGGTCAACAATCCTGGGGGCTTATTACCGCCTGAGGGCCAATCTTAATGATTATCATGTTGCCCTAAATGAAACGGGGGAGATCTATGTTTCGGCAAGGGTTCATAGCGGCTGGAGAAACCCCAGAAAAAACCGGGCAAATGACAAGTTTGCAACCATAGTCCCAAGCAGTAACCATATTGGCGGTCATGCTTTTGCCATTGTTGGTTATAACCAACTTGGTTTTATCGTTCAAAACTCCTGGGGGACTAATTGGGGCAGCGATGGCTTTGCCCTCTGGACCTACCAAGACTGGTATGAAAATGTTTCTGATGGCTGGACTTTCCGGTTGGCGGTTTCGACCCCTAACGCCTTTGGATTGACTACGAAAAGCGGTGGCAAGGAGCGGGTAGAATTTGGCGGGAAAGCACCAAAACGTATTGATATTGCAGGACATTTTGCACACTTTGATGATGGATTCCTGAAAGATAAGGGCGATTATTGGAGCAATTTTGCTGATATTCAACTGACAATCCAACGGGTACGAAAACTGGCAGATGAGGGAGAGATCAAGCACCTGCTCTTTTATGCACATGGTGGATTGAATAGTCCAAAGGATTCGGCAACAAGAATCAAAGCGATGAAAGACAGTTTCAAGAGAAATGGCATATATCCTTTCCATTTGATGTACGATACCGGTCTGGCGGAGGAGCTTTCAGATGTTCTTAAGCGTGCATTCTCCAGGTCAGAAAGCTTGATTGCCGAATGGAAGGATAAACTTGAGGATGCATCGGACAAAATTATCGAAGGAATCGTCCGTATACCCGGCACCGCACTTTGGGAAGAGATGAAGCGGGGTGCCGCCTCCCCCTTTAGAAGCTCATCAAGTGACGGTGTAAAGGTGATCAGTGAGTTCATAAAGACACTCGCTGACACAAAAATAAGTGTTCACCTTGTCGGTCACTCTACTGGAGGGATCTTAATAGGCCATCTGCTGGAGGGCGTAGACAGGATAACTACTGCGCGGTTTGACAGTTGTTCACTACTTGCTCCGGCGTGCAGCATCGATTTCTTTAAACGCCAATATGGGCCTCGCTTATCGAATCACCCCTCTAAGAAGTCCAAAATCAAGTCACTCGATATTTACAATCTGAACGACAAGCTGGAGCAGGATGACAATGTTGCCTGGGCTTACCGAAAATCATTATTGTATTTAGTATCACGTGCCTTTGAACGGACTGTGTCAAAGCCTCTGTTGGGAATGGATAACTATGCCCGGAATATCAATACTGCAGAAATCACGCTTTATACTTCAACTGGCAAAGGAAGTTTCACTCGAAGTAAAAGTCATGGTGGATTCGACAATGATGTCTACACCATGAATACGGTGCTGAGAAAAATACTTAAAAAGAGAGCTAAAAAACCATTTACCGAAGCAGAGCTTAAGTATTAAGCCCACGCAATACATACTGCTGCAAAAACAATCTCGAAAGATCAACAGGCCTGAAGGATTTTATCATGAATATTCAAAAAAACAGTCGTGGAGAGGAGGTCAAAACAGTTCAGGAGATCCTGACCAAATTGAGGTATAAGCCTGGCCCAATAGACGGTAAATATGGAGACAAGACTGAGAGAGCTGTTATTCGATTCCAGGAGGAAAGTAATCTGTACGCTGACGGAATTGTTGGACCGAATACCTGGCGCGCGCTACAGCAGGATCTGCTCATTCATGTCGAAGAGCAAGTCACCCCTTTAGTGGATAATCACAATCAAGCGGAAATAATGAATTGGGTACGTGTTCCTGCTGATCAATATCGAAATGGTTATGACCGTTTCTTTTTGCGTGAAGATGTCGCAGGTGCTTATCTGCGCGTTTATGAAAAAGTAAAAGAAGCAGGGGGGATAATAACCAGCTCAGGAGCAAGAAGATCCTTAAATGCGGGTGCCGGCGTATCTCGCAGTGCTACGTCGTTTCATTATACCGGTAGGGCATTGGATCTCTTCGTCGGTAGTGCAATGGAAAATAGAGGACGAGATCCTTTGGTGGTAGTTGCTGAAGGTGATAGATATTGGCGAGTCTATGCGCGTGCTGATGGTGGTGATCAAATGGAGCTTGAGGCTGTTACCTATAGTTCCAGAAAAAAAGGTAAGTTGGTTAGTGGCCGATTTGTCGATTTGACTTCCATTTTTAAGGAAGAAGGTTTTGAGCGCATCCGGGCACGTAGCTCTTTTTTTACCGGAGGGACCTGGCTTGGTGCGGAGTGGTGGCACTTTCAATATGAAAAAGGGCTTGAGAAAGGGGTATCAACCTTCGGAGATGAGCTTTGCAAAGTGTATTCGGAAGAGCAACTTTGTTCTACATCGCCCTGGCAATACCGGACACGGATATTCGCTGTAAATTGGTTTTAAACACTGCTAACCGGAAAAAAATCAGCGTCCATATCTTATCATTTTTTATTGGCATCTGTTATTTGAGAAGAATAATTTTGATTTGTAAATAACCTCAACTCTGGATAAGCAAATCGATACAATACCGCTTTCATTATCCAGAGTTGAGGTTAAATAAATAATGCAAAGGAGTATCAGGTGTTATTAATAACACAATTTGAAAATCAGTTTCTTGAATATATACAAACAGAGATGGACCAGGATTTGGCGCATGACATTAATCACGTTCTGCGTGTTGTAAAAACGGCAAAATTTCTCTGTCGCAAAGAGCGTGCTCTGGAGGAAATTGTCGTGCCGGCAGCCTATCTGCATGATTGTTTTTCATTCAGTAAAAACCATCCTAATCGCAGTCAAAGTTCAAAAGTTGCAGCGGATAAAGCGGTCAAATTTTTGGACAGTATCGCTTATCCGATTGAGTACTTGGGTGCAATCCATCATGCTATCCTGGCGCATAGTTATAGTGCCCGTGTCGAACCTGAAACACTGGAAGCAAAAATAGTACAGGATGCGGATCGATTGGATGCCTTAGGTGCGACGGGGATAGCAAGGTGTATTCAAGTTAGCTCGAAGTTGGGGCGCCCTCTGTATTCAAGCGATGATCCTTTCTGCTCAAATCGTCTGCCGGATGATAGCTTGTATACAATAGATCATTTTTATACAAAGTTATTGTCTCTGTCGGGCACGATGAATACTATCACTGCAAAAAAGGAGGCAGAATTACGCACTGCTTTTATGCATGAGTATCTCAGGCAGATGGAAGTCGAAATGGATGGCTGCTGATAGAAAAAATCGGGATGTGCTGATTGTTCTTTATATACCCATGATACTTCAAGATGCAAAGTCAGCAAGGCAAATTGTGCCGAGATGCCAGGCATAAAATTGAAGTATAGTTATTCTACAGAGATATTTTATAACAAAGCAGATTGGTGCAATTAACCTTGCCCTACGGGGCGCTGGCTCGAAAACCAGTGCTGCGTTGCACCAATCGAAAAGGGAATAACCATTACCTCATGTTGCGTCTTGCTCTGGTCTCCG
>NZ_JBFGZY010000161.1:0-8961 GCF_041586535.1 Psychromonas sp. | reverse complement strand
CGTAGGAAAAATGGATGAAAGCAAGGCATTGATTGCAGTAACTAGTTGTTCTAATTACAAAGTCAATAACAAAGACTAAAACGTAGTTTTATGTCTAGCTAGCATTCATTTTAACAAGCATAAATGAATAGATAATTATCGGATTTGGTATAACAATCTCTTAACAGAGTTGTAATTCCTTTGCTATTATTCAGCACTGATTGCGTTTATGATACTCAATTGCATTTATTAGGATAATAACATGATTAATTTTGCCGTTATTGGTAGTAACTGGATAACCGAAGAATTTGTTAAAGGGACATTAATCAATAATGATCTAAGATTAGCAGCTGTTTACTCCCGGTCTTTAAGTCGCGCGCAAAGTTTCGCCGAAAAATTTAACGTACAACAGTGCTTTGATGATCTGCAGGCCCTCAGCAAAAGTGACTTTATCGACGCGGTTTATATTGCCAGCCCCAACTCGTTACATTTTGAACAGACTTTACTGATGCTGGAAAATGGCAAACATGTCATATGCGAGAAACCCTTAGCCTCTAATAGCGAGCAGGTTGAAGCGCTTTACCGGGCAGCAGAGGCAAGCAATGTTATTTTGTTTGAAGCTTATAAAACAGCACATTTACCCAATTTTTTACAAGTAAAAAATAATCTGGATAAAATCGGCAAGCTGCGTAAAGCGCATATACATTACTGCCAATATTCCTCCCGTTATCAACGATACCTTGATGGTGAAAACCCGAATACCTTTAATCCGGATTTTTCTAATGGTTCAATTATGGACATTGGTTATTACTGTATTGCCTTTACCGTCGCCCTGTTTGGCAAACCAAAAAAGATCCAGGCAGATGCCGTTTTATTAGATTCCGGCGTTGATGGTTGTGGCTCAGTGCTGTTAAATTATGGTGATTTCTCGGTCACTATTGACCATTCCAAAATAAGTCATTCAGACTTAGCAAGCGAAATTCAGGGTGAGCAAGGCAATATACTGATTAAAAGCATCTCCTTATGCACAGAAATTACGCTGATGACAGACAGTGTCAGCGATTTAACGCAGACGCAGCATGAGAACAGCATGAGCGACGAAGCGAGTTTTTTCGCCAAGCAAATCAGAGAAGGGAAAATGGATCAGGAAGCGGTACAACGGGCCAAAACAACCTCTGCCGTGATCACCGAAATTCGCCGTTTAACCGGGGTAAGATTTCCTGCCGACAAGCAAATAACAAAATAATAAAAAACATTATTATTCACCAGCTAGCACAACTTAATGCCTTCAATATGGGGCAGTTCTAAGTTACTTGTTCAGTAATTTAGATAGCATTGTGCAGGCGCCTTTAATTAAATAGTTTCTATTTGCCCGGCACTTCATAATATAATAACAAACTGCCCCTTCTTAGGAGGGGCTTTTTCTTTTAAATTTTTACTGAGTAGTGACATGACAGAACAATACGAAAACCGATTTGGTGGCATTAAACGCTTATACGGCAGTAAGGCGCTTAGCAAATTTCAACAAAGCCACGTTTGTGTTATTGGTATTGGTGGTGTTGGCTCATGGGTTGTTGAAGCCCTGGCACGTTCCGGGATCGGCCAAATCACCCTGATTGATATGGACGATATCTGTGTAACGAATACCAATCGTCAAGTGCATGCCTTAGCAGATACCATTGGAGAAACAAAAATAGAAGCAATGGCCGCCCGCTGCCGATTAATAAACCCTGAAATACAATTGAATTTGATTGATGATTTTATTGATAAAGAAAACTGCTTTGAATATTTATCCAGTGAATTTGATTATGTTTTTGATGCTATAGACAGCATCAAAGCCAAGGTGGCATTAATCGCCCATTGTAAACGTAATAAGTATCCTCTGCTGACCTGCGGTGGTGCGGGCGGGCAGTTGG
Organism: Psychromonas sp.; assembly: GCF_041586535.1. GTDB lineage: Bacteria > Pseudomonadota > Gammaproteobacteria > Enterobacterales > Psychromonadaceae > Psychromonas. Next base: position 7,066 of record NZ_JBFGZY010000161.1, on the reverse strand, counting down.
ATCCGACCCAAATCCAAGTCACTGATTTATCACGCACAGTACAAGATCCTTTAGCTGCCAAAGTACGTTCGGAACTGCGCCGTTTTTTTAATTTCAGCAAAAACCCCAAGCGCAAGTTCAGAGTGGATTGTGTATTCTCCACCGAGCAGTTACGTTATCCGGATCTGCATGGTGAAGTTTGTCAGCAAAAATCAGAATCTGATGGCAATATGAAGATGGACTGTGCAACCGGATTTGGTGCCTCGACAATGGTAACGGCAAGCTTCGGCTTTGTCGGCAGTGCATTTATACTGAACAAACTGGCACAACAAGTCCAATAGCAAGAACGTCTCCATGTCCAGAAGCTATTGATCTTTAACAGGCTGTATCCGTGCCATTCAGTAGCACCTGTAGCCTGTTCCAATATTGCACATACACTTGCTCAAGCGTTAATGAATCTTTTGCGGGCAGAGACTGTTTCTCTAAAAAAGTGACACAGTCTAATAGCAGTTGATACTCTGAATACAGTCTGCTGATGCTATTCTGCAACGCTAATGCGTTTAACCAGGCACTGCGATAGTCCTTAAATATTTCAAAAACCCACAACCCAGTGACAATTGCGCAGATCAGCAGGCTCACATGCAGCCAATCCACTTGCCAATCTTGAAACTTGAAGCCGACAAAAAGCGTTGTTGCCATTGATAAGATGACTAACATCACTTTCAGGGAGAATGAGCGGCGCCAGATTTTATTCACTTTTTCGCTGCATCTTTTTATGATCAGTATAAACGCGAGGTCTAACTGTTTTTGCAGGGGGCGAACTTGATCCACTGCAGAGAGGATTGTTTTGTGTGCGGGTAATAGTTCAGCGATTACTACTGGTGCAGTCATAAGCTTTAATCCCATCTGGAATGAAAGGCTTTAAGCATCATTACCGATAATGATAGTACAAATATCACTAATCCCGGTTCCATCTCTACTTCCTTGAACTAACACATCTCGGGTGTAATAAACCACTGCAGACTCGCAGCCTCTGTTTCTATTTCGATACATGCGACCGCTGAGTTTTTAAATTTGAGTACCTGTTTATTACTATTACCGCTGATCAGCAGCGCTACTGCGTTGCAGAGGTTAGGCAGGTGCCCGATATACATGACCGCATCTTCAGTGAGTTGTGCAACCAATTTCGTTGCACTGTCTGTGGGTTCCATCCCCTTAATTGCAGCTACGTTACCGACGGCTAATATTTCAGAAAACAATAATGCAGTTTGTTGAGCACGTAATTTGCCACTATGACAAATTTTAGCGATTTTAATATGATGATCTTTTAAATAGGTTGCAACCTGACGAACCTGATCCATGCCGATATCCGTTAAAGGTCTGCTCGGATCAATCTCTTTCGAGTGCGCAATGCCATGCTGGACAAAATAAACCGTTTTCATCTTTTATCCTTGATAGTTACCCGATATTGATATCGGTGCTGGATTGATGCCTGTAACCGTTATCAATCAAAATTCAAGATAACGGTTATATACCCATGATACTTCAAGATGCAAAGTCAGCAAGGCAAATGGTGCCGGGATGCCAGGCATAAAATTGCAGTGCAGTTATTCTACAGAGAGATTTTATACCAACGCACATTGGTATAAGTTGCCTTGCCCTACAGGGCGCTGGCTCGAAAACCAGCTCTGCGTTGCAACAATCGAAAAGGGAATAACCATTACCTCATGCTGCGCCTTGATCTGGTCTTCGAGTTCGTGCCTGACAAAGCACTTTGAAGTAACATCGGTATAGAAACTGTAGACCGATTTCCAGCACAGGTAAAATTAAGCCTGTGACAGATCCAGCAATTCACGCAGCGCTACCTGGCACATACTGTACTCAGGGGCACTCACCGCCATTAAGGCATCCGCCATACGTTGCCAGCGTTCAAAAAGAATATGATTTGATGAATGCCATTCAACATAAGCCTCAGCGATATCAGTCCCCTCTTTTACCATTTCTAAGATACTCTTAGTGATCCTTATCTGTTGCCATTCAAGATCATCATGCATTGCTTCCCGCGCAAGAGACTGCCAGTTATTATCAACGGGTAGCAGGTTAAGCTGCTTAGCGACATCAAATAGTCTTAGTTGCTCTCCGCTATGGAAATAGACCTGCACAGCAAGTTGAGGTTCAATCTGCACTTTTGCAGCGACTAAAATAACCCCCAACATAGCATAAACCTGATCCACACTAGCCAACGAGTATGCCAGTTTTTCCGGAATCTTATCAGCGATTAACGCAGAGGCTGCCTGCTGTCGGTGGATAACAGATGCCCCACTTAAAATGCTGTCAAATTGCTCTGCCAACATTCTGATTGGCTGCTGATATTGCGCAATCAGCACGCCGATATTAAGATCCGTGCGGTGATTGCGAATAATCCAGCGCGTGCCCTGACCAACCATGTGTTTCAATCTCAGCATTAAATCACTTTGCACACCGGCAATCACTTGATTATCCAACGCCTCAATCTCTTCCATGATGGGAATCATTGCGAAAACCTCTCTGGCAGCCACCCAGGCCTTACAAATGTCCAGAAATGAACAACCTGTACTGGACATCAAGCGATGTACAAAAGTGGCTCCCATGCAGTTGAAAATATCATTGCTTATCTGAGTTGCAACGATTTCATTGACCAATGGGTGCTGATAAACTTCATTTTTATATTTCAGCACTAGCGCTTCGGGGAATATTTTTTCAGCTTCTTTAATTAAACAAGAGTCGCCGGAGACATGCTCATTGGCTAAAGCTTCCTTCATTTCATTTTTAGCATAAGCCAGCATCACAGCAATACACGGGCGCGTTAAACCCAAGTGGCTATTTTTGCGTTCATTAAGCAGATCTTCCGTCGGAATAAATTCAATACTGCGATTAAGTTTACCTTTCTCTTCTAAATTACAAATAAGCCGGCGGTATTCTTCAATACGTTTATACCCCTCTAAATAAGAAAGGCTGATACTTTGTGCCTGGCGGTAATTATTCTTAAGAACTATTTGTGCGACCTGCTCGGTCATATTAAGCAGCCAAAGATTACGCTGTTTAACCGTCAGATCACCGTCTGAAACCAATTTATCGAGTAGAATTTTAATATTAACCTCTAAATCTGAGCAGTTCACTCCTCCGGCATTATCAATGGCATCAGTAAAGCATAACCCTCCCTTTAAGGAGTATTCAATACGCGCCAACTGGGTTACACCCAAATTTCCCCCTTCACCAATCACCCGGCAGCGCAGCTGATTTGCATTAACCCGCAGAACATCATTCGCTTTGTCTCCCACATCGGCATGACTTTGTGTACTGGCTTTTACATAGGTGCCGATGCCGCCATTCCAAATCAAATCAACCTGTGCTTTTAATAACAGCGTTATCAACTCATTAGGGGTGACCTTCTTCTGCTGAATATCAAAACGTTTGGCCATTTCCGGAGAGACATAAATTGACTTGGCTTTGCGTTCAAAAACACCGCCACCAGCGGAAATTAAACTCTGGTTATAATCGTTCCACCCGGTTCCCGGGGTGTTAAATAAGCGTTTTCGCTCGGTAAAACAAGCCTGTAGATCCTTAGGCTCCGGATCAATAAATATATGCAGATGATTGAACGCTCCCAATAAAGAGATTGAATGCGAACTTAACATGCCGTTGCCAAAGACATCACCCGCCATGTCACCGATACCAATCACACTGATCGCTTGCTGCTGCACATCAACACCCAGCTCACGAAAATGACGCTGAACACTAATCCATGCGCCGCGCGCAGTGATCCCCATCGCTTTATGGTCATAGCCATTACTACCACCGGAGGCAAAGGCATCATTTAACCAGAAGTTTCTAGCCACTGCGATTTCATTGGCATAATCAGAAAAAGAGGCAGTGCCTTTATCCGCAGCAACTACAAAATAGGGATCATCGCTATCATACCTGACCACGTCCACCGGCGGTATAACCTTACCCTGCTCAAGGTTATCGCTTAGATCCAGCAGTGCGCTGACAAATAACTTGTAGCTGCTGATCCCCTCTTTCATAAAACGCTCTCTATCCATAGCCGGATGGAGTTTTTTCGCAACAAAACCACCTTTGGCACCGACCGGCACAATTACTGCGTTTTTGACCTGCTGTGCTTTTACCAGACCTAATATTTCCGTACGGTAATCTTCACGGCGATCCGACCAGCGTAAACCGCCTCGAGCCACTTTACCGCCGCGTAAATGCACCCCTTCTATACGCGGTGAATAGACAAAAATTTCCACATTTAAACGTGGCAACGGAATCTCTGTAATTTTACTGTGATCGAATTTAAAACTGATGTAGGGTTTATTTTTCCCCTCGCATTGCTGATAATAATTGGTTCGGATAGTGGCCATAATCAATTCAACATACTGCCTTAACACACGATCTTCATTAAGGTTTGTCACATCATTTAATGCGTTAAGTATTTTCTCTTCTAATTTTTTCTGTTTTTCCAGATCGATAACATTTTCCGGATCAAAACGTAACCTGAACAGTACCACTAACTCCTTCACCAGCAGGCTATGGTCCAGCAATGTTTTTGCGATTGAGTAGAGGCTGAAACCAAAGCGTATTTGTTTTAAATATTTCGCATATGCACGCAGCATGGCAATATCCCGCCAGGCGAGTCCAGTCCCTAAAATAAGTTTATTAAAGGGATCATTTTCAGCGAGCCCGTACCATATAGATAAAAATGCATCGGCAAAAACATCATGATATGTAGCAGGATTAAAATCAAATACCTGCGAATAAATTAAAGTGAAATCATATAACCAGAAAGATTTTTCTTTATTGGGCGTGACCTTATAAGGATATTCTTCAGCTACCTTCAGCCCAAGGTTTTCTAAAATCGGAATAAGATCCGATAACAATAACGCACCGTTCTGGTGGAAAAGTTTTAATTTTAACTCGCTGCCGTTAGGCTCCATGGAACGATAGAAACGCAAGGTCATGGCGCGTTCCTTATCGGAGTAGAGGGACTCTATACGTTCAATATCAGCCACGGCAACACGCGGACTAAAACTATCCTGATAACTTGGCGGAAATGCTAAATGGTATTTTCTAATAAGTTTTATGCCACGTTCTTCACCGAAATTTTCAATTAAAGACTCCTGTAACTCATCACTCCAGAGCTTGGTTAACTGTTTCATACGATCTTGTATGGCTTGTACTTCCAGGGGAGATTCAAGCGGAGTTTTTAACCTTAATACCAAACGTAAACGGGCTAAATTTGATTCACTTAAATAGGTTTGAAAATCGCGGTCGGTCACCTCTAAGGTGCGGCAGATTAACTCTTCAAAGTCCAACCTTACCTTGGTATTGTAAACATCGCGAGGCACGTACAAAATGGCCACGACAAATTGATTATTACCATCCATGCGTAAAAACAGTTTTAACTCTTTACGCTCCTGGGCATGCAGGACTTCGGTGGCATTTTGTAATAATTCATTTTCATCACATAACAGCAGCTCTTCAATCGGGTAGGTATATAAGATCTGGGAAAGCTCTTTATAATAATGCCCCCCCAGGCTATAACCCGACTGTTTTAACATATTCGCGAGTTTATTACGTATGATGGGAACATCAATGGGCGTACTGCTGTAAACAGAGGAAGTATATAAGCCGATAAAACGAAAACCGGACACTAACTTTCCTGCTTCATTAAAATGCTTGATATAAACGGTATCAGGGTAAGCTCTGCGATGAACCATGGCACGTTGCGATGCTTTACTGAAATGGACAAGAGTAGGCAACTTTAATGCCTCAGCTGATTCAAAATGGTAAACTTTATTCATAAAATCAGGGCGTTTTAACATCCCCAACTGACTCCCCGGCTCAGCTTTAATCTGCCCGTTTTCAACGCTAAATTGATCACAACCGAGAAAAGTGAAATGATCTTTTAACATCCATGATAAATAGGTCTGCTGCTCTTTTAAGTTTTCTATCTGGACTTGCAAATTATCTGCTTTACTGGCTTCAATCGCTTCTTTAAGCGTATTTTGTAAGGCTTCAAAATCATCAACCACCAGGGCAACATCTTCCAGCGCCGTTTGGATTTTAGCGGCAATCTGTTCACGCTCTGCCTTTGAAGTGGTTTGATCAATTTCAAAATAGAGTAATAATTCATTGACGTTTTCTCGTTCAAGAGAAATTAATTTTCCGTTTTTGTCCCGCTCTGTGGTCATTTCGCCATAATAAAGGCGGTGTAATTTCACATTTTCTTCATTTATAACCAGTTTTAATGTATCAATAACAAAGGGTGTATTGCGACATAAAACGGTCAGCACGGTATGCGTTGATTGCCACTCGTCCTGTTCAACATCCGGATTAAAAACACGGACTTTCGCCTGGTTTCCTTTCCACTTGAGGGTTTCACGCCATAATGAAACGGTCATTCCAGCCAGATCAGTTAGTGATATCTGGCTTAAATCAGTCACAGCAACATCCCGGAAAATGCATTGAATAAACTGATCCAGATTTTTTTGTTCTGGGAGCGAAAAATAGCTTTTTAGCCGGGAAAAGATTTGATCTAGAATATCCTGCTTTTGATTAAGTATTATTTTCATGCCTATCCCTCTGTTAAGTACTCTACAGCTGTTATGACTATAGCACTCTTAAACCACCATAAAATGAGAGCTGCTAGATAGTTACAGTATTTACTTTACAATCTGAAAACATTTGTTTTTATTCTCAGAAGAATAATTAAATGGGCTTGCAGAATGGCTATCGGGATGTGATTTTTAATGCTTATTCAGTGAATAATATTTTACAGAAGATACAACGTTATTGAATGACAGGTACAAAAAAAGCAACCGAAGTTGCTTTTTTAAGAGTAAATGAGAGTTGGCTTACATCATACCGCCCATTCGCACGATAACACATTGATACTTAATGCTATATTGAAGCTCACCCAGCTAAAGCAAGGTGATTCTTGTCGTCAACGGTTTAGGCATTGCAACATTAAGTTGCGGTAGTCTTCTAAAACCTCTTACAAGCGTTTAACGTGTCGGCACTACCTGCCGCCACGAATTTTTAAGCG
>NZ_JBFGZY010000160.1:0-9011 GCF_041586535.1 Psychromonas sp. | reverse complement strand
TTAAAAATTCGTGGCGGCAGGTAGTGCCGACACGTTAAACGCTTGTAAGAGGTTTTAGAAGACTAACGCAACTTAATGTTGCAATGCCTAAACCGTTGACGACAAGAATCACCTTGCTTTAGCTGGGTGAGCTTCAATATTGCGTATGTTCTTTGTTTTTTCCAATTAATCGGGTGATCATAGCTGACAAGCGGTAATAAGCAGCTTCCGCTTTTCTAAAAAACAGCGCCATGATGATGGTGCCGGCTGAAAAAGATAAGACGAATAATAGTAACATGGTTGAAAGACTTTGTTTTTGATAATCAGAAATTAAACTCAGCAGTTTCTGCTGCTCCAGTGAAATTCGAATATAGCCAATTTTCTTATTGTCCTTATACAGCTCTGCTATACGGGGAGTCACACCTTTTGCACGCGGATCATCGGAAGAATCAATGTTGAGTAATATCGGCAGTGGCAGCGCGTCTTCAGATTGAAAAATAATGTTGCCGAACTGATCATAGATCACAGCGTCTCTGACGCTTGGGTCATTAGTCAAGTCTTTGATAAGTATTTGTAAATTTTTGTTCTGTTGCTGCGCAAGATAGCGCGATGCCTCTGCCGCCGCCAGATTGGTTAATGAATAGGAGAACCTTTCGGTTTGCTGATAGCGCATGGCATTAGAGGTAGAATTCAAGTTCATAAATTGATAGCCAATAATCCCGCAGATCGTTAATAAACTTAATATTTGCAATTTACGCAATAGATAATACATTTTTTTATTCATTAATATTATTCCTTGAGAACTGGCGGCTAAAGCTTGCAAAGGCAAATCGCAATAGTTATGGTGTTGCCCATCATTTTAATCCATTTATGCATAGGTATTTTACAGTGAAAGTAACGAAAAAGCTTTTCAACCCTTCAAATTCGCAATCATTAATACAATGGCGAGATATTTTAAAACAAGATGTTAGTGAGCCGGGAAATATCTTTTATCATCAAGGAAACGTAACACAAGCATTAATTTCAGGCTTTGACGTGAAAGCCGAGCTTATTATGATGGGTAAGCAGTTTACCACACAGGATTTGCAGCAGCTGCTGACTCTTTTAGAAAATGAAAAAGTCGATACGGTACAATTGTTTTCACCGGAAGTAATTGAAAATGTAACTGTTATACGTTTGGCCTTAAATGCTTTTCCTGAATCTCTAAAGGGGAAATTAGATGATTTTGCAAAAACCAGTCAGCTGGATTTTGCGTTAATGGAAAAATTTCCTGATTGGAGTAAACCCGGTTTAGTTTTAATGGATATGGATTCAACTACGATCCAGATAGAGTGTATTGATGAAATTGCCCGCTTATATGGCGTTGGTGAGCAGGTCTCTGCGGTGACTGCTTTAGCGATGCAGGGCAAGCTGGATTTCAATCAAAGCCTGTGTACACGAGTCAATAAACTGGCTGGCGCGCCTGTTTCTATTTTGAAAGAAGTAGCTGATAATATGCCGCTGATGCCGGGTCTACTTGAGCTTATTAAGGGGTTAAAAGCAGCAGGCTGGAAAGTGGCTATTGCCTCCGGCGGGTTTAACTATTTTGCAGATCGCCTCAAAGATGACCATGGTTTTGATGTTGCCAGAGCGAATACGTTGGAAATTGTTGATAATCACTTAACCGGAGAGGTGGTGGGGGAGATAGTCAATGCGAAAGTTAAGGCGCGTACCTTATCGGAATTGACGGAAAAATTCACTATCCCGATGTCACAAACTGTTGCTATTGGTGATGGTGCTAATGATCTGCTGATGCTGCAGGCATCTGCGTTAGGTATTGCGATTCACGCTAAACCAATAGTGCAGGAGAAAGCGGCTGTTTCGCTGAACCATCTGGATTTACAGGGTGCTTTATGTATTTTAAGCGTACATAAATGCGCCAGTTGGCAGTAACGGGTAATTTTGTCTGGATAAAAAGCGATATAAGCCCATATACCCAGGCTCCTTCAAGATGCAACAGTTTGTATTTTGAAGTCGTTTGGGTATAGCGATTAATGTGACTATAGGGTATTGCTTATCCGTTAATTATTTTTACGCCTGTTTATCCAGTAAGGTTTCTTTAGCAATATTCAGTGCGATAATTTTTTCTAAGTGCGCTAAACTGTCCAGATTCAGGGTTATAAACTCAACCCCTAAAACGCCAGGATGTTGATGCGCAATAATGCCACTCATCTTTATATCGATTTTATCCCCATCCAGCGTTAACGTCATACGCACGTTATCATTTTTGGCACCGGGCCAATTATCGGGGCATTCAATTAACGCCCCGTGAGCTGAAATATTGATTATGCTGCACTGCCATGTCTCTATTTCTGTGGATTCTTCTCTGGCTAATATGCAAAAACCACCATGTTGGACACGCGGAAACTCCCTTTTTTCTATCATATTACCTTCTTATTTCAGTTAGTTATCACGACCGTTGAACATTACATATGAACTGTTTATATATAATAGGCAATTGTTCGCATATAAGCGACTTACCAAGTACATTATTTTCCAGAATAGTCTGTTTTATGAGAGGTTGTGTTAATTGCTCCATGGCATTTTCAGCAACAGGTAAATAACTCAAGTGCCATGGCTCGATGGCCACCCCGCCGTTGTACTGTTGGTAGGGGCGATAAAAATCAAAGCGTTTCATATTATCTGAGAGCCACTGATTGAGCTCAAAAAAATAACCTTTATAAGTGTATTCACTGACGGTTAATTGCAGGCTTTTGTCTTTTGGCAGCAGATTTGGATCATAAATATCAAAATCTGTCCCCCAGTGGTGGCGACTCGCGCCGGGCAAAGCCGACCAGTGCAGAATAGCAAATAACTTTTCACTATCCGATAATTGTTCCGTTATCAGGGGCTGCTCATTTTTATCCAGTATTCTGGTTTTGCCTGAGAACTTGTTATTCCAGATAAGTCGTTGTCGTTCAAAGCTGCGAAATCCGCTGGCTATTTGTAAATTGAAGCCAGCGTCTTTCGCTGCGGATTGCAGGCCTTCAAAAGCAGGGATTGCCTGCTTATGCAGGTATATATTCTCTGTAAGCCGGTCTAAGTGCGAAAGCACCTGACCGGTTAACTGCTCAGCTAGCATGCTAATAATTTTTCCAGAGTAATGCGGTAAATATGCACAAGCTCTTCCAGATCTGCAATTTTCACACACTCATTAACTTTGTGAATGGTTTTATTACCCGGACCGACTTCCACTACCTGTGCGCCTGTCGGAGCGATAAAACGTGCATCAGAAGTACCGCCACTGGTGGAAAGTTCAGTGGTTAAACCCGTTACAGATAATATTGCCTCACTCACCGCATTGGTTAATGAGCCCGGGCGGGTAATAAAGGGCGATCCATTATAAGTCCATTCAATTTGATATTTAAGTGCGTGTTTTTCTAATATACTTACGACTCTGTTAACGATTTGTTCAGCTGTTAACTCCGTTGAGTAACGGAAGTTACATTGAATCTGTGCTTCACCGGGAACAACATTGCTCGCACCAGTGCCGGAGTTGAAGTTGGTTATTTGAAAACTGGTTGGCGGGAAATATTCATTACCTTCATCCCACTGTATTTGTGAGAGTTCAGTAAGGGCTCCTACACAGCTATGTATAGGGTTTTCTACCAGATGCGGGTAGGCAACGTGACCTTGGATTCCGTTAATGGTTAAATCGGCTGTTAATGAGCCTCTGCGGCCATTTTTAATGGTATCCCCGACATGCTCTGTGCTGGAAGGCTCTCCGACAATGCAATAATCTATTTTTTCATTTCTCGCTTCCAGTGTATCAATAACACGGGTTGTGCCGTTGATAAAAGGGCCTTCTTCATCACTGGTAATCAGTAAGGCAATTGAGCCGTTGTGATCCTGGTGCTTGGCAATAAACTGTTCTAAGGCGATCATAAAGGCGGCAATACCACTTTTCATATCTGCTGCGCCACGGCCAAATAACAGACCATCACTCACGGTTGGCTCAAAAGGAGGGTATGTCCAATTTTTTTCAGGACCCGTTGGTACCACATCGGTGTGTCCGGCAAAACAAAAAAGGGGTTTTTCCATCCCGCGTCTCGCCCATAAATTAGTGGTGTCTTCAAATACCATTACTTCACATTCAAATCCTAATTTTTCAAGTCTGGAGATTAATAATTGCTGGCAACCAGCGTCTTCCGGCGTAATGGAACGTCGGCTTATTAAATCTTTTAAAAGAGCCAAAACTGGGCTATCTGACATGGTGCTTCCTTTATAATGAAAATAGTGTGTTGTAGTTACCGATGTTAAAGCCAAGCTGGTATTGGTTATTATGAATTAATAAGGGGCGCTTGATTAATGTCGGAAATTCGATAAACAGTTCAATAACCGTTTCGACTGATAAATTTTCTTTTTGCTCTGTGCTTAACTGTCTGAAACTGGTACTGCGTTTATTGAGAAGATCTGACCATGCAATCTGTGCTAAAAATGATTCAATCAGGTTTTTATCTAAACCATCTTTACGATAATCATGAAAAGTATAAGACAGGTTATTCTGCTGCAGCCATTTCTGGGCTTTTTTAACGCTGTCGCAATTGGAGATACCATAGAGTGTTGTTGTCATTTTTTACCTGTTAGCAATAAATAGTTAAAATATTGTAACAAGGAATAGTTATAAGATCAGCACAGAAACAAAAAGAGTCGCATAAGCGACTCTTTTAAAAGTTAAAATAAAGTGTAATTTATTTAACGATTTTAATAACAGGATCAGTGCCAACTACAACAGTACCAGATAATTTTTGTAGCTCTTTAATCTCGTCCATGTTGGATATTACAACAGGCGTTAAAATAGATTTTGCCTTTTCAGTAAGAAATGCGAGATCAAATTCAATGATAGTATCACCCATTTTTACTTTTTGTCCTTCCTGAGCAATACGAGTAAAACCTTCACCTTTTAGCTCAACGGTATCAATACCGAAGTGTACAAAAAGCTCAATACCATTATCAGACTCAAGAGAGAATGCGTGGTTTGTTTCAAAAATTTTACCAATTTCACCATCACATGGTGCAACCATTTTATTGCCGGTCGGGCGAATAGCGATACCATCACCTACTATTTTTTCAGCAAAAACAACGTCAGGCACATCCTCAATCGCTACGATCTCACCTGATAGAGGTGCAATAATATCGATTGTACCTTCAGCTTTTGTACTGCCGGAAACTGCTTTTTTTAATGAATCGAAAAAACCCATGGTTTAACTCCAACTTATTGTTAATATTTATTATATTTAATGAGCTATAGCTGCATTCCTTTACATTATAGCCCGTTTAAATATTTAGTTAATGCCTTTCGTTTTATTGAATTCATTAACTAAGGTTTCAATTTCAGCTGCCGTTGCGACTGATAATGCTTTATCAGCCAGTGCTTTTACATCTGAAAAATTAGTATTACGGATAATTTTCTTAACCGTTGGGATAGAAATAGCACTCATTGAGAACTCATCCAGACCCATACCAAGTAACAATAAGGTAGCTCTTTCATCGCCCGCTAATTCACCACACATACCCGTCCATTTACCTTCTGCATGAGAAGCATCAATAACTGTTTTGATGATGCTTAATACAGATGGTGTCATCGGGTTGTATAGGGAAGAGATAAGTTCATTACCTCGGTCTACAGCAAGAGTATATTGGGTTAAATCATTTGTACCGATACTGAAGAAATCTACTTCTTTGATAAGATGATGAGCAATCGCTGCCGCTGCCGGCGTTTCGATCATAACACCGATTTCGATATCTTTATCATAAGCGATACCTTCAGCAGTTAGTTCAGCTTTTAATGTCTCTAAAATATCTTTAAGTCGACGAATTTCTTCAACTGAGATGATCATCGGGAACATAATACGGATTTTACCGAATGCAGATGCACGCAATAAAGCACGTAATTGAGGGTTCATAATTTCCGGACGATCGAAACAGATACGGATTGCACGCCAGCCTAAGAAAGGATTCATCTCAGTTGGTAAGTCAAGGTATGGTAAATCCTTATCTCCACCAATATCCATGGTACGGATAATACAAGCTTTGCCTTCCATTGCCTCAACAACGTCTTTATAAGCTAGAAACTGTTCTGTTTCAGTAGGTAACTGATCACGATCCATAAACAGGAATTCAGTACGGTATAAACCAACACCTTCAGCGCCATTGCGTTTTGCTCCATCGGTATCTTTTACAGTACCGATATTTGAGCACACTTCTACATGATGTCCGTCAAGTGTTACTGCAGGCAAGTCTTTCAACTTGGCAAGTTCCGCTTTTTCTGCTAGAAATGCAGCTTTGGTCTGCTTCGCTTCTTCAATTTCTGCCGCAGTCGGATTAATAATGATCTTGTTATTAAGCGCATCTAAAACGATCATATCACCGTTTTGGACACGTTTGGTAATATCATTAGTACCAACAATAGCAGGAATTTCTAATGAACGAGCCATGATTGAAGTATGTGAAGTTCTGCCACCAATATCGGTGATAAAACCTAATACTTTATCAAGGTTAATTTGTGCAGTTTCTGATGGTGTTAAATCGTTAGCGATTAGAACAACCTCTTCAGCAATATCACTCAAATTAACAATTTCAATACCTAGTACATTTTTCAGTAAACGGCTGCCGATATCACGGAAATCAGCGGCACGCTCACGTAGGTAAGGATCATCTAGTTGCTGAAGCATTGTTGCGTTATCTTCAACAACTGTATGAACCGCAAAATCAGCACTGCATTTGTTTTCACGGATGTAAGAAATAATATCTTCTTCCAGCTCTTCATCTTCAAGTAGCATGATATGGCCTTCAAAGATGGCTTCTTTTTCTTCGCCAAACGTTTCTAATGCTTTTTGTTTTACAACTTCAAGTTGAGCTGACGTTGTTGTACGCCCATCTAAAAATCGTGCGATTTCTTTATCAACATTACTTACTTTTGCAGTGTTAAGAGTGATTTCATCTTCCTGTAATAACAATGCTTTCGCGATGGTTATGCCAGGAGATGCTAGAATACCAGATATCATAAACTATCCTTTAAAGTACTAATTAAAATTCACAAATTACGCAGTAAAACTATACAAGCGTGGCCATTAACTCAATAAGAGTCTCAACAGCTTTTTGCTCATCAGCACCTTCGGCTTTGATATTTACTTCAGTACCTTGAACTAGACCTAAAGTTTGTAGTTTAAATAAACTTTTAGCACTCGCAGATTTTTCGCCAACTTCAACAGAAATTGCAGATTCAAAAGATTTAGCTTCTTTTACAAATTGTGCAGCTGGACGAGTATGTAGACCGTGTGGTGCAGTGATAATTACTTTTTGTTCAAACATGGTTATATCCTAATTGTTGTGAGAAATTGGAGGCTATCTTGCTGCCTTGAAAAAGGAAGATAGCATGATAACAGAGAAATAATTTTGTGTTGCGTAAGGTAACCAATAAATTTGATCTTAGTGTTAACCTAGGTCAATTTTTTGTTTACCAGTGAGGTATTAAAAGCTGAAAAATCAGGCTTAGATCACGCGCAACATTTAAATTGTTCAAATTGTTGCTGAATATTCCTTAAAAACTGTGACGAGGTCAATATATTTTTGCCGATGTGTAATAAAAATTTTATATAAACGGAACTTTATGTGATCTGCGTCGCCTAAAGGCAGTGTTGAAAATGTGGAATGATAAAGAGGCATAGTGCAAGTGGTTAATAATCATACAGTCGTGGGGTTTTGCGCGACTGTATGATCAAAACCAATTTATCTATTTAAGCGAAATTTTCACCTTCAAAGACACCCGCAAATAGTGCGCTTGATAGGTAGCGCTCAGCTGAGCTTGGTAAAATAACGACAATATTTTTATCTTTATATTCCGCTTTCTCAGCCAGGCGTGCGGCAGCTACAACTGCAGCACCGGAAGAGATTCCCGCCAGGATTCCTTCTTCTTCCATTAGACGACGTGCCATTTCAATCGCATCATCGTTACTGACGGCTTCAACGTGATCAATTAAAGAAAGATCTAAATTTTTAGGAATAAAACCAGCGCCTATACCCTGAATTTTATGCGGGCCAGGTTTGACCTCTTCTCCTGCAAGCGTCTGTGCGATAACCGGGGAATCGACCGGTTCAACAGCAACAGTAGTGATTGCTTTTCCTTGAGTTTGTTTAATGTAACGGCTTACACCGGTAATAGTACCGCCAGTACCAACACCAGCAACAAATACGTCTATTTCACCATCAGTATCGTTCCAAATTTCCGGACCGGTTGTTTTTTCATGAATTTCCGGGTTTGCCGGATTATCAAACTGCTGCAGCAATAAATATTTACCAGGATTTGAGTTTACGATCGCTTCAGCTTCATTAATCGCACCTTTCATGCCCAGTGCGCCATCTGTCAGTACCAGGTTAGCACCGAGTGCTTTTAACAGTTTACGTCGTTCGACACTCATTGTATTTGGCATTGTTAAGGTGATTTTGTAACCACGCGCAGCTGCTACAAACGCAAGTGCAATACCAGTGTTACCACTGGTCGGTTCAACCAGTTCAACATCTTTAGTCAACGTACCTTTTTTCTCTGCATCCCAGATCATGTTGGCACCGATACGGCATTTAACACTGAAACTTGGATTACGACTTTCTATTTTTGCGAAAACATTTCCTTTCGTTACGTTATTTAAACGAACCAGAGGTGTATTACCAATAGATTGTGAATTGTCATTGAATATTTTAGCCATGTTATTCCCTTTACGTTTTTATCAGCGAAAGTTACTTTATTTAATCACGATCAATAATATAGCGAATATATTGATCAGGGGAAGTAACATTTTGTTATACCATATAAAATTTTACGATAATTTTGTGGTGTGTGGCGTTTCAGAAAAATTGAAGCTCACCCAGCTAAAGCAAGGTGATTCTTGTCGTCAACGGTTTAGGCATTGCAACATTAAGTTGCGTTAGTCTTCTAAAACCTCTTACAAGCGTTTAACGTGTCGGCACTACCCGCCGCCACGAATTTTTAAGCG
>NZ_JBFGZY010000159.1:0-9019 GCF_041586535.1 Psychromonas sp. | reverse complement strand
GCTTAAAAATTCGTGGCGGCAGGTAGTGCCGACACGTTAAACGCTTGTAAGAGGTTTTAGAAGACTAACGCAACTTAATGTTGCAATGCCTAAACCGTTGACGACAAGAATCACCTTGCTTTAGCTGGGTGAGCTTCAATTAGCATAACCGGCATTAAAAGATTTATTTGAAGATCTACCTACTTATAGGTGTTTTGTACCGTCTGTAACTTTAAATTGAACACGGTTAATGTCCGCTTTGTCGGAGAAGTTGCCACTATCGAAAAAGACTTCTGAGTATTAACACATCTTGAAGTATCATGGGTATAGCATCCGGAAGTCTTTTGTTTGTGCTATGTCTGCACCTTTGTTTATTGAATTTTAAAAACTTTCTTTTAGCATGCTGTAAAAAAGTTGCATTGCCCAGAGAAGCTAAATTCAAAAAAACGTTTTGCGGGTTATCCGGTTTTTAGTTTATGTAATTGAATTTAAAGGTGATAATTTATGTTGTTGCAGAGCTTTTATTGCTATAAAATCGCCGCAAAATAACTGAGGTATGGCCATCATACCTTATTTCGACGCCCCCTCGAAAATCAGGCCAAAAACTTCCTTTCCCGGCCCTTGAGTAAAGTAAAAAGCGTAGCCTCTTTATTGGATGTAGCATGTATGGTTTCGCAAATAAGTGAAGCAGTGCTGGATGAAATCGCTGATGCGTTGGTCGATAAAGGATATATCCTTTTATCTGATATTATTCCTGATTATGTGAGCTTAGCGCTGCTTGAAAAAATGCAGACTGAGCAGAATATTAACTTTAAGAAAGCCGCTATCGGGCGGGGTATTGATCAACAAGTTAATACTTTTATCCGTTCAGATAAAATAGCCTGGCTGAACAATCAAGATCATATCGACCGTGAATATTTGACGATCATGAGCCAGTTAAAAGATGGCTTAAATCGACGCTTATTTATGGGCCTGTTTCATTACGAAAGTCATTACGCCGTTTATGAGCCGGGGGCTTTTTACAAAAAACATCTTGATGCACTAAAAGGCAGTCAAAACCGTCTGTTAACCACGGTCTTTTTTCTTAACCCTGAATGGCAGGAAAAAGACGGCGGTCAGCTGGTGATCTATGATGAGTTGGATCAGCCCCTTGATGTGATCAATCCACTACTCGGCACCCTGGTCATTTTTTTGAGTGAGCGTTTCCCCCATGAAGTCAAACCGACACTTAAAACCCGCAATAGTATTGCCGGCTGGTTCAGTGTCAGCAATGCGGCTATCAACGCAGCCTGACCGTTGATGGTCAGCAGTTTTCTCTAAAACAGGTGCATTTTCATGCGCCGAGTGAAAACCATATTGACGGTCAATCTTATCCATTGGAAGGGCACCTGGTACACGCTGACGCTGCGGGTAACCTGGCTGTTGTTGCGGTAATGTTTACAGAAAAAGGCAGCAATGCCGCTTTTGCGCAGGCCTGGTCACAGATGCCGAAACACGCCGGCGATCAATATCAATTAAATACGGTCTTTAACATAAATGATATTTTGCCGGAAAACCGGGACTATTACCGTTTTACCGTTTTACCGGATCTTTAAGCACGCCACCGTGTTCTGCAGGTGTGCGCTGGTTGGTATTAAAAGAGAGCGTTGGCGTTTCTGCCGAGCAGGTTAAAGCTTTTGCTGATGTGTTGACAGAGCCGAATAACCGTCCGGTACAGGCAACTAATGCACGTGTGATTTTAAAATAATAAAATAACCGGACCTGTACAGCAGTTTCGGGAATCGCAAGGGGGAATAACTTCCCCCTGTTTAGATAAAAATTAAGGGTTTAAGCGCTTAACTGTCCAGCCCTTTTCTGCCGCTTGATAAACGAATCGGTCATGCAGACGATCCGCTTTACCCTGCCAAAATTCAATACTTTCAGGAATAACGCGGTATCCACCCCAAAACTCAGGCAGGGGAACCTCTTTGCCGGCAAACTTCTCTTCATAATATTTTACTTTCTGTACTAAGGTCTCACGATCATCAAGCTCCTGACTTTGATGTGAAGCCCAGGCGCCAATCCGGCTGCCGCGGCCACGCGTCTGAAAGTAGGCATTGGATTCTTCTTTGCTGATCCGTTCAATTCGCCCTTCAATACGCACCTGACGCTGCAGTATATTCCAGTGAAACAGGAGTGCTGCGTAAGGATTCGCCTCCAGCTCCTCTGCTTTGCGGCTGCCATAATTGGTAAAAAAGACAAAACCTTTATGATCCACCTCTTTCAACAATACCATGCGCGAAGAGGGGCGGCCCGCCGGCGTACAGGTTGATACAGACATGGACTCTGGCAGAATGATGCCGGTATCTTCAGCTTGTTTTAACCAGCTATTAAAAAATGCAATAGGGTCATTCGTTGTTTGTAACGCTTTATCTTCGATTAAAACACCTTGACCGAGTGTGAAAGCACAGCGAATTTTACTGATAAGTGACATAGGATCTTCTTATTTGAATTAGAATTTAAAGGGTATACCCAAGTTATCGTTGAAGTGTATAATTTGTCACAAATTTTGTCGAATAATTCAGCCAATCCATTGAGAGTTTCTGTGCCAGTTTCATTTAATTACCAAGACCTTATCGATATCTTTAACCATACCTTCGGTGATAAATACAATACGCTGTTAATCGCAGGCGGAGATGAGCCTGTTTATTTACCAGCAGACAGTGCCAATAAGCAGCACCGTATTTTTTTTGCGCATGGTTTTTATGCCAGTGCACTGCATGAAATTGCGCATTGGTTAGTGGCGGGTGAGCAGCGCCGTTTACAGGTTGATTACGGTTATTGGTATGAGCCTGATGGTCGTGATGCCGAGCAGCAGGCTGAATTTGAAAAAGTGGAGATAAGACCGCAGGCAATAGAATGGGCTCTGGCGGCAAGCTGCGGATTTAAATTTGAGGTAAGTGCGGATAATCTCAGCGGTATCACTATAAATCGCTTAGCTTTTAAACATAAAGTCCACGATCAGGTGATCCATTTTTTACAAAATGGTTTTTCCGAGCGAACCATGCTGCTGATAAATGCCTGCAGAAAATTTTATCAAACACCGGTTTTAGACCGGGAATTATTTGATTATCAGGGCATGTATGAACGGATCTGAAAACGCCTGGTATCTGTTCAGTAATAGTTCTTTAACCATACGCCAATAACGCAATTCAACTAATTTTGGAAATAACTAATGAATAAAACGTACCATCATGCCGTGCAGATCTATTACGAAGATACGGATCATTCCGGTGTGGTCTATCATCCTAATTTTTTGAAGTATTTTGAACGCGCCCGTGAGCATGTTATTGACAGTAACGTGCTGGATAAATTATGGCGTGAACATGGCCTGGGTTTCGCGGTTTACAAAGCGAATATGACTTTTCAGGATGGCGTCGAGTTTGCTGAAATCTGTGACATTCGCACAACCTATAAAATTGACGGCAAATACAAAACATTATGGCGGCAGGAGGTGTGGCGACCCGGTGCAGTTAAAGCGGCGGTGATTGGAGATATTGAAATGGTTTGCTTAGATAAAAATAAACGTCTGCAACCTTTGCCGGAAACTATCCTGAAGAGCCTGCTTGGTGAGTAATATCAAGTCGTTTAAAGGTGTAGCCTGGCAAGATAGTTCATATCTGCTATGGACACATAGACGATAGTTTTTTAACATGGGTTAAACATAACTTTAACATTTGAACTTGAAAATTATGAGCATTGAAAACACGGCAATTGAAAAAGATGTAGATGTACTGCTGGTGGGCGCGGGTATTATGAGCGCAACCTTAGGGATTATATTAAAACAGTTAGACCCTGCTATGAAAATAGCGATGATTGAGCGTTTGCCTGATGTTGCGACAGAAAGCAGCGATGGTTGGAATAATGCAGGAACGGGTCATGCGGCTTATTGCGAACTGAATTATACCCCGGAAATGAGTGATGGCAGTATCGATACCAGAAAAGCTTTCTCAATCAATGCCGCATATGAGGAGTCGTTACAGTTTTGGTCCCATCTGGTTGATAAAAAAATATTACCGAGTCCTACCCATTTTATTAATCAGGCACCTCATCATAGCTTTGTCAGTGGTGAAAAGGACGTTGAGTTCCTGCGTAAACGCTATCAAACTTTGACTGCGCATCCACTATTTTCCGCAATGGAATACAGTGAAGATCCTGAAGTGTTAAAAAAATGGATGCCTTTGATTATGGCGGGACGCAATAGCGATGAAAAAGTTGCCGCAACCCGAGTTCGCTACGGCTCCGATGTCAATTACGGTGCGTTAACCCGTGACATGTTGACCGGTCTGCAGGAGATGGGGGATTTTGAAATCCTTGTGCAGCACTGTGTTACCCATATTGATAAACAGGCGGATAAGCGCTGGCGGGTAAGAGCCAAAAATAAAACGGGTGGCGCGCACAGTTATTATAATGCCCGCTTTGTTTTTCTTGGCGCGGGAGGCGGTTCCTTACCGCTGCTGCAGGCATCCGGTATTAATGAGGGGAAAGGATACGGCGGTTTCCCTATCAGCGGGCAATGGTTAGTCTGTACTATTCCGGAAGTGGTTGAAAAGCATCATGCTAAAGTTTATGGAAAAGCGCCGGTAGGTGCTCCACCCATGTCAGTCCCTCATTTGGATACACGTATTATTGACGGCAAGAAGACCTTGTTATTTGGCCCATTTGCCGGGTTTACTACCAAGTTTCTTAAGAAGGGATCGTTTTGGGATCTGCCCACTTCCGTCAATGCAGCAAATCTATTTCCGATGTTATCAGTGGGATTACATGGCTTTGATTTAATCCGTTATCTTATTTCCGAGGTACTGCAGACACATAAATCCAGAGTTAAAGCCTTGCAGCAATTTTATCCCGATGCAAAGCCTGCTGACTGGTTTTTGTCGATGGCCGGGCAGCGGGTACAGATCATTAAAAAAGGCAAGGAGCGTGCCGGGCAGTTGGAATTTGGCACCGAAGTGATTCATTCCGACGACGGCACCCTTGCGGCTTTATTAGGTGCATCACCGGGTGCATCTACCGCAGTGAAAACCATGCTGGGCATTATCGAAACTTGCTTTGCAGAGGAGATGAAAACAGCGGCATGGCAAGAGGGGTTGAAAAATATGATTCCATCTTATGGGCAGTCGCTGCTTGATGATCATAATTTACTGGCAAAGGTGAGAGAGCATACGCTAACCAGTCTGGAGCTGGATAGATTAGCCTAAAAACCAAGCTTATTGGACCTATCCGCCGCGTCCAATAAGTTAACTCCTCTGTTGGGGCTTATATTTAAATCAAAGGAATTACCTCGGAATAAAGTGCTTCGGCTAAAATTGATACCTTTGAGGAACAATCACAATACCCTGTTCTGAAACCATAAAACGTTGTGCATCCTCTGCCGGGTTAATGCCAATTTCTGTACCGGCAGGAATTATTACATGCTTATCGATAATGCAGTTCTTTAACTGAGATCCTGGTCCAACCTGGACACCATCAAAGAGAATACTATTTGCAATGGTTGCATGATCATTGACACGTACATTAGATGAAAGAATCGAGTTATAAACTGAGGCATTAGAGATAATTGCCCCGTTAGCAATAATTGAGTTAACAAAAACCACCTCCCGACCGTTAATCGAAGAGACAGTTCTTGCTGGCGGAAGCTGTTGCTCATAGGTCCGAATTGCCCATTCACGCTGGTATAAATCTATTGGCGGGACCGGCTGCAGGAGATCCATATTTGCCTGATAAAAGGAGTCAATAGTGCCGACATCCCGCCAGTAAGCATCCTGGCTCACGCGCCCATCTTGAGCTCCAAAGTGGTGCGCATAAACATTGTCTTGTTCAATCATTTTGGGAATAATATCATGACCGAAATCATTACTTGAATTAAGATTCCGGGTATCTTTTTCCAATGCCGCTATCAGTACATCAGTGGTAAAAACATAAACGCCCATAGAGGTCAGGCTTCTGCCCGGGTTACCCGGCACAGTGGAAGGATTTTGCGGTTTTTCAGCAAAAGCAATAATACGCTTGTCCTGATTAATATCCAAAACACCAAAGGCACTCGCCTCTTCTACCGGCACCTCCATGCATGCAATGGTTAAATCAGCGCCTTTTAAGCGGTGTTGTTCAACCATTGGTGCGTAATCCATACGGTATATATGATCACCGGACAATACGATAATATAATCAGCATCACTGCGTGAAACAAGCCAGAGATTTTGATAGATAGCATCTGCAGTACCACTGTACCATTGTTCACCTTTACGCATTTGTGGAGGGACTGTCGTGATAAATTCACCAAGCTCAGGATTAAAAATAGACCAGCCGTCACGCAGATGTTTTTGCAGAGAGTGGGATTTATATTGGGTCAAAACAAGAATTCGCCTTAATCCGGAATGAAGGCAGTTAGTTAAAGTAAAATCAATAATTCGATATTTACCACCAAAAGGTACCGCGGGTTTTGCCCTATCATCGGTTAATGGTGATAATCGAGAACCTGCTCCACCAGCCAGTATTATTGCCAAAGTATTGCGCATTCCTCTGCTCCTGATTATAAATATACAATTTATTAATAACTGCTTTTTCCAGAATTAATGTCGATAGTTTAGCTAACGCAGCCTAAAATACTCATGGAGTGTTTTTTGAACTAAAACAGTATAAAAAAAAACAGTTTTTAGCAAGTGCTGGCAATGTAATGATATTTAATCTTTTTTAGCGGACTGCCGGAATCAGGATATTGAGAAAAAACGGGTTAAATTAAGTCGTCAGATATAAATTCTCAGATATTTTCAGCTCGCAGCGATAGCAAACAGTTCTTCGCCGTCGGGGCGAAACGACCAACGAAGAAAATTAAAGCAAACGCTTAGAGTGAAAGCTTGTGAAAAACTATGTACCCACACAAAATTTTCTGATGCTAAAGCACTCTTTTATTGACTTAGCTGCTCGAATGTAGCCGGAAATAATCTATTTTCCCAGTCATATGCCAAGTAATTAATTTATTGCCGGTTTGCCGTGCAAACCTGAGGCTTTAATACGCCGACTATGCTGAACATGTGATAGTATTGACAGCCAACTCGACCAGTACTTATTTGTAAGTGCTGGTGGTAGGCAGAAGGGGATCTCAGCGAGCAACAGGTTGATATCGCCGAAACCAATAAACTGTTTCAGTCACGCTACTAATAAAGAAAGTGAAAGTAATGAAAAAAGATAAATTTCTCCCCCCGATTAAACAGATGCAACAGGATGTGAAAACTGGTAGTTGCAAATATAAGGCATTTGCAAAATATCAATCTGCTGGCGGACAGCCTGAGCCAGGCTCTCTGGCACTAGCGATGATCCCCGATAGAACGACCGTTGAGCAATATGGTTGGATGAATGTGCTAATTTTGCTTATGTACTGGCTACCTATGGGGGGGTTATATGTTGCTGGAGCGCTGATGCAGGGAAATCTGTATTTGGGGCATTTAATAGTGCCGATTATCGTCACTTATTTTGTGTTAAAGAAAAGTACCTTCAGTTACTACTTTTTTATCTACCTTAGCGGGAGAGTCATATACGAGGCGTTTAATTCAAGTAGCGATAATAGTTTGTTTTTATCAGGCGTGACTGTCTATTGTTGCCTCTTAATCTTACTCACTATTAAGACCAAATTAACATTATTTCCATACCAGAATTTTTTCCATCAGAAGAAAAAACCGGACGGAACTTTCGTTTTTACTGCAGAGCCTGAGCAGAAATAGACTTAGCGGGAATCATTGCCTCTGTCTATTCTCACTGTGGCTTTGCACAACAGTTGCTTTCTTAATAAAAACAAAACTTTCTGCAAAAGAAACCTTATTTAATCTGTTGTTTTTCAATTGTGGACTAAAATAATAGGTGGGTAACAGGATAAAGGAGGAAATTATGCACTTTCATAATGCTGCCGGTCAGGTGATGAGGCTTGCTGATAATTTAACACTTAAAGAACTCGCTGAGATGGGAATCGAGCTTACTATTTCTGAAAAAGTAGACCCTAATCATGAACTGTGGTTGTCCGATGAAGATCTGGAAGAGGACCCGGACTTTAAAAAGTAACTCTTTAATAGTTGTAAATCGTTAAATCCTCCGGCTAATAGCGGGGGATTTTTTTTGCATGATGATCTGTTTTTGCATTGAATATTAATCGCTTAACACATACTCTGTTAAACCAAGCTCGGTAAGTCAATAAATTGATATTATTCAGGAAAAACTTAATAGCATGCATGTTTGATTTTAACCTGACGAGCCGAGCACTATTTATCTGGTTTGCTATACCTCAACTCTTAGTTTCAAGGAGCAAAAATGAAAATTTATGGTAGTTATACTTCCCCCTTTGTACGTCACTGTCGAATCGTCCTATTACAAACAAAATTGGAATGTGAGTTTATTGAAACGAACTTCGCTGAAAGTGCGAAATTATCGCCGACAAAAAAAGTGCCGATGCTCGTTGATGGTGATCTTACCCTAACCGATTCAAGTTCAATTATTAACTACCTTCGGCAGCAGGCGGGCGAAAATTTTTTGCAGGATATTAAAGATTTTGATCTGTTTTGTTGTGCTGATACGTTACTGGATACATCGGTAAATATCTTTTTATTAAGAATCACGGATAATATTCAGATTGCCGACAGCAAATATTTACAACGCCAGTCAGAACGGGTGTTATCCGGATTAGAAGCACTTAATAAGTTGGATTTAAGCACACAGCTGCCGCTTACGGATGGTTTATTGCGTTTAGCTTGTTTTCTTGACTGGGGTGTATATAGAGAGTTGATTGATATCAGTAAATTGACCAACTTAACTGAATTTCTGGCGCTGGCTAAAACAGACAGTGATTTTGTCAGCACAGCCCCTCCGGCCTTATAATACCAAATCCGATAATTATCTATTCATTCATGCTTGTTAAAATGAATGCTAGCTAGACATAAAACTACGTTTTAGTCTTTGTTATTGATTTTGTAATTAGAACAACTAGTTACTGCAATCAATGCCTTGCTTTCAT
>NZ_JBFGZY010000158.1:0-9113 GCF_041586535.1 Psychromonas sp. | reverse complement strand
GGTACTAAAAATACACTGTTTCTGGATGAGAACTAGCTAGTCATAAAACTACGTTTTAGTCTTTGTTATTGATTTGATTCAGAACGTCCTGTTCTTCACCACTTTGTGGCCAGCTAAAGCTGTTCAAAATCGTTCCATACGATTTTGTGTAATTAGAAAAACTAGTTACTGCAATCAATGACTTGATTTCATCCATTTTTCCTACGCCTAAATAGATCATCTAATTAACGGAATTGGTATTAATATCAACACATTAAAAATTGGTGTTATACAGTGCTGTTAATTTTGTGGAGTTCAAGGCAAATCATCGAAGCAATAGCTGGCTTGGGAGATGATTTAACGCAGAAATACGCGAAAATAACGGTGCTGTATCGATTTGCTTATCCTGAATTGAGGTTATTTAAACAGTGAAATGTGATGGGAACGTTTTTTTCAACATATTAACTTTGTCGCGGATGACTATTATTAAATAAAATATCATCGAGTTTTAGTGGGAATTCAGATCAATATAGGGTTAATTTCTATTATCAGGGGGGAGGTTATGTTATTTAATATTATAGAGGTAATGAGCAAAGAGCGTGCTCTGGAAAAGTATGCAAATAAAAACTGGTTGTTGAAGGAGGCTGTTGCTTATATTGGACATCCCAAACAAAGTGCATCCGAACCAAATAAGATTTTTTTGCGCCTCAATCCTCTATCCAGCAATGGTGCGATTCTGGAGTTTAAAACTGAAGATGTTGTCTATGCCGAACATTTGGAGACTATAGCCAATACTGACGGAGAGACATTCCAGATTTATAAAATCTGGATCCATAGCGGCAGTGTCGGAGTTAAGCTGGAACAATTTATTGTGTAGTATTATCCGACTGTTTTCTTAAAAATAAAAAGGTTATTATTTTGATCTTCTAAACGCCGTAAGGTTAAATTATTTAACCGTCACAGTGCAGCACCTTTATTAGCTTATATACCCATGTTACTTCAAGATGCTTTGTCAGGCGCAAGCTCGGAGACCAGAGCAAGACGCAACAAGAGGTAATGGTTCTTCCCTTTTCGATTGTTGCAATGCAGAGCAGGTTTTTGAGATCGCGCCCGTTAGGGAAAGGTAACTTTTACCAATCTGCGTCGTTATAAAACCTCTATGTAGAATAACTTCAATTTTATGCCTAGCATTTCGGTACACTTTGCCTTGCTGACTTTGCATCTTGAAGTATCATGGGTATATACCATCTATAATTTATCAGATAAGGGAAAACCATAATTCTCTCCATTAGCCAAACAGCTTCAAGGTGCAGTAAATTGTATTCTGGGGGAGTTTGGCTACTGTTATGATTCGGGAAATAATATGGCCAACACCTCAATCAAAGTCCTGACTTACAATATCCACAAAGGTTTCAGCGTCGCTAACCGGCGCTTTATTCTGCATGATATAAAAGTGTTATTGCGGCATGTTGATGCCGATGCCGTTTTACTTCAGGAAATACATGGCGAGCGCACTATCTCCGATAACCGTTTTGATGACTGGCCGAATAACAGGCAATTTGAATTTCTCGCGGATCAGGTGTGGGATCATCACGCCTATGGCAAAAACGCCATTTACAAGTCGGGCCACCATGGTAATGCAATCTTGAGTAAATTCCCGTTTATCGAATGGGAAAACATTGATGTTTCTTATATGCGCTCAGCCAGCCGAAGTCTGCTGCATGGTACTTTAGAGGTAACGGAAAGTGCCAGGAAAATACATATCATATGCGTCCACCTGGGATTATTTGAGCGCGAGAGAGAAAGTCAGCTGAGGATACTGGGAGAACGTATCAGTTCTCATGTGCCTGCTGACGAAGCTTTGATTATCGCGGGTGATTTTAACGACTGGCGCGGTAACGCCGGACGCCACCTGCATGAGCTGGTTGGAGTTGAAGAGGCCTATAAAAAGATACACGGATGTTACGCGCGCACCTTCCCGGCCAAACTGCCTTTTTTATCCATGGACCGTATTTATTTTCGCGGACTGGATATTGTTGACTGTCACCGCCTGCACGGTAAACCATGGAGCCAATTATCTGACCACACACCACTGCTGGCAGAGTTTAAAATACCCGAGTGATGCAGTTCATAATTCAGGCTAATCTCTATAATAGTTTTCTATTTCTTCAAAAAACCTTTTTGCTGTAGAAATGCATGCATATGCGGTCGTGCTTCTTTCTGCAGCATCCCTGATATTTGTTCAGTCCAGCTTACTGGCTTCTGATTGGTAGTTCTGCTTTTATAATACTCACGGATCTGATTATCATAAGTATTCAGGGCAACGACATCTTCTTTATCTGATTGCTTTAAGGTTTTACCCTGTGTGTAACTATCTTGTTTTAGTGTGACGGATAATGGCAAACGTGGTTTCACTTCCGGAGCTTGGTCCGGGTAGCCTAAACATAAACCGAATAGAGGAAAAACCAGATCAGGTAATGTTAATAACTGAGAAACTGCTTCAATTTCGTTGCGCAGCGCGCCGATATAACAAGCCCCTAATCCAGAACCCTCCGCTCCAATGACCACATTTTGAGCAAACAGGGCACAATCTATTGATGCCGTTAAAAATTGTTCAGTAAAGCCACTTTGCATGGGAGCCTGATGCATTTCACAGGCGAGTTTATGACGATGCATATCAGCACAAAACACCAGAAATACCGGTGCGTTAGCAACATAAGACTGGTTGCCTGCAAATCGGGCTAGTTGCTCGCGTTGTTCTCCGGGAGAAACTTGAATTACGGTACAAGCCTGAATAAAACTTGAAGTTGCAGCCGCTTGTCCTGCACGAATTAAATCCTCAACGAGAGGCTGCTTAACAGGTTGGTTACTAAAATGACGAATAGAGCGGTGGGAGTTCAATAAATCAATGACATCCTGCATATATTATCCTTAAAGCAGTTTTATTTTAACGGGTTAGAGATCTGTTATAGCAAATTTATTAAACAGGTGCACAGCGTTACTGTTAAAAGTGGTCTATTGAGTTTTGTGAGTGAGCGCAACTACCAGCCTGCATGCCGGACTTTAAACCGGGTCGTTATCTGATTGCATTAGGGGCTGTTGATCTTTCGAGATTGTTTTTGCAGCAGTTTGTTGGTTCTTTATACAAGGCAGAGTCTGCGTAGTGTAGTTTTTCTACATAAACAGGCGATAACGCAGTAGAAAGAGCCAACAAGCGCTGCCCGAAGGATTCGGCTAAAAGCGTTTTACTCTTTGTTGCGAGGTATTTACTTAGAATGACTAAGCGACACACCTCGCGTCGCGATTAAAACGCTTTTATCTCGAACAAAAATTAACCGCGAAAGATCAACAGACCCTAATAACTTAAGCTTCGAGGGCATAAAATCTTGCTGTAAATGTATGGATGATTGGAAATTTAACCAATTTTTTCAGATAGTAAAGTCAAATAGTGAAATTGTTTATTATCGGGAATAGGCTATATTTTTTGGTGAGCATAAGGAAAAGGCTGCCCAATAACCGCCGCCAGGAAGCGTTGCTAAGACAGGCTTATTTAATTTACCTTTATTTTTAAAGCTGGTTGGAGTTTTCAATATTACAAACATTAAGTCAGGCGCTAAACGTTGAATCCACAGTGTCACAGGCCCCAATATTTAAATGCTGCATAAGACAACAGACAGGAAAATAAAGATGGAAAATTACACAACTATCCCGCAGATGATTCAAAATGTTGTTTGTACATATAGTAATTATGCTGCTTTAAACTATAAAGATAAGGGGTATTGGAAAACAATTTCCACGGAAAAGTTTTCTGAAACTATCCGGCGGCTGGCTTTAGGTTTACGTGCTTTAGGTATTAAAGAAGGAGAAGGTTTCGGCTTGATTTCGGATCCATCGCCTCAGTGGCTGATGATTGATATCGCGATTATGGTTAATAAGGCAATTTCAGTGCCCATGTTTGCTAATATTTCAACAGCGCATTTCCAGTTTCAGAGCCAAGACAGCCAACTTAAATATCTTTTTATTGATGATGAAGAGATATTAGACGACTCAATAAAGCCCTTTTTAAACTCTTTTAGCAAAGTTATCTCCAATCATCCTAAACGTTCCGCAAATAATGCGATCAGTTATAAAGAGCTGTTAGCCTTAGGTGATCAGCTATCATCCAAACAGCCTAATCTTTACTTTCAGATGCGACAGGCAGTTGCCCCTGAAGATATAGCAACCATCATCTATACCAGCGGCTCGACGGGCACCCCCAAAGGCGTGGAGATAACCCATGCAAATCTTATTTCACAAATCAGAGGCACAACACAGCTGTTTCCCCTTAACTCTGCAAAAGATAAAGCCTTAACGACATTACCTCTGGCGCATGTTTTTGAAAGAATGGTTATCTACTACTATATCTCGACGGGCACCCCGATCTTTTTTGTTGATAAGATAAAAAAAGTGGGCGAATTATTAAGGGAAGTACAACCCACGGTGATGACTCTGGTACCGCGCCTGTTAGAAAAGATGCATGCAAAAATGCATGCCAAAGCAGAAGAACTTTCGGGACTTAAAAAAATACTGGTACTGCGTGCTTTTGCAAGGGCGGTTTCTACCCGACCGGGTTCCCGTAACTACCTTGACAAAGTCTATGACAAACTGGTTTATGCAAAATTGAGAAAGACCTTAGGAAGCAACTTGGAATTTGTTATCAGTGGCGGATCTGCTCTGAGCGAAAGTATGGAAAATTTCTTTACCAATATCGGCCTTAAGCTTTATCAGGGTTACGGATTGACTGAAACTTCTCCGGTGTTAGCGGCTAATTATCCCGGTAATGTGCGTTATCGCAGTGTGGGTAAGGTTTGGCCCGGAGTGGAGATAAAAATTTCCGATGAACAGGAGATACTTGCCAAAGGGCCTAATATTATGAAGGGCTATCACAACAATCCGCAAGCGACCAGGGAAACGATTGATTCCTCCGGGTGGTTACATACCGGGGATCTCGGGCATATTGATGAAGACGGTTATCTGTTTATCACCGGTAGAAAAAAAGAGTTGTTTAAAACATCTAACGGTAAATATGTCAGCCCGGTGCCGATTGAGCAGATGTTATGTGCTTCGGAGTTGATCGATATGGCGGTAATCATTGGTGAAAATAAGAATTTTGTTACCTGCCTGCTTTTCCCGGACTTTGAAAATCTGGATACGATTAGAAAAAGTCGTGGTTATGGCGATCTGGACAATGATGATTTCCTCAATCGCAGTGATATTAGAAAGGAAATCGCGGCTGCCGTTAAAGCTGTTAACAGTCAGATTGATGAGTGGGAAAGAATCAGAAAATATAACTTTATAAAAAAGCCAATCAGTATCGAAACAGGAGAGCTCACGCCAACCATGAAGATCCGACGTGAGGTTGTGTTGGATAAATTCAGTGACATTATTAATGAATTTTATACGGACTAGTGGGTGGTTTCATTATTTTTTAATAGTTTGGGGTACGCGCTATTAATCGGGAGATCAATATGAAAGAAAGGTTAGCAATTGTAGACGGTATTCGCACTCCATTTTGTAAATCCGGTACAACGATGGCAAATATTTTTGCCGATGATTTAGGCGCGGTGATAGTAAAAGAGTTAATTGCCCGGACAGATATCGATGTTAAATTGATTGATGAGCTTATCTTTGGCAACGTCGGGCAACCTGCCAATGCCCCTAATATTGCCCGGGTTATCGCCTTAAAAGCCGGCCTTCCTTTGGATCTGATTGCTTATACCGTGCATCGTAACTGCGCATCCGGGATGGAGTCTGTGACCACAGGCTATAATAAAATGTTAGCGGGGTATGCCGATATAATGGTGGCAGGCGGTACTGAAAGTATGAGTAATTTACCGCTGCATTTTAGTAAAAAAATGACCCTTGTTTTTGAAAACCTGATGAAAGCTAAAACCTTCGGTCAAAAATTATCTGCCATTGCCGCCTTCAGGCCTGCCGATTTAAAACCTGTTATATCTATTGTCGAAGGATTAACTGATCCGGTCTGCGGATTGAATATGGGGCAAACAGCAGAAGTTTTAGCGCGTGAGTTTTCAATCACTAGAGAGGAGCAGGACGCTTTTGCACTGCAATCCCATTTGCGTGCAGGTAAAGCAAATGAAGATGGTATCTTCGCCGAGGAGATCCACCCCATTATGCTGCCGCCGGATTATAACCAGGTGCAGTTTCATGATAATTCTATTCGTCCGGATCAAAGCCTGGATAAACTGGCTAAATTAAAACCCTTCTTTGATCCTGTAACCGGGACGGTCACTGCTGCAAATGCCTGTCCGATAACCGATGGTGCCGGCGCGCTTTTAATCATGCTGGAAAGCACAGCGAAACAACTCGGTTATACCCCCTTGGGGTATCTGAAGGAGTATTGTTATGCCGGTTTACAGCCACAGAGAATGGGATTAGGCCCTGTTTATGCCACTGCTAAACTGCTGGATAAAACCGGTATGTCACTCTCTGATTTTGATCTGGTGGAATTAAACGAAGCTTTTGCTGCACAAGTTATTGCCAATTTAAAAGCCTTTGATTCGGATATTTTTGCGCAGCAGTATCTGCAGAAAAGCAAAGCCCTGGGCGCGATAGAACCGGATTTACTGAATGTTAACGGCGGCGCAATTGCGTTAGGGCATCCTGTCGGCGCCACCGGTACGCGCATGATAATTACTATGTTAAATGCATTACGTCGTAATAATAAAAACTGCGGCTTAGTTACCTTGTGTATAGGCGGTGGTCAAGGGGCTGCATTGGCGTTGGAGGTAGAATAATGAATTTTAAATTAAATATTTCACAAGCAGCTCCAACAGAAGGTGTTGCAACACTTACGTTTGATTTTCCGGGTGAAAAAATTAATAAGTTAGATTCAGGCGCGTTAATGGAGCTGAAAGCGCACCTTAAAGCGTTGGCAAAAAATGAAGAGATTAAACTGCTGGTATTTCGCAGTGCCAAAAAAGCTATGTTTATTGCCGGTGCGGATATTAATGAAATTAAAGATCTGGTGGATGAAGAGCAAACCTATCAGACTATCCGATCCGGGCAGTTAATTATCGATGCTATTGCTAACTTACCTTTTCCTACCTTAGCTGTGATTAACGGGGCATGCTTAGGTGGTGGCTGTGAACTGGCATTAGCCTGTACTTATCGTATCGCTACCGATAATCCGAAAGTCATTATCGGGTTACCGGAAATCAGCCTGGGTATTATTCCCGGCTTTGGCGGGTGCGTACGTTTACCGAAACTTATCGGTTTGCAGGGGGCGCTGCAGTTAATTTTATCCGGTAAACCTGTTGCCCCTAAAAAAGCGCTGCGCCTTAAATTGGTGGATCATCTCTACAATAACGCACTGGAAGAGAAGTCAGTGGCCGATTTTATTGAACGTTTGGCTAATGATAGCTTTTTTGCTAAAGGTCTTATCAAACGGCACTTAAAATCATCGAAAAAAATTACTCAACAACTTTTAGAAGATTACAGATTAGGGCAACAACTGGTCTTTAAAAAAGCGCGGATGGATTTGCTGAAAAAAACCAAAGGTCATTATCCAGCACCTCTGCAAGCCTTAGAGACGATAGCCAAAACAATCAATTTGAAAACACAGCAGGCACTGGAGGTTGAAGCCAGAGCCGTGTCCAAACTCGCAGTCAGTGAAATAAGCAAAAATTTAATTCAGCTGTTTTTTACCTCTGAGGCATTAAAGAAAGAAACCGGCGTTTCTGACGCGGGCATCAGAGCACAACCTGTTAATCAGGCTGCAGTGTTAGGCGCGGGCGTGATGGGAGGCGGGATTGCCTGGCTGCTTTCAAAAAATGATATTCCGGTAAGGCTTAAAGATATCGAATGGGATGCGGTCAGCAAAGGTTATCAGACGGCTGCTTTATATTACTGGCAAATGAAAAAAATCCGTAAAATAAAAGACAATCAGATACGCGTTAAGATGAACCACCTGGCGGGGACGGTCAATTATAACGGTTTTAAACATATCGATTTGGTTGTTGAGGCAGTGGTTGAAAATATGGATGTTAAAAAAGCGGTGTTAGCTGAAGCTGAAGCCCATCTGCCTGATCATGCCATATTAGCCTCTAATACATCCAGTTTATCTATCACCGAGATGGCGGCAGATTTGAAAAGACCGGAAAATGCGATCGGAATGCACTTTTTCAATCCGGTAAACAGAATGCCCCTAGTGGAAATCATCCCCGGCGAAAAAACCAGTGCGCAAACCATAACCACGCTGGTTCAGTTAGCCAAAAAGAGTGGTAAAACGCCAATCGTTGTTGCTAACTGCGCCGGCTTTTTAGTCAATAGAATTTTGATTACTTTTTTGAACGAAGCCGCCCTGATCTTAGAGGAAGGTGGTGTCGTGACTGAAATTGATAAGGCAATAGAGAAATTCGGTTTACCGATGGGGCCTTTTGTTTTGGCGGACGAGGTCGGTATTGATATAGGTTTCCATGTTGCTAAAATTTTGGAGCAGGCTTATGGCGAAAGA
Organism: Psychromonas sp.; assembly: GCF_041586535.1. Lineage (GTDB taxonomy): Bacteria > Pseudomonadota > Gammaproteobacteria > Enterobacterales > Psychromonadaceae > Psychromonas. The sequence goes on along the minus strand of NZ_JBFGZY010000158.1, from coordinate 619 downwards.
ATGCAGGTTGCCGGGTTATTCACTCAGATTTTTCAGGAAGAAAAGTTATTAGGTAAAAAAGCGGGGGTTGGCTTTTACCAGCATAAAGCAAAAAAAATGTCCTACAACGAAGATTTAGATAAGATTATTCAAACTTATCGTTTTGCCCATGGGATCACAGCCACTACCTTTAACAGCGAAGAGGTTGTAGACAGGTGCATCCTGATTATGGTTAATGAAGCGGCTAAATGTTTGCAGGAAAAGGTTGTCAAAAATCCCGCTTACCTGGATATGGCGATGATAATGGGAACCGGGTTTCCTGCTTTTAGAGGGGGACTGATGAAATATGCCGATAACCGGGGTATCAGCAAAATATGCGACAGATTAAATGAATTAACCGACTTATACGGCGAACGTTTCAGACCTGCACAATTGCTGGTCGAAAAAGCAAAGAATAAAGAAAAATTTTATCCTTAACTAGGGCCTGTTGAACTTTCGGGATTGTTTTTGCAGCAGTTTGTTGGTTCTTTATACAAGGCAGAGCCTGCGTAGTGTAGTTATTCTACATAAACAGGCGATAACGCAGTAGAAAGAGCCAACAAGCGCTGCCCGAAGGGTTCGGCTAAAAGCGTTTTACTCT
>NZ_JBFGZY010000157.1:0-9274 GCF_041586535.1 Psychromonas sp. | reverse complement strand
TTTTAGTCTTTGTTATTGATTTGATTCAGAACGTCCTGTTCTTCACCACTTTGTGGCCAGCTAAAGCTGTTCAAAATCGTTCCATACGATTTTGTGTAATTAGAACAACTAGTTACTGCAATCAATGCCTTGCTTTCATCCATTTCTCCTACGCATAAATAGATCATCTAATTAACGGAATTGGTATAACGCGTCATAAATGGAAGTTTGGCCGTCCCGGCTTTAGCACTACGACGGTGGTCGTTTTATTCTCGCTGCGTAATTTGCGGGTAGACGGAGGGTGCATTTACGCACCATCAACGCACTGATACTTTTTCTGCGGGCTGCTCTTTGTGCAGAGAGAAACAAGCGTTGTCCCCCAGCCGCTTAATTCTCTCTACTTATTGATTTTTCTGTAATTAAAAAGTAAAAGCTAAATTGGCAGAAGCGCCAAATTGATTATCACCTGCATAAGAGCCTGCAATATCCAAACTCACTACATCAAATGGACTAATACCGATACCGGCAGTAATTGAGTTATCAAGCGTATCTTCCAGGTCCATCTCGTAACCTGCACGTAATTGTGCCCAATCCCATGCATTTCCTTCAAAGCCGAAACGTACAAATTGTGTGTCGTCGTTGAGGCTTTTAAAACGAGTTTGCTTAGTTAAATCCGCATCAACAGCGACAGTGAAATATTCGGCGGTATAAGCAATAGCCAGGGTGGCTTGTGGTTTTAACTCATAAGTATCTTGTAACCCATTGCGCTTTGCGTCTATCTCTTGTGCCAGTATGTTTTTTAATGCCAAACCCGTGCGCAGGTTGTCTTTATACCATACTGCACCTAAATCAAAGTTGAATGCATTTTTCGAGATTTCACTCTCATCGTAATTTTCAATATCGAAATCTGAGACAGTCACGCGTTGAGCGTAGGTTGTTAATTGCTGGTATTTAGGGGTCACACCAAAAGACACTTTTTCTCCAGCAAGAGTAAATGCTTTCGCAAAAGACAAACCAATTTCAGTATAGTCAAAGGCAAGCATATCGATATGAGAGTTTTGATAACGTTGTTCAACGTTACTGTCGTCTGCTACATCCGCCGCAGCAACCACTTCAATATAACGGCGGGCAAACAAGTTGGAAGAAACCGTTTGCGATGGTAGTGAGGCTGCGAATCCAAGGCCTGCAGTAACCCTTAAAGGCTGATTCCCATCTAATTGGTCGAGGTATCCATTGAGCTCATCAGCTTGCTGCAATGAAGGGGTGATGGCACTTTCATAATTTTTAATAGATGCTTGTAGATCATCAATAACGCTTAAGCTGTCGTCACTGTCATGGATGGAAGCTCCGAAAGCAGGCAGAAGCAAAGCAAAATCATCATTATCTCTGAAGCTGGAGCCTAGCGCCGGGTTGTAGAATGGGGCGGAGAGATAATCTGCTGAAGCAACACCGGTATTGCCCATCGCGTTTCCACGGGCATCGGCAACCTGGTTGGCTGCGTTTGCCTGTGATGTTAATAATACGCTGCTGATACTTACCGCTAATACTGTGATTTTATGCATAGTTAAAGGTCCATTTTTGAATCTGATTAATAGGTTGTAAGCATAATGAAAAAGAGATTCTGTTCACTTAACGAGATATGTACTCAGTGCCCCGGCACAACAGTTTTACTTCCTCAGCAAGTCAACACAATCACTCGAACAGGTTCGATTTGATAATCATTATCAACTCTACCTAAGCAGATTAATTTTGCAAGGTAAAAATCAGGAGTGTCATATAGTTTAAAAACGCACCGCAGAGCAGACTAAAATCACCTTGCGGATGATAAGAATAGGAAAAGGTTTGACGGTTATTATTATTTGATTTTTTACTGTTATTTTTGCTACATAAAAGCAGATTAACTTGCTAATATATTTGCCCGTTTGTCGCGGGCACACAATCACGGTCAATATAAACCAACAATATTCAAAAAGTGATGCGGACTCTTTTTTAGATTCCACTGTTGATAGCGATATAAGAATTGTGTTTTTGAAAGCGTTATTGGCGAGGATATCCTTTCAGGCGAATAGCGGATGTTGCGCAGCTTAATAGCTGCCTGATTGAGTCCGGCTTTAAGATAAAAACATTTGAGGTAAGCCAGGTGTTGCCGCCATAGGCTCAAATATAATAGAACAGCTAGAGTGGTTTCAAAGCTCGCATTAAGTTAGCTACTTTGGCATGCGCCTCATCACGACAGCAACCACCTCTATAAAGTGGGTCTTGCCGGGATGGAAAAATAGCTAAGTACTTAGTGAAAAGTGATCAGGTATTTTAGGCAATTCCGTACTGTCTATATACTGAACGTTGCCTCGGCTTTAGCCGGGCTTGATGATGGCGCGGCTGAAGCCGAGGCCCCAAACGGATAACTAATACATTGAGTAACTACCTGACAATTTATATATGACTACTTAGTAAGTAACGGCCGCTGTGCAGGCCGCATTTTTAATAAAAAATTGCACCCATACTCTACACACAAGGAAAAGTAACATGGAAAACGTCGCAACCGTCGGCAGTTTAAACAATACTAACCGGTTGAAAAAAGTAATTAATAGTTTTGGGCCCGGTATTATGATGGCGACCGCTTCGGTGGGTGGCTCACACCTGGTTTCTTCCACCAAAGCTGGAGCTATCTATGGCTGGCAACTTGCGGCGATCATCCTATTAGTAAACCTTTTTAAATATCCGTTCTTCCGCGCCGGTGTTCAGTACACCATGGCAACGGGAGAGAGCCTTATTGAAGGTTATAGCAAAATGGGACGCAGTTACTTATGGATATTTACCGTCCTGATGACCATTGCGGCTATCGTCAGCACTGCCGCTTTGCTGATGTTCAGTGCCAGTTTATTTAGTTTTTTTTCCCCCATTGAACTTTCAATGACCGCCAATGCGGGCATTATTCTGCTTATTTGTCTGGCCATTTTATTTGCCGGACATTATAAAGCGTTAGATAGCCTGTCAAAAATTATTATGCTGACCCTGGTTATCGCCACCGTCAGTGCCGCGATAATCGCCGCCGGAAACGGTGCTGTTGCTCCGGTTGGTTATCAGTCTCCTTCAATCTGGGATATGGCCGCCATTGGTTTTATTGTGATCATGATGGGTTGGATGCCGGGGCCGATAGAGGTTTCCAGTTTGACCTCAATGTGGCTGAAAAATCAAAGAAAAGAGCAGGAGGTAACGGAACGCTCTGCACTGTTCGATTTTAATGTCGGCTATATCGGTACCGCACTGCTTGCGATTGTCTTTCTGGCACTCGGTGCGCTGGTGCTGAACGGTAGCGGCGAAGAGTTGAAAAACTCCGGTATCGGCTTCTCCCATCAGTTGGTCAGCATGTATGCATCAACCATTGGCGACTGGTCCCGTTACCTGATTGCTATTGTCGCATTCTTCTGTATTTTCGGCAGTACTATTACGGTTATCGACGGCTATTCACGTGCGCTGGCTGAAGCACAATTGCTGATTCAGAGTAAAGAGCTGGATCAACGTAACTATCACAATGGCTGGATGTTGACGGTGAGCGTTATCTCAATGGTGGTATTGCTGTTTTTCACCGCGCAGTTGATGACCATGCTCAACTTCGCCATGGTACTGGCCTTTATTACAACACCGGTATTTGCACTGCTTAATTACCGCCTGCTGGTGAAAGCTGATTCGCAGGGGAAACTGGCTTTAACATCACGTATGAAAGCACTTAGCTGGCTTGGTCTGGCCTACCTGTTTGGTTTTCTGGCTGTATTTATCTGGTGGAAATGGCTGATGTAAGTTCTGCGCTTTGATTCCCTCAATAAGTATCGCGAGGGAGAGGCCATTACACGGTGCCTAAATGCACCCTACGTTGAATATGTAATTATACAAAATGTAAAATCGTAGGGTGCATTTATGCACCGCAAACCCCATTCAATAACGCAGCAGTTAAGCGAAATAAAAACCACCGAGTAATTAAGGCGGGAATTGTTGTCGCTCCCACGATTTTAGCCCCCCGCTGAGCGCACTTAATGGGTACTGGAAACCTGGTTATTCAGCCCGGAAAATAACCGCAGCCCTGAACTTGTCTTAAAATGGCCGGCAGAACAATCATCTGGCAGAGCTCGCCTATGATGTGATGCAGCGATTACGCTACCAGGCAGAGCAACAATGCGTTGAATTAAGTGTAAAAGTTAACAGCAAAAGTGGCATTATTGCCCATATAGACATCAGTAAATTGCAACGTGTTATTATTTATAACATCATTTTAAAATATATTGTTTGCGGGTTTAAATAGAAATGGAATGATTTATAAAATAAATCATTCCTGGTGACGGTTTGGGTACAAAGCATTGAGACTTGAGCATGATTAAAGGAGTAAAAAAGTTAATTAACTTCGCATCGCCGGCACCAAATGCAGCAAACTTGTATTGGTTATTGGGCTTTATTTTCTAAACCAAAAGAAGTGGTGGTTTTGAAAGGGAATTTTTTTTGGCAATATCTCAGTAGTCAGTTTGTTGTATTTAACATTGTGGGTCTCTCCATCAATTGCGAAAGAGCAAGGCTCACTTAACCAATGTCATAATATAAACGACATGATTAATTATTACACGGATCTCAGACGAAGTCGCGGTTCCGCTGCACGATGGAGAGCTGGAAGCAAAAAAGAGATGCTTACAAAGAGAAATACAGTGATCTTAACTGTAAGATATGGCGAAACAAGATTAAATAAACAAAATAAGGTTGTGGCTCCAGCATCCCCTAAATAAAAATTGAAAATAATTACTTTAACCCACTATCTTCAATACAGTGTTTCTATGATTTTCTTTTAAAAATCAGTAATGAATAAACAAGAAAAGCCGCTACAAACGAGACTATTATGCAAAGCACAAACCTGCAGTATTATGAAAACAATGCGCAAAATTTTTATGATTCGACTATATCCGTCAATATGGATACGCTTTATCAAAAGTTTCTGCCTCTCATTCCCGCTGGCGGTTCAATTTTGGATGCAGGCTGCGGGGCGGGACGTGATAGCAAAAATTTTATCGAACTTGGTTTTGACGTTGCTGCATTTGACGCAAGTGAAAAATTAGCATTATTGGCTTCACAATTAACCGGTAAAAAGGTCGACGTTGCTCTTTTTCAAACTTATAAAAACAATAAAATGTTCGATGCAATCTGGGCTTGCGCTTCTTTACTGCACGTTCCGTTAAAAGATCTGCCAGCCGTATTTTTATCTTTATCCAAAATGCTTAAGCCGGATGGTCTTTTTTACTGTTCTTTTAAGTATGGCGCGGGAGAGGTGGCCCGTAATGGCCGTGTATTTACCAACCTGGATGAAGACTCATTTGCACAGCAGATTAAAAACTCACCTTTATCCATTAATAAACAGTGGAAAACAGGCGATCTGCGGGAAGGCCGTGAAAGCGAACTGTGGCTGAACGTTATTTTGCAGAAGGATTAAGTCAAAATGCCTACAACCGCAACGGCTAATTTATCGCTGCGTTATGATGCTAACCAGCTTACAACAGGCGGCAATGATCCTCTACTGCCGAAGCTGATACATGCAATCAATCATGCCAGTGAAATTGAAATTGCCGTTTCATTTATTCAGCGCAGCGGTTTAAATCTTCTCTTCGAGCCTTTAAAAGACGCCATTCTCAATGGGGCCTGCTTAAAGCTCTTAACCTCTGATTATCTTGATATTACTGATCCTGTCGCGCTCAGAGAACTGATCCCTTTAGTTGGGCGGGGGGCTGACATTCGCATTTATCAAAGCGATCACAAACAAGCCTTCCATATGAAATCCTATATTTTTGTAAAAACCAGGCAGGGCAATCAGGAAAGAGAGCTGCTTGATGGCTGTGCATTTATCGGTTCAAATAATATAAGTAAGAGTGCGTTAACCAATGCCCATGAATGGTGTTTCAGGCATGACTATCTGCCACCAGAAACGTCACGTGAGGCAGTGGAATTTAATAATATACGCAGCGCCTTTGCTGAAATCTTTGAACATCCGTTAGCTAAGCAATTAGATAACAACTGGATTTCAGAATATCTAAAACGCCGTAAAAAGATGCAGTTTATCAGTATCGAGCAGGGCACATTACCGTCAGAACAGTTTGAGCAGGCAACCCCTAACCCGGTTCAGGTTGAAGCATTAATGGCGTTAGCAAACACCCGGCAAGTGGGCTTTAAGCGTGGTCTGGTTGTTCTGGCAACGGGAATGGGCAAAACCTGGTTAGCTGCTTTTGATGCACAGCAGATAAAAGCTGAACGTATTCTATTTGTCGCCCATCGCGAAGAGATCTTACTGCAGGCACAACGCACATTTGCCCAGTTAATGCCGGAAAAAAGCAGCGGATTTTATAATGCCCAGCAGCGACAAAAAGAGGTGGATATTCTCTTTGCTTCTGTACAGACAATAGGACGTGAAAATCATCTGAAACAGTTCAACAATGATCACTTTGATTATGTTGTGGTTGATGAATTTCACCATGCAAGTGCGCCGATTTACAGTAAGCTACTCACCTATTTTAACCCGCGTTTTTTACTTGGTTTAACAGCAACACCTGAACGAACTGATCAGTCTGATATTCTTAGTTTATGCGATAACAATCTGGTTTATCAGCGCAACTTAACGCAGGGAATTGATGATCAAATTCTGGTGCCGTTTAAATACTACGGGATTTGGGATGAGTCTATAAACTATCAGGCGATCCCCTGGCGAAACGGTCGTTTTGATCCGCAGAGTATCGATAACCAGTTTGCTACTCAAAAACGCGCAAATCATATTTTAAAAAACTGGCGTCAATACAAACAACAGAAAACCCTCGCGTTCTGTATTTCAGTCAAACATGCCGACTACATGGCAGAATGCTTTAACCATGCCGGGATATCGGCGTTATCTGTTCATGCCTGCTCAGCGGCAAGACGTAACGAGGCCTTGACCCAACTTGAAAGAGGGGCGGTTGAGGTGATTTTTTCTGTCGATCTGTTTAATGAAGGAACCGATCTGCCTGCCATTGATACCATCTTAATACTGAGGCCCAGCGACTCTAAAATTTTATTTCTGCAGCAGCTGGGGCGCGGTCTGCGTTTGCATGAAGATAAAGCGCATCTTGTTGTGCTTGATTTCATAGGAAATCACCACTCTTTTTTAAATAAACCCTATGCGCTTTTCGGTAGTTCAACCGTGCGTGGGCTGCTGGGGAATATCCAGACACCTAAACTCGCCGATGGCTGTTTTGTTAATTATGATATTGAAATCACCGACTTTTGGCAGAAGTTGGCGCAACAGCAGCGGACAACGGCTGCTGAAGATTATCAGAACTTATATGAGCAGTTAGGGCATAGACCGACAGCCAGCGAATTCTGGAGTGAATATCAGGATTTCACCAAGGTTAATAAGCAATATCAAAGTTGGATGGCGCTGGTTGCCACACAACAGGATGATCCGCAGTTTTCGCAGTTAGTCACAAATTATGGTGAGTTTCTGTTTCATGCCGTGCAGACAACAGCAATGGCAAAATCCTTTAAAGCAATCTTATTGGAATCTTTTCTGCGCTTGGATGGTTTTGTTAATCCGCCAGCATTAGAAGCGCTTGCCGAGGACAGCAAACGGGTATTTGACCGTTATCCGCTGCTGAAACAAAGCGAACTTTCAGAAAAGCTGCAACAAAGCGAACCGGACTCTGCAGCCTGGTTAACCTACTGGAAAAACAATCCAATAAAATTCAGCTGCACAGTCAATAAAAAAACAGGCAAGCAGTGGTTTAAAATCGAAGATAACAGATTAGTTGCCAACCTTGATGTTAAAGAGCAGGACAAACCAGCATTGCATGATGCCGTGCAGGAGCTGTTAGCGCTGCGCCTGCTGCAATATTCACAACGCCCCGACACTGTTAATAATAAGAAAGCCGTTACAGAGGGGGAGAGTCAAAAAGAGACAGATCAAGTTACTCAACTTGCTTTTTACCCCAACCTGAAAATCGCCTGCGGACACTTTAAAACAGGCGATGATTCACAAGTTTCTTATTTGGATGCCCCCGAAGGGAACGGACATCTGCTTGCGGAAAAACACTTTTTAGCAAAAGCAACGGGCAACTCGATGAACGGGGGTAAAAATCCTATCGTGGATGGCGATTTGTTATTGCTTGAATTAATCACTCCGGAAAACGCGGGATCATTGCAGGGACAAACCGTTGTTATTGAAAACCGTGATGACAGTGGTGATACGCAATATTTACTGCGTGATGTAAAAAAACTTGCAGATGGTCGTTATCAGTTACTCGCCAAAAACAGCGATTACGAACCAATTTTTGCCAGTGAAGAGATGAAACCCTTAGCAAGATTAAAGGGGGTTGTGAAGTAGGGCAGTCGCTTTGTTTTTTTTATAAGTGGGCACGGCTAAAAATCTAATAATTCGACTTGGGTTAGGAAGTGTGATGAAAATTTTTATCTAACGATCCATTATGAAGAACGTATTTTGAAGCAATCTAAAGAGTGATTTAAAAAGCTGTTTATGAGTTAGTTTTGTAGGCTGCTTTGGGGCATAAAACGCTTTAAATATTTACTATAAATATCATAGGTAAACGACGAGGGCTTGTCCAACAATAGGATTAAGTCGTGGTTCGCTTTGCTCACACGACCTATCCTTACCAGTTATGTTTAGTCACAATATTCTTGGCTATATTTCTTAATTGCCTCTGTTACATAAGAAAATTCCATATCAGTGAAACTATAAAATACCTCATCTAAAGAGTTTTCTTCAATCCATTTACCTAACATGGATTTAAAAATAATATCTGTTTGTGGTGCCAATGGCTCTTTCGCTTTAAGAATTTTTGCTTTGTCATTGGCAAACACTACTACAGGCCTTATTGGCCACTTGTTCATCTTTGCCTTTTCAAGAATTTGTAAAAGAAGACCAGAAGTTCTTAATACTTGGTTTGATGCATTGCCGTACTCATTTCGGTATTGACCAACTTCTTGCACCCACTTATCTTTACTTGTTGCCTTTACTGTTCCCTTCCAATTTTTCACTTCGATAACTACAAGCCCTATTTTAGGAACAAAAGCTAAAAAATCTAATTGAAAATTTTTACCGTAATAAATAATGTTATTAGAGCGAATAAAACCACTTATTAAATTACCTTTTAATCCTCGTAGCACTTCACGTACATTCTCTTCACCTATATCACCAGCCTTATTAGTACTCATGAATTCTCCGAATAAAAACATAACAGTGTATTAGCCTACATTCTCACCAGTACACACGTAAACTTTA
>NZ_JBFGZY010000156.1:0-9393 GCF_041586535.1 Psychromonas sp. | reverse complement strand
TTTTTTGGAGTTGGGACTGCTTATATGGATAATTATATTGCATGGTTTGTTTTTATGGAAAATGAAAAATCCCATGAAAATAGTTATTGGCTTAATGAAGCAATGACTTAAAAAACCAACACTCAAATGGAACAGCGCCATATAAATACAGTAGTTAGGTTTAGATATGGAAAGGGTAGTTACAACTCTTTTACCTGCTTTATTTAAATTATTACCACATTTATTTTCAACATCGTGACAGTGTCACAACTTTCTCATTTGAGTTGCCCTTTCCTGCAAAATTAACTTTTCAATAATTTCAATCCTAGTGATCCCTGATTCTTTTACAAGTGATTGAAGCGCAATATGTGATTCTAGAGAAATATCAAGATCTAACCTTTTGGTCGTTAATTTATGTGTTTTGCGTTTTTTATAAGTTCGTAGAGTTGAGGATAACCTTTTTTTCCCAATTGCTGATAAATGATCATCTCGAAATTTACCAATCACTGTATAGTCGGAAAAGGCTGTTATCCCTGCATCCTCAATCTCTTTTTTAGCAAGACCTAAATCAATAAATGAATCATCTTTAAGATTATCAATCTGCCTTCTAATCCATGATTCCTGAACGTCATAATATTTGTTAAATGTATTCAACGAGTTAGGCATATAACCTCCTTAGTTGTATTACACTATATATTAATACTGTGACCGTGTCACAACTTTAGTTGCTTTATAAAAAAGGTAGTTACTGTATTTTACCTGGTCTCTGTTTATTGATCGCTTTTGATATATCAATCAGTGCGTTGAATCAGCGTGAACGGATTAAACTTTGTGTCTCGGACTGTAGTTGAAGCAGGAGTAACTGTGATCATATTATTCATTTGGAGCGGCATTTCGCATCGCTCAGAAAAAGTATATTTGCCGGTGTTGCATCACCCGGATAAAACCTCTTTTGATATCAACCTTCATCATCTACTTAATAGTAAAATTCAGATTAAGAATGCAGTCGTTACGCAGGAAGATGTGTCGATGAAAGCCAGCGATTGGGGATTGGGTTAGGTTTGAAACCGAAAAATGTGTTTGTTTCGTAAAATCTGGCCATGAAAGTCGTGAATGCTTAACATTTCTCTGCCTTCATAATTAAACTGTACAAAAAAACAGTATATAAAAGGATAGGGCAGTTACAGCATTTTACCCAGCCAGTGTTTTTGGATCAGTTTGGTTACATCTACAAAAATGGTTTGAACCACCGTTAACGCAAATAGGTTTTGTATGTTTAAAAGAATTTTATCATCTGCATTAGTCAAAGTCGTGTTTATGAATTATTTTGGTCGAGCAATACTGCTAAGATTTTCGATTAAAATAGTTATTGAAATAGTGTCTCAGCAATAAGTAATTCTGACTTTATCTCGTTCAAAAATTCAATGTTGATTTCAATTTACAAACTAAAGCCAGATTTAAAATCTTATGTGGTTTTTATCTTTTCCGAAACAGTATTTATACCGAAAGAAATTATTAAGTGATCTGTTTTATTTTCTCTTTTTAACTTGTTAATACAGTTAGTTACTTATTTTTATAAAACACCGAATCTGATTATCAATTTAATTCTTTTGGTGTTATCTACAAAAACAAAACGGATGCTAAAAAGGCCTAATGAAAAATTGTTTTTAGTTAATGATGCCAGCATTCATACCAAGACGTTAAATTTAATCTAGAAATTACGATTAGTCGAGTTGACGTAATTATTAAACATACAACTAAGTAAGAGAGGCATAAAATTTTCAACAGCATTTGGCTGATGCTCAACAAGCCCAGGCATCATGTCAGGTAATGATTTTAAAGAAAGCTATAAAACAAATTGGAATAGCCATGCTACTGAAAATCATACTAATTTAACGGAAGTGATTTCATTTAATTTGGCAAGAATGAAAAGTAGTTTAACGAATCAAAATTATTAAATAACAAGCGTTCGTAGGTTTTATGGTTTGAGGAAATACCTTAACTTTTTTACAGATTGCAGCACAGAGCGCCTAAATGATAAACAAAATATCGAAAACACCAATTACAGCAAGGGTTTCAAGGCGATTTAAGTTGAAATGAATGAAGCTAACAGATTGAATAATCGCTATATTAATGGAAATTTGGTGGCAATTATCCATAAAACCTGTGAAAACCATGAATTAGGATAACAGTATGTTATACATTTTATGTTAAATAGGATTATGTTCAATAGGATGTAAGCTAAGGTGAGATCGGATCTCATTCTTAATTTGCATTAACAAACAAACACATTACTGGATAAACATACAATGTATCTTATTTAACATAATATACATTATGCGCACTATTACTTATTGATGAGTAAGCACCCCGAAAATTTACTGTATGAACGCACTTTTTTTTTTGCATTTAGATTCTAGTTTTTTTCTTAGGTAAAAATTCGTTCTGTACTTACGTAAACTGGGTTTAATCAGCCATCTTTTCAAATTTAAGCATGTAGCGTCACACTTTAGTGTCGATATGTACTTTGCTCCTTACTTGGTAACTTTTCAGAAACGTGCATTGAAGTCCTTGCACATTTCTTGGCCAAGGCTTTTTATTAAATAATTCTGGTAGCCCATCTAAAACTTCTTCAATTAAACTGCGGATACATGATTTGCTTCTTCAGTTAATCCTTCACACGATTAGAACTTATTGTCGCCACTGTAAAAGTTTAAATGACAATTCGTTATGAAAATATAAAAAATCCTGTAATATTAATATTTACAAAGAGTTAGCTGCTAGGTAAAAAGCTAACGGCATTGTTCAGGAACAGATCCATATAATGCTAATCTGATTAATATTAAGTACGGCTGAAGCCGTAGCCCCTAAAAGCCAATACAGATTCAAATGTATTGGTATAAACAGCGTTGATTTGCAAGATCTATAAATTGAGGACTCTTTAGTGCCAGAGAAAAAATAATAACAAGCGCCCTTTTATTTCTGTATTTATACTTATGTATATACAACCAGTTATTTTGTAATGCAGGTAAAAATGTTACTTTTACAGTTCACATGAGAATCTAATTCAACACCAGGTTAGCTTGTGCATAATTCCATTATTCATCATCTTTTTAATGCCGCCTGTAACCTCATAAAAACATGCCGGCTAAATTTACTTAACCACTTCTGCATCTAAGCGATGAACTTACTCACTGTAGCAACACATTTTTTACAGACAGTATTTTACAAGGCCCATAAAAATGAGCCTTACTGGTTATTAAGATCGGTTGATTGAGTCGTGTAAAGCGTGTATTTAAAATAAAGGTTGGGTTAAGCCCCCTATCAAAAATCAAATTTGATTTTGTACATCTTTAATAATCCAGACTATTCACTATCCCATTCATAATATGCATCAATTGCCTGCTCTAATCCATTGGAAGCTTCAATATAAAAGTTTTCGAACAGTTCATAACGAATAGCGAAGACGGTAAAGCTGTCAAAAACGCCAACGCCATAACTTAATTCTAAATTTGGTGCAATATAGCCACTCACTCCCAATGCCTGCGTATCACCACTGCCGCTTGAAGAAAGCGTGAAATCACTTATTCCGACTTTATTACCAATACCTTCCATGATGCCTTCTGTTCTGCCTGCACCAAAATCAATCAACATACCCGCCAGCTGATTGTCTTCTTGACTACTAGTCGAAGTGCTTGCAATTGATTTACCCCGAGTGAGGTAGGAAAGCGCATCCTGCTGAGACATACTAGGATCTGAAAAGACAACTAATTCCAGTTGATCCGGCGTTCCCGTCACACGAACACCAGCGGTAACATCATCTTCTATTTTATCCGGATCGCGTATTGCCTCAATTGAAATATAAGGTGAATCAGGCAACCCCTGAAAAACTACCCGGCTATTCTGTAAGACTAATTGTTGGCCCAGTGCACGATAACTGCCATTTTCAAACTCCAGGTCACCGTGTATAGTCAGGTCTCTAGCAACTCTTTTTCTAACTAATAAATTGCCTTTTATGGTCGTATCTAAGCCGAGCGCCTCAATTTCCAATTTTCGTCCAAGGTCTACTTTTACGCTCATTTTCATCGGCAATTCACTTGCTTGTGTTTTTACTTCCCGATCAACAATGATTACATCTTTCGAGGTTGAGACAGAGCCGGGAGGTAATTCTTTGACCACAATTTTCCCCTGATCAACATAAACATCCCCAGTTAAACTAACTGTATCATCAAAGGTTAATTCCAGATTCGGACTTATTAGCAGATAGAGTTTAGAATAGTCATTTATAACCAATTTATTTGCTTGTAAATTCATTGAACCTTTAAACTTATTCTGCCAATCAAACTCACCGGTAATGTATGCTTTACCTTTGTCTATATCCTGTTTTTTAATTTTTTGCAGAGGTGATGTAACAAATTTAACGGAGCGATCAACCAGGCCCAGTGTTTTATCAAATAAATTTGTTTTCTTAACTTTTCCTTTAGCTGAAGGGGCTGATTCATCCGTATCAAAATAACCTTTTAAGGTTGCAGAGTTATTGTTGATTTTAACAATCGTATTTAAATCGTGTATCTGCATTGGCGCACCAACCGGCCGTATTTGCACGTCCGTGATAGTAATCTGTCCATTCACGTTCGGGTTTTTAACCGCCCCCTCTATAGTCATCTGCGCAGTTAACATACCGGAGAATTTTTCCAGCTCGGGTATCAGCACATTGAACACTTCAAAATCAGGCGCATCAATGTCTATTGTTGTTTGTATGCCAGGCGCTTCAAGATAGGGTTTTAACTGCCCTTTCACTTTGGCATCCAGTAAATTTTTGGAAAAGAGATCTGCGGAAAAAACGGTTTCCTTCTGATTAGTTGCCAGATTAATAAAAAATTTTTCAACCGGATACTCAACAATTCCTTGACCGCTTTCAGCAAGATTCAGTTTTATTGTTGTGTTTGTGGAATATATTTTTATATCAGCAACCGGTTTAGTTGTGCCTCCCCATTTTATATTCGCATCAGCCGAAACAGCACCAGAGAGGCGCATATCATCGGGCAGCATAGAATCAAAACTGGCAAGTAAATAGGAGTCAATATTAAATATAAGGTTATTTTTATTACCCATATTTAATTCCTGCAGGCATAACTTGCCGCTATTTTTTATAGCCTTATTTGAAGACGTCCAGCAATGTGTTGTAACTTGAATATTTTCCCCTTTAATATTGATATCAAAGGGGCTATTAAGTGTTAACGTTTGTTCATAAAGATTTAAAGCCGCGGCATTGACAGCCGTTAACCATTTATCGCCTACCTGTTTTAATTTAACCTCCAGATCACCCGAAACCAGCTCACTGACAACCTTAGCATTTATTTGATGGTTCTCTCCGTTCGAAGTTCGTCCGGTATTTTTTACGTTCACATCAATAGTATCGAACAATTGATCTGCCACGCTGAGTTTTTCGGCACGTAACACCACTTTTGCTTTAGGCTGTTTTGCTATATGGAACTGACCATTAATACTTAAGCTGTTCAGCGAAGATTGCTCATAACTAAGCGAGCCAGCCTGTAAATCGGAGGTAATATCAATTGCATCCATAGGCCCTTTTACTTTTACCTGACCATTGATTTTACCTGCGGCACCTATAACGGCATGACTTAAATCTTTAATATCCAGATCCAGGGTCAAGTCATTTTGCTGTTGCAGTTTGCCGTTAATTCTAATCTTGTTATCTGCGTTATGCAGAAAAACGTTATTTAAGGTTAATCCGTCTTTATCATTGCCTTTAATATCACCATTGATCGCAAATGGCCGCTCTAAAAATTTGCCATCAATGGCCATTTCTGACATAGAAACCTGCCAGTTTAAGGGGCTATTTTCATTTAATTTAATCTCTACATGCTGTTTTAATTTACCGTTAAATTGCCCTGTATATTCTGTTTCCAGTTGTTTCAGATCAATGCCATTAATGGCTAATTCACCCTGCCACGAAATATTATTTTTCCAGTCCAACACCCCGGTTAATTGTAAGAAACCATCGAGTGTATCTACTTTTAACTTGTCTAACCTTAACTTTTGCAAATCGCCTTGCGCATTTAAATCTATCTTCCCCTTGGGTACCGCGCTTATTGCATAATCACCCTGCAGCGAAAGTTGATAATCGTTAAGTTTACCTTTACTGCTTAATCGCCCCTGCGGGAAAAAATAACTCTGGTTCGCATCGCCATCTAAAGGCCAGCGCAGATTTTTCCAGTCAGCAGAAAAACGGTAAGGCAAATTATCTGCAAATAAATTAACCTCTAAGTTAATTTGCGCATCTATTTTATTACTCAGCTTTAGTTCTGTTTTTAAATCAGAAAAGTTTCCGCTGCTTTTTAAAATAAATTCTTGACCATTCAGTAAAAATGCTGGCTGTAAATACTTTGAATCTTTTAATTTTCCGCTTAATTTCGCCTTAAGCGGATAATTTTTTGACAGATCCGCCTCGGCAATCAGTGCAAGATCCGCATCCGGAAGGTCTATATTCAATTGTTCAATGTTTAATTTATTATAGAAAAATTTTAATTTTGTCTGAGCCGAATTAAACGCGAAGATTGGTGCTTGCCCCGGATGGGTTAATTTAAAATCCATCACTTCTAAGGCTTTAATATCTAGATTAAAAAATGTTGAAATAGCAGATAAGTTTTGTTCATTAATAAATGCAGGAAAACTGTTTTCTGCAATAAAATTTGTCGTATCCTGAGTGACTGCTGGTTGCTCTTCGCTATTTGGCAGCGTCACCAGCAAACCATCTGTTTTCGAGTTGATAATAGTAATATTATCTTTAAAACCCTGTGCCTGAATTTCCCAACGTTTGCTGCTAACAGATACGATGCCGGGCATAATAAAAGAGCTATTATTGAGAATAACAGATTGAATATCTATAGTAATCGGCAGTTGCAGCGATGTGAAAGGCTCTCCGGAAACCTCTTCAGCGACTTCCTTTGTAGCGGCATCTGAATTCAGGTTGATGACCATATCATCAGCATGCAATTTTTTCACACAAATTTTTGTGAAAGCACATGACCAGTCAAATGCGTATTCCAGTTTAGAAAAAGAGATTGCAAGAGCATCAGATTCCCAACTGATATCCGAATAATGAGGGGCTAAAAATAAACTGCCGGAGTCCAGCGTAATGGCAAGGCGTGGCTCAAACTTTGTTGCCAGTTTTATGGCAAAATTAGTACCTGAGTGGGTAAATAAAATAGCCGTGACACTAACCACAGTCACAATAATTAACAACAGCAACGCTAAAAAAATTTTTCTGCAGATTAAACCTGCTTTTAACCTTAAACTCATAACTCAGGCCCAATCATAAAATGTATCGTCCATTGATCAATCGTTTGATCGGAATTATTCACTGGTGCTGCCAGGTAAAATCTAACAGGCCCGACCGGAGATGACCAGACTGCTCCAATACCCGAACCGAAAGAGATTGATTCATCAAAATCAGAGGTTACTGTCCCCGCATCAAGAAAGGTAGCAAGTTTCCAATTCTGGGTTATTGGTAAACGATATTCTAGACTTTGCACGGCGAGATATTTCCCGCCAATTAAAAATCCATCTTCATCCTCAGGGGCAATACTTTCATAGCCGTAACCTCGGATACTTTGGTCCCCTCCGGAAAAAAAGCGCATTGATGATGGCACATCATCGATAGTATCGGTAAAGATAGCGCCTAGTTCAGTCGTACTGATAAATTGATGCCCGTTATAAGTGCGCAAAAATTTAGATCTGCCGTAAACTTTGAGCAGATCGGAACTGGAAAGCCAACTTTCATGAGAAGCTTTTAATGAAAACTGCTGAGCGTCTCCCCAAGTAGCATTGATTCCCCCGCGGGACCTGTTCCGGCTGAAACTGATACCGGGCATAATCAATTGGGAAGAAAAATCTTCCTGGCCTTGAGTACCAGATTCTTTATCATAGCTGATAAAGATATTGCGTAACCAACCGCCTTCGAGGCGTTTATGGCGACCGACAGTGAATAAATACTGGGTTGTATCGGTATCATTATTGTTCACCATTTTATAACCGCTTTGCAATGAGTAGTAGTGATAAAGGGGTTCATCAATCGGGATATTATACGTCAATGAGGCTTCCTGCTTGGGTAGCGAGGCCACAACATTGCCGATCAGACTATGACCATATTGATTTACCCAGGGTCTGGTCCAACGGAACTTTCCACGTATCCCTTCATCTGTACTAATACCGATCCCGGCACTGAAGGAGTCTTTAGGGCGCATGTTGGCAACGACAAGCAGTGGAATCTGACGTCCCTGCTTTTTTTGCATTTCCGGTACGATAGCAATGTTTTTAAAATAACCTGTCTCATTAGCTTCCGCATTAAATTTACTTAAGACGCGTGAATCGTAGGGATCGCCTGCCTTAAATTTCTGCAGTGCAGAAATAAATTTCGCGGCAGGCAGTTCAGGTGAAATGTTCAAATCACCAAACTGATAGCGAATACCGGTATTAAACCAGATATTGGCAGTCGCTTTATTATTTTCAGAGAGAACTTCGACAGTGGCTTTTTCAAATTTAGAATCAAAATAACCATTGCGCTGAGCAAGTTTTTTTAACTGGCTTTTACCATCCTCATATTTACCATGATTCAATATATCGTTTTCTTTGAGCGGAAAATTTTTAACTATTTTCAAGAAATCAGGATCACTACTGCCTTCGCCAATCAGCTTTAAATTAAATTCAGTAATACGGGTAGGCTCTCCAAGATTAACATCCAGGGTAACGGTTTGTTTACCTATTTCACCTGTTACAACAGTTTTGAACTGCATCTGGTAATAACCTAAAGCAGTAACAGCCTGGCGGGCTGATGTTCCGACTTGTTTCAAATAACTTTGATTATTGGCATCTTTCGGTTGTGATAATGCGTTCAGAAATACCTCTATATTATCTTCTACATCACTATCATCCACGCCATTTATATCGAACTTAACAGCCGCATGAAGATGCGCATGCACAAACAGAGATAACAGTAAAAAAACAATTTTAAATATTTTCATT
Source organism: Psychromonas sp. (assembly GCF_041586535.1). Classification (GTDB taxonomy): domain Bacteria; phylum Pseudomonadota; class Gammaproteobacteria; order Enterobacterales; family Psychromonadaceae; genus Psychromonas. The sequence continues at coordinate 366 of NZ_JBFGZY010000156.1, read as the reverse complement.
ATAATGATCAGTGTGCTGTTTGGGTGAATTGCATCGGAGTGTTGCTGAGTAAAATAGAAAAAGCCGTTAATAATAGAAACAGAAAATACTCATAGCCATTATCACACCTTAACGCTTTTCTCTGATTATTCATTAACATTCCCCCTTTTGCTCGTATATTCGGCAAGCTATCATATCTTGGACAACAAATCATATCTGTAATCCGATCATGACCTAAAAGATATTATACCAAATCCGATAATTATCTATTCATTTATGCTTGTTAAAATGAATGCTAGCTTCGTTATTGATTTTGCAATTAGAACAACTAGTTACTGCAATCAATGCCTTGCTTTCATCCATTTTTCCTACCCCTAAATAGATCAT
>NZ_JBFGZY010000155.1:0-9548 GCF_041586535.1 Psychromonas sp. | reverse complement strand
GACATTAACAATTGATGAAGTTGTATCGAAAGTATTAGCTTTAGTTGAACTTAAATTAAAAATTACAGTTGAATGATTCAACTGTTTTACTAAAAACTGCTTTATGGATGAAGCGGTAATCTTTCTTGCCTCCCGTACGAATGGATTGTATGTGGTTGTATAAAAAATAAGTGTGAATAAATAGATGATGGAATCTTTTGCTGAACTATTTGAAGAATCTCTTCAACAAGTAGAAACTCGCCCAGGTACAATTGTTAAAGGTACAATCGTACGTATTAGCAACAACTTAGTATTCGTTGATGCAGGCCTTAAATCTGAAGCTGCTATCCCAGTTGAAGAATTCAAGAACGCTGCTGGCGAAGTTGAAGTTGAAGTTGGCGATGTTTGTGATGTAGCGCTAGACGCGGTAGAAGACGGTTTCGGTGAAACTAAACTTTCTCGTGAAAAAGCTAAACGTCATGAAGCTTGGATCCAATTAGAGAAAGCGTACGAAGACCAAGAAACAGTTATCGGTGTTATTAACGGTAAAGTTAAAGGTGGTTTCACTGTTGAATTAAACGGTATCCGTGCTTTCCTACCTGGCTCATTAGTTGACGTACGTCCGGTACGTGACACTGCTCACCTTGAAAACAAAGATATTGAATTCAAAGTGATTAAACTTGATCAAAAACGTAATAACGTTGTTGTATCTCGTCGTGCTGTTATCGAAACTGAAAACAGTGTTGAACGTGATGAGCTACTTGAAAATCTTCAAGAAGGTCAAGAAGTTAAAGGTATCGTTAAGAACCTTACAGACTACGGTGCTTTCGTAGATCTGGGTGGTGTAGACGGTCTGTTACATATTACTGATATGGCTTGGAAACGTGTTAAGCACCCAAGCGAAATCGTTAATGTTGGTGATGAAATCAACGTTAAAGTACTTAAATTCGATCGTGAGCGTACTCGTGTATCTCTAGGTCTTAAGCAACTTGGTGAAGATCCATGGGTAGCAATCGCTAAGCGTTACCCAGAATCAACACGCCTGACTGGTAAAGTGACTAACTTAACTGATTACGGTTGTTTCGTTGAAATTGAAGAAGGTGTTGAAGGTTTAGTTCACGTTTCAGAAATGGATTGGACTAACAAAAACATTCACCCGTCTAAAGTTGTTAACCTTGGTGATATGGCTGAAGTTATGGTTCTTGATATCGATGAAGAACGTCGTCGTATCTCTCTAGGCCTTAAACAGTGTAAAGCTAACCCATGGGAAGAGTTCTCAGCAACTCACGATAAAGGTCAGAAAGTTTCTGGTAAGATCAAATCTATCACAGATTTCGGTATCTTCATCGGTCTTGACGGCAACATCGACGGTCTGGTACATCTTTCTGACATCAGCTGGGAAGTTGAAGGTGAAAAAGCTGTTCTTGATTACAAAAAAGGCGATGAAATCGAAGCTGTTGTACTTCAAGTTGACCCAGAGCGTGAGCGTATCTCTTTAGGTATCAAGCAAATAGCTATTGACCCGTTCAATAATTACTTAGCAGAAAACAAGAAAGGGTCTATTGTTGTAGGGACTATCGCTGAAGTTGATGCTAAAGGTGCAACTATTACTCTTGCAGACGGCGTTGAAGGTTACATCCGTGTGGCTGATATTGCTCGTGAGCGTATTGAAGATGCGTCTACAGTACTTAAAGCTGGTGAGTCTGTTGAAGCTAAATTCGTTGGTGTTGATCGTAAAAACCGCGTAATTAGCCTTTCTATCAAAGCAAAAGATGAAGCTGATGAGAAAGAAGCTATTGATAGCTTAAAACAACAAGACGAAGCAAGCATGGGTAACGCAATGCTTGACGCGTTTAACGCAGCTAAAGGCAAATAATTATAGAGTGGCCGGCAACGGCTGCTTTTGCCAAAGCAACTTGGAAAAAGCATTTCCGAATTTCCAGCGCGCTTAGGTAAATAATTAGCATTAACTGGAGTCGGTTTACTGTATTCAAATTTGAACGCGAGGTAAGTTATGACTAAGTCTGATTTAATTGAAAGACTAACCAGCAAGCACTTTCAATTGTCGGTAAAAGAGGTTGAAGATAGCGTAAAAGAAACACTCAACTTAATGGCCAATTCACTTGCTCAAGGCGAAAGAATTGAAGTCCGGGGGTTTGGCAGTTTCTCTTTGCATTATCGTGCCCCAAGAGTTGGACGAAACCCTAAAACCGGGGATAGAGTTGAACTTAATGGCAAATATGTACCTCATTTTAAACCCGGCAAAGCATTGAGAGAGCGGGTTAATGCAGCAAATGCTTAACTGAAAAATGGTGCCTTAGAGCACCATTTTTTTACCCCGAATTTATCTGAAAAACATTCTGCAATGTTTTTTAATCATTTTGCTTGTTCCGCGCGAATAAAATCTTAAATCTCCCTATATCAATGATTTATTCCCCGTTTAATATATAATAAACTGAGAACTTATTTTCTTTGCTAAGGTACCGCTATGAAAAGTATTATTACGTTAATTATTACAATTGTGCTATTTCTGGTGGCGATTGTAGTCGGTTTGAAAAATCAGCAGGTTGTAAATCTTAACTATATCGTCGCGCAAAGCGAAATACGCCTTGCCACATTATTAGCGATTATATTCGTGATTGGTTTTGTTGCATCCGGTATTATTACCATGATGTTTTATCTGCAATTAAAAATAAAAAACAGGCAATTACTTAAAATGACCAAACGTCAGGGAAAAGAGCTTGACGAGTTACGTTCTTTACCGGCCAAAGATTAATTTTTAGTGCAGGAAATATTTTTTCTTTTACTCCCTGTAGCAGCTTTATACGGTTGGTATATGGGCGTACGCAGTGTGCACCAGAAAAAACAGAAAAAAGGTAATAAACTCAGTAGAGATTACGTTCAGGGCCTTAATTTTTTATTAAGCGATCAACCTGATAAAGCGGTAGATCACTTTATCGCGCTACTGGAGGTTGATAATGAAACTATTGAAACTCACCTTGCATTAGGCAACTTGTTCCGCCAGCGTGGTGAAGTAGACCGCGCCATTCGTATCCATCAGAATTTAATCGCCCGTCCCTCACTGACCCTTGAGCAAAGAGATTTAGCATCGGTACAATTAGGCAAAGACTTTTATCAGGCAGGGTTATTTGATCGCAGTGAAGAGATATTTAAACAATTAAAAGAATCTCCTGAATATCAGGAAGTCGCACTGGAAAACCTGCTATTAATATATCAACAACTGAAAGAGTGGCAGGAGGCGGTAAAGGTAACAGAGTCTCTGCATAAATTATCAAAAGGTACAAAAAAGCGTAGAACCCTGGCGTATCTTTACTGCAGTTTGGCAGACCAGTTAAAAAAAGCCGAGGAAGAGAAACAAAAAATTAAACTTTATCAAAAAGCGTTAACTGTTTTCCCAAATTGTATTCGTGCGAATATTGCCCTCTGTGATTATTATATCGAGCAGGGTAACCCGCAAAAGGCATTACAAATTTTACAATCGATTCCGGAACTGGATATCGACTTTACTGAAGTAATACTAGATAAGTTATTACGTCTGCATCAGCAGCAGGGCAGTGAACAGGAACTGATTGCCTATTTGTATCGCATCGTTAGTTTAGGGGGGGGGGCCAGCGCCGTTATCCTGCTGGCAAAACTGATTGCCCGCTATCGTAGTGTTGAAAAAGCCAAAGCATTCATGCTTCAGGAGTTGCGCCGTAACCCGACTATGAAAGGGTTTAATCATTTAATAACTTATCATCTGCAGTCAGCCGAGTCCGCCAGTGAGAAAGAGAGTTTAGCCTTCCTGCATAAGCTGGTTGCAGAGCAAATTAAGTTGCGCCCTAAGTATCGCTGCCAGAAGTGCGGCTACTCGAGTAACAAATTATATTGGCAATGTCCTTCCTGTAAAAGTTGGGGCAGAGTTAAACCGATTCGCGGGTTGGATGGTGAATAAAAGCAGATGCCAGCCGATACAGTCAACAGATAACCAATAACAGAAATAATAAGATAGGAAAAAGAATGACACAATCAGTAGATCCCAAAGTAGTTATCGCATTGGATTATCAAGATAAACAGCAGGCTTTGGATTTTATCAGCCAGCTGGATCCTGGTAGTTGCCGTTTGAAAATCGGCAAAGAGATGTTTACCCACTTTGGCCCGGAATTTGTCAAGCAGCTGGTTAATATGGATTTTGATGTTTTTCTGGATCTTAAGTTTCATGATATTCCCAATACGGTGGCTAAAGCCGTTAAAGCCGCTGCAGAGTTAGGTGTATGGATGGTCAACGTTCATGCCAGTGGTGGTCGCCGTATGATGGAGGCGGCAAAAGCAGCTTTGCAGCCATACGGTGAGAAAGCGCCTTTATTGATTGCTGTTACGGTATTAACCAGTATGGACGAGGCCGATTTAAAAGAGTTGGGCATTGAACTCTCCCCGGCCGAGCAGGTCAAGCGTCTTGCCAAACTGACTCAATCAAGTGGTCTTGACGGGGTGGTGTGCTCAGCCCATGAAGCGCGGGAATTAAAAGCTCTGTTAGGCGGTGAGTTTAAATTAATCACCCCGGGTATCCGTCCTGAAGGCTCCGATGCCGGTGATCAACGCCGGATTATGACACCAAAACAAGCTGTTGATGCAGGCTCTGATTACCTGGTGATTGGCCGTCCAATCACGCAGGCCGCAAACCCTGCGGCGGTATTAAAAGCCATTAATAGCAGTCTGATTTAACTTTTTTGATCTTTTGACCACACTGCTACCTGTTATTACTGATTTGGAATTTTTTAATGAAACGCTTTGATATTAATAAATATAAGATTGAATTTATGGAGAAATTTGCCATTGATTTTAAGCAATGGATGTCTCCCTCAATTCGAGATTATTATTCGTTATTCATCAAGAATTCCGATAAAAACAGAAGGCAGCTTTTATCCTGGGTAAAAGAGTATGTGATCCTGGAAAATGGTAAAACGCTCAATGTGGAACAAAAGCCCGTCCAATTGCTGCCTGAAGCAAGGGAGCTGTTTTTAAACTTGAGCAGTAAAATTGGTGAAGAAGTGCATGTCGGTGAGTGGTTAACTGTTTCGCAGGAAAGAATCGACCTGTTTTCCGAAGTAACAGAGGATCATCAATGGCTGCATAACGATCTTGAAAAAGCGAAAACAGATTCTCCCTTTAAGACCACGATTGCGCACGGTTTTTTAACCCTGTCTTTATTACCGCGTTTAACAGATAGCGTGAATCCTGAAAAACCACTCTATCCAAATGTAAAGATGACGGTTAATTATGGTCTTAATCAGGTGCGCTTTCCCTACCCGGTGAAAACCGGCAGTGTTGTTCGTGCCCATAGCCGTTTAATTAAAGTCACACCTATCAAGAATGGACTGGAAATTGAAAAAGAGATTTCAGTGGAAATAAAGGGAACCCGCCGACCGGGCTGTGTCGCTGTCTCAGTGGTGCGTGTTTATTTTTGATACCTAACCTCTAATATGGTTTAACTTTGCTTTAAATCAATAATCTACTGATTAAATAGAAAAATATATTGCAAATAGGAATTATTATCATTAATATCGGTCGCAACTGATAACTATTCCTATTTGGGAGAATAAAATGTTTTTAAAGAAAGTCATTACCTCTGCCGCGATTTTTTCAACCTTAACTCTTAGCAGTGTTGCTTCTTTTGCTGATGAGGTGAATGTTTACTCGTACCGCCAGCCGTTTCTTATTGAACCGATAATGGATAAATTTACAGCGGAAACAGGTATTGAAGTTAATATCTTATTTGCTAAAGATGGTCTTATCGAGAGAGTGAAGCGTGAAGGTCAGCTTTCTCCGGCGGATTTAGTGTTAACCACGGATATTAGCAGTCTAATGCTGCTAACTGATGATCAATTAACTCAAGCGGTTGACAGTAAAGTATTAAATGAAAACATTCCCAGCCAATATAGAGATCCTCAGCAGCAGTGGTTTGCACTGACAACTCGGGTACGTAATATTTACTCTTCAAAAGAGCGGGTTGGAGCAGCAGCAAACATCACCTACCAGGACTTAGCCAGCCCGGAGTTTAAGGGTAAGGTCTGCACCCGCTCCGGTAAACACCCTTATAATATCTCACTGGTTGCTTCTGTGATTGCCCATGAAGGTGAAGCGAATGCAAAAACCTGGTTAGAGGGCGTTAAAGCGAATCTTGCGCGTAAACCACAGGGTAACGATCGTGCTCAGGTGAAGGCGGTTAAAGATGGTCTGTGTGATTACGCATTAGGCAACAATTACTACCTGGGTAAAATGCTTGCCGATCCTGCACAAGTGAGCTGGGCGGAAGCGGTTAATATTAACTTCCCGAATCAACAGACAACCGGATCACATGTTAACGTAAGCGGGGTGGTATTAACCAAATACGCGCCGAACAAAGCAAACGCCGTTAAGCTGATGGAGTTTTTATCCGCTGATGTTGCACAGCAGATGTACGCAGAAGTGAATTATGAATACCCGGTTAATGCCAAGGTAAAACCTTCTGAATTGGTTGCTTCATGGGGCGAGTTCAATGCAGACACTTTGCCGCTTGCTGAGGTGGCGAAAAACCATAAAGCCGCAATTAAATTACTGGATGAAGTGAAGTTTGATCTCTAGAATCAACCTCTACAAGTTACTGCCCTGGGTGGTAACTTGTCTTTTAATTACACCGATCTTAGCACTTCTTTTGAGTGCTTTTCGCATTGATAATAGCGGCAGTTTTCAGCATCTGATTGATACGGTATTGCTGGATTACACCTTGAATACCTTATTGATGATTTTAGGGGTGATCAGCTTAAGTTTTATTTTTGCATTGCCGGTAGCATGGTTTGTTGCATGTTGTGAGTTTCCCGGTCGTACCCTGTTGCAATGGGCATTAATGTTACCTCTGGCTCTGCCTCCCTATATCGTTGCTATTGTCTACACCGATCTGCTTGACTTTTCCGGTCCGGTTCAACAGTTTTTGCGTATTGTTATGGGCTGGCGCTACAGTTCGGATTATTATTTTCCCGATATCCGCACCATTTCCGGTGCAGTGATCATATTAAGTTTAACTCTCTACCCCTATTTATATCTGCTGTTACGCGGTGCGTTTTTAGGCCAGTCCGGCGGTTTATTTCAAGCGGCCCGAACCTTAGGTTTATCACCGTTAAGTGCATTTTTTCGCGTTTCCCTGCCGCTTTCCCGATCTGCAATTGCTGTCGGGTTATCATTAATTGCGATGGAAACATTAGGTGATTTTGCAACGGTGCATTATTTTGCCGTGAGCACCTTAACCACGGCCGTTTATAATACCTGGCTGGAGTTAGGCAGTTTAAGTACTGCGGCTAAAATTTCATCATTAATGTTATTGGGGCTGGTGGTGTTAATCAGTCTGGAAAATTACAGTCGCCGCAGACAAAAATTATATCAGCGTAGTGGCGCAACCCATACCGAGCTGCGTTTTGTTTTACGGGGCTGGCAAAAGTGGGGAGCTCTGCTGTTTTCCTGGGGGCTATTGTTTTTTGCTTTTATCCTGCCGCTAAGCGCGCTTGGCTATTATGCAGTTAATTATTTTGGCGCATCTCTGAACAGTGCGTTAGGGAAATATACCCTGAACAGTGTTTGGCTGGCAACGATTGTGGCCTTTTTGGCCCTGTTGATTGCGCTGATTGTTAATTTTTATAAGCGCTTATCGCCGGGCGTTTTTGCGAGCGCCAGCATACGCTTATCCTCTTTAGGCTATGCGCTGCCCGGAACGGTTGTGGCGATTGCCGTCCTGATCCCTTTTACCAGTTTGGATTTAGGGCTTAACAGGCTGCTCATTGCTAACGGTTATGCCAGTGTCGGATTATTATTTTCCGGTACCTTATGCATTTTAGTGGCCGGTTACCTGATGCGCTTCAGTGCGATAGCGGTAGGCAGTATTGACAGCAGCCTGTCGCAGATTTCCCCTTCACTGGACTCTGCCTCGCGAACATTAGGGCAAAGTGCCGTGCAGACCATTCGCCGGGTTAATTTGCCGCTGATCCACAGAGGGATGCTAACTGCCTTTATTTTAGTTTTTATTGAAGCAATGAAAGAGCTGCCTACCGCCTTACTATTACGTCCATTTAATTTTGAAACACTGGCCACTTATGTTTATCAGTTTGTCTCCGATGAGATGATCGAGTATGCCGCATTACCGGCTTTATTAATTGTGTTGATGGGTCTGGTTCCTTTTATTGTTGTTAACCGTTTATTGGAGAAAGCCACTTAATGTCCGCCCTTATAGTTAATGATTTAGACTGTTTTTATCAACGCAACCAGGTCCTTAAATCACTTGATTTAGCGCTCGATAACAATGAAATAGTGTGTTTATTAGGGGAGAGCGGCTGCGGTAAAACAACTCTTCTAAGAGCAGTTGCCGGGCTGCAGACAGAGCTTTCCGGGCGGATCCAAATCAAAGATAAAACCGTTAACCACAATGACATTAATATTCCACCAGAAGAGCGCAAAGTTGGCCTGATATTTCAGGATTATGCTTTGTTTCCACACCTTAGTGTGTTTGACAATGTCGCTTTTTCACTGCATAAACTGCCCGCTAAAGTGCAGCGCCAGCGGGTATCTGATGTATTGGCACTGGTACGGCTAACAGATTACGCAGATCGTTTTCCACATCAGCTTTCTGGAGGTCAGCAACAGCGGGTTGCCATTGCCCGGGCGTTGGCTTACCAACCGGATTTAATGTTATTGGACGAACCTTTTTCGAACCTGGATCACCACGTCCGTTTTCAGATAATTGATGAGCTTCGGGAGCTGCTTAAAAGCCATTCCATGAGTGCGTTATTTGTTACCCATTCAAAAGAAGAGGGCTTTGCATTTGCCGATAGAATTGCCCTGATGCAATCCGGCAGAATAGTACAAATAGATACAGCACAAGCACTCTATAGTCATCCTGACTCACGATATGTAGCTGATTTTATGGGGCTGAGTAATTATCTTGATGTGTTAGTAAGGGATAAGTATTCTTATCAATCGGATCTCGGGGTATTAACCTGCAATGCGATCATTGAAAGGGCAATTAATACACAACTAACCCTGCTATTAAGACCGGAACAATTAGCAATTGAAATTGATAGTCGCGGTCAGGGAATCGTCGAGCAGGTCAATTTCTTAGGCGCCTATCAGCAAATTACAGTTAACTGCCTGAATAAAAGGTACACCGTAAAAGAGAGTAATAATCACGGCAACTGCATGCAGTACAAAGTGGGAGATAAAGTTTCTCTGACAGTGTTAAGCCATGATTTTGTGGTTTTTGATAAAGAGTAATACCAATTCCGTTAATTAGATGATCTATTTAGGCGTAGGAAAAATGGATGAAAGCAAGGCGTTGATTGCAGTAACTAGTTGTTCTAATTGCACAAAATCGTATGGAACGATTTTGAACAGCTTTAGCAGGCCACAAAGTGGTGAAGAACAGGACGTTCTGAATCAAATCAATAACAAAGACTAAAACGTAGTTTTATGTCTAGCTAGCATTCATTTTAGCAAGTATAAATGAATAGATAATTATCGGATTTGCTATTAAATCATCTGCCAAT
>NZ_JBFGZY010000154.1:0-9563 GCF_041586535.1 Psychromonas sp. | reverse complement strand
ATCTGATCATTTATGCTTGTTAAAATAAATGCTAGCTTCGTTATTGATTTTGCAATTAGAACAACTAGTTACTGCAATCAATGCCTCGCTTTCATTTATTTTTCTGACGCCTAAACAGATCATTTAATTAATCCAATTGGTATAAATTACGCCTCGTACCCACTATCCTTTTGGATTGGTTTAGCTTCTGCGGCCAGACGTGCAAGTTCATCACAGCGTTCGTTTTCAGGGTGACCAGAATGGCCTTTAACCCAATGCCAGGTCACTTTGTGTTTCTCCTGCGCTGCGTCTAAGGCTTTCCACAAATCAACATTTTTTACCGGTGCTTTGGCCGCCGTTTTCCAGCCGCGTTTTTTCCAATTATGAATCCATTGTGTTATGCCCTGACGCACATACTGACTATCTGTTGTCAGCTCAACTTCACAAGGTTCTGTTAATGTCTGCAGGCCCTTTATACAGGCTAACATTTCCATACGATTGTTGGTGGTAAGGGCAAAACCTTCAGATAATTCTTTACGGTGTTTATTATAGATCATCACAGCACCGTAACCGCCGGGTCCCGGATTACCTAAACATGAGCCATCTGTGTAAAGTTGGATTTTTTTCATTGATATACCAAATTGATTAATTAAGTCAGCTATTATACCCATCCTACCTGAAGATGCAGATTGAGACAGCTTGTATATGGATGCTAAACTATACGGACAATATCCGCATTATTGAAACTATTAATTGAGATCCATATGACCGAAAAGAAAATGATACGACAAGTGGTTTTAGATACAGAAACCACCGGTATGAATAAAGACGGCACCGTTTATATCGGGCACCGGATCATTGAAATTGGTTGTGTTGAAGTGATTAACCGCCGCTTAACCGGCCGCCATTTTCATGTTTATATTAAACCGGACCGTGAAGTCGATCCTGAAGCGATCACTGTTCATGGTATTACTGACGAGTTTTTGCAGGATAAACCTGTGTTTAGTGAAATTGCCGATGAGTTTATCGAGTTTATAACAGGCGCTGAATTAGTTATCCATAATGCCCCCTTCGATGTAGGATTTATGGATCAGGAGTTTCGTTTTTTAAATAAAAAGACGCAACCCACTGCTGAAATTGCCACCATTACCGATACCCTGGTGATGGCAAGAAAATTATACCCGGGCAAACGCGCCAGCCTGGATGCTTTATGCCGAGAGCTCGGGATTGACAATAAACATCGTGTTCTGCATGGCGCTTTATTGGATGCGGAAATTCTGGCTGACGTTTATCTGTTAATGACAGGAGGACAGGCAAAACTGAATCTTTCCAGTTCCGGACAAAGTGAAACTAATACCGGCAGACGTGAACGAAAAATACAATCGCCGCTAACTATTATCAGAGCCAGCGAAGATGAACAGCAGGCACATGAAAAACGTTTGGATCTTATTGAAAAATCTGGCGCTTGCCTGTGGCGCGAGTAAATACCTAACAACTTTCAGTTAATAATTTGCTAATAAGCAATAACCCAAGCCCTCTGCACAACATGAGGTACTAGCCATTCCCTTTTCGATTGGCGCAACGCAGAACTGGTTTTCGAGCTAACGCCCGTAGGGCAAAGTAAATTGCACCAATCTGCTTTGTTATAAAATCTCTCTATAGAATAACTAGGCTTGAGTTTTATGCCTGGCATCTCGGCACTCTTTGCCTTGCTGACTTTGCATCTTGAAGTCTCATGGGAATAAAAGCAGCTAAAAAAGCAGCACTATGATGATAAAAACAGCAGTTAAGAAGTTTAACTTAAAATATTGCCATTTTTTTGTTTTTCTTTATTGACTCGGGAAAAGCAACTACGTATTATCTGCGCCTCAACGAAGCGCACATATAATGCACTGTTGAAGTTTGCTGGAGTGGTAGTTCAGTTGGTTAGAATACCGGCCTGTCACGCCGGGGGTCGCGGGTTCGAGTCCCGTCCACTCCGCCAATACTGCTTTCAAGCCTTGTTGGTGACTAGATTCTGGCAAATCCAAACGTTGTAAATCGGTTTATTACATCGATTGTTGAAGTTAACAACTCAACCGGATTTTATGTTTATAAAAAGTAATAACTGATAATTATCACGTGGAGTGGTAGTTCAGTTGGTTAGAATACCGGCCTGTCACGCCGGGGGTCGCGGGTTCGAGTCCCGTCCACTCCGCCAACTCGTTTTTTGCAATGCAAAAAATGCCGATAATTGTCAAAGCTTAAACTGTAATACTCACGTGAAGTGGTAGTTCAGTTGCTTAGGCTTCTTGTTTAAGATAGTCGGCCTGTCACGCCGGGATTTGAATTTTTAATTCGAATAAAGTTTTATTAAAACAGTGATGCTTGATACTGTAATACACTCGTGGAGTGGTAGTTCAGTTGGTTAGAATACCGGCCTGTCACGCCGGGGGTCGCGGGTTCGAGTCCCGTCCACTCCGCCAACAGTATTACAAGATAGTTAAGTTCGGTCTGTCACACCGAAATTCGGATTTTACTTCGAATAAAGTTTTTTAAAACAGTGATATTTTATGTGTAACCAACACATGGAATGAAGTAAAGCTGTAACACACTCGTGGAGTGGTAGTTCAGTTGGTTAGAATACCGGCCTGTCACGACGGGGGTCGCGGGTTCGAGTCCCGTCCACTCCGCCAACTTCATACTCAGGTATGTAATGAACGATGTGTACAACAGTTTGTCTATAATGCGAGTTATAGAAAAATAAAAGATTTTCGCGGAGTGGTAGTTCAGTTGGTTAGAATACCGGCCTGTCACGCCGGGGGTCGCGGGTTCGAGTCCCGTCCACTCCGCCAATTTCCTTTTATTGCCATCTAGTAATAAATTCTTTGTGTCTTCCTAAAATAATCCTCACCATAAAATTTAAAATTATTTTTCTAATAATTAAATAAGCTCAAAAAATAAAATCAATTAGACCAGTTGATTATGCGCATTCGTATAAATTCCTATAATTTTCAATATGATATTTTTTAATTAAATCAGTTGATAAATATTCATATCGATACTTTTTCTAATGTATTCAAATAAAAGATTTTCACCAAGCGGCAGTTAAGCTGGCTAATACCAATCCGCATAATTAAAAGAGCAATAGCAGAATCCATTTCGCACCGCATAATGCCATTGATTAGGTAAAATGCATCTACCATCAACGCAGGGTTTGTTCCGCGCACCATTTGTAATCAGTATTTTCCTAATTTTATAGTTGCTTACGGTGCACGAACTGCCCCCTACAGATGAGTTTACATACTAAAGCAGGTTGCTATGACTTGGGGCGTGGACTTTAGTCCACACAAGTAATACGGGCTAACACCCGTCTCCCGGAAAGCTGAATCAGCCGGTAATGGGCGTTAGCGGCTGAAAAACTTAACCCACTTAAGAAAAAGTTAAGTCTTCAGGCGTGATAGGATTCATGGGCTCCAAGCTCAAGCTATTGCCTTTCTTTGCTTTCTCTTCTTCTTTTTCGGCACTGTCGCCATGATGCAGTTTAAGTTTAAGGGCTAAATTAGTTGGTGAATCGGAGTTTTTAATCGCATCCTCTTTTGATATCCGCCCTTCAACCACAAGATCAAATAACGCTCCGTCAAAAGTCTGCATACCTAACTCTTTAGACTTCTCCATTACCGCTTTTAACAGGCCAAAATCACCACGCTTAATCATATCGCGTATGGTCAGTGTGCCCATCATCACTTCAATCGCCGCACAGCGCTTGCCATCAACGGTGGGAACTAAACGCTGGGAGATAAATGAACGCAAGTTATTGCCCAAATCACTTAACAACTGAGGACGGCGCTCTTCCGGAAAGAAGTTAATAATACGATCCAATGCCTGGTTGGCATTATTGGCATGCAGGGTTGAAATAGCCAGGTGCCCGGTTTCTGCAAACGCCAGGGCATGCTCCATGGTTTCTCTGTCACGGATTTCACCGATCAGAATAACATCAGGCGCCTGACGTAAAGTATTTTTCAGGGCAGCCTGAAAACTGCGTGTATCAACGCCGACTTCACGCTGGTTAACAATACTTTTCTTATGTCGATGGACAAATTCAACCGGATCTTCAATGGTAATAATATGCCCGGATGTATTAGTGTTGCGGTGATCAATTAATGCCGCCAGTGAGGTCGATTTTCCTGAGCCTGTAGCACCAATAAATAAAACCAGACCACGCTTAGTCATAATGACTTCTTTGAGTATCTCAGGCAGCCTTAAATCCTCAAATTTAGGAATATCAACTTTGATATTACGTGCAACAATGGAGACTTCATTACGCTGTTTAAAAATATTAACCCGGAAGCGGCCAACATTTGAAATAGAAATGGCAAGGTTCATTTCTAAATCCTGATCAAAGGCAATTTTTTGCTCACTGTCCATCATCGAGTCAGCAATAACGGCTAACTCTCCGGGTTTGAAAGGTCTGTCTGTAAGGGCCTTTAACTGACCTTGAAATTTAGCTGAAGGGGGGGCCCCGGTAGACAAATAAAGATCGGATCCATCCTTGCTCGATAAGATATTGAGCATCTCTTCAAATTCCATATATTACTCCTGAATTAAACATTATTTGTCGCCGATAAAAAATTAAATTATAAAGAAGCCGTGCTGTTTAACAACTTCAAAAGTGTGTTAAACAGCGTGTTACAGGAAAAAAAAAGTGGTCAGTCGACCACTTTTATTAATTCACAAGAAAAAGCCGGATTTTAATCCGCCCAGGAGTCCCGCAGGGCAACGGTGCGGTTAAACACTAAATGCGACGCGCTTGAATCTTTACTGTCCGCACAAAAATAACCTTCTCGTTCAAACTGATAGGCTTTTTCTGCGACGGCATCAGCAAGGCCGGCTTCCACAAAGCCCTGTTTTACCTGCAGTGAATCAGGATTTAACACATCGTGAACATCTTCAGCAGCAGCCGGGTTTTCAGCTAAGAATAGACGGTCATAAATTCTAAATTCCGCAGCCTTATTATTACGTGCATCAACCCAATGAATCACCCCTTTTACTTTACGCCCGTCACTTGGATTTTTACCCAAGGTTTCCGGATCGTAAGAGCAGTGAATTTCGCTGATATTACCCGCTTCATCTTTAATAACCTGGTCGGCTTTAATCACATAAGCATTACGTAAACGCACCTCTTTACCTAATACCAGGCGTTTGTATTTTTTATTGGCTTCTTCCCTGAAGTCAGCTCGGTCAATAAACAGTTCGCGCGAGAAAGGCAAAGTTCTTGAGCCCATGCTTTCATCTTTAGGATGCGCAGGCGCAGTTAACTGTTCAGCCTTATCTTCATCATAATTAGTGATAATCATTTTAAGCGGATCAATCACCGCCATGGCGCGTGGTGCATTGGCTTCAAGATTTTCACGCACACAGGCTTCCAGGGAGGCAAGTTCAACGGTATTTTCCTGCTTGGTAACACCAACACGTTTACAGAATTCACGTATAGCTGCTGCCGGGTAACCTCGGCGACGCATACCGGAAATCGTCGGCATACGCGGATCGTCCCAAGCGGTGACAATATTTTCTGCAATTAACGCATTTAACTTACGTTTTGAAGTTAAGGTATATTGTAAATTAAGACGTGAGAACTCAATTTGACGCGGTTTGCAGGCAATGCTGATATTAGCCAGAACCCAGTCATACAACGGACGGTGATCTTCAAATTCAAGGGTACACAGACTGTGAGTGATACCTTCCAGCGCATCGGAAATACAATGAGTAAAATCATACATCGGATAGATACACCACTTATCCCCGGTCTGGTGATGATGCGCATAACGAATGCGGTAGATAACCGGATCGCGCATTTTCATGTTCGGTGAAGCCATGTCAATTTTAGCGCGCAGCATCATTGCCCCTTCGGCGAACTCACCGGCACGCATCCGTTCAAAAAGGTCCAGACTTTCTGTAACAGGACGATTACGAAACGGGCTGTCTTTACCCGGTGTGGTTAATGTGCCACGATACTCGCGTGTCTGCTCGGCATTCAGCGCACAAACATAAGCTTTATCGTTTTTAATCAACTCAACGGCAAAATCATATAACTGCTCAAAATAGTCCGATGAATAATGGATATCACCCGCCCATTTAAAGCCTAACCAGCGCACATCCTGTTCAATAGCGGCAACATAGTCCGCATCTTCTTTTACCGGGTTAGTATCATCAAAACGCAGGTTGCACTGCGCGTTAGGGTAGTCCTGTGCCAGTCCGAAATTTAAACAGATAGATTTAGCATGACCTATATGTAAATAACCGTTCGGTTCAGGCGGAAAACGCGTGTGTATCGTCTGGTGTTTACCACTTTTTAGATCCGAATCGATAATGTTACGAATAAAATTGCTTGGCGTGGTCTCAACCTGAGTCATTGCTTACCTCAAAATAAATATAAATCGAAAAATAAGAAGCAATCATCGTATATTCCGGGGCTAACCTCAAGGGAAATAAGCTGTAAAAGCGTCACAATAAAAATAAAGCAAAAAAATGCCTTGCGGGAAGCCCCCTAAATCCCACAAACTGGTGATTATCGGAGACAGTAGCGCTGTGGCTAGCTTCCGGCTGACGGCTGAAAATACCGGATAATTTTTCATTGGCCACTTAGCCATTATTTTAATAACCTCTTTAATGACCGATATAGCACAATCCGGAAACATAATTTACACTGCGCATTCGCCTTAAACCACAGATGGCCAATGCTTCAATAAGCAGGAAAGCAGCCATCTCCCCATAGAGAGAGCTGTTATGTATGCACTAAGAAACTGCACCATCTACACCACACAGGCAATTCTTACTGCTCATGCAGTGTTAATAGAAAATGATATTATTCACAGCATTCAGCCGCTCTCTGCAGTGGATAAACAGATTAAAACCGTTAACCTCAATGGCGCAAATCTTTGCCCGGGGTTTATCGATCTGCAGCTTAACGGTTGCGGTGGTGTGATGTTTAACGATCAGATAAGCGTAGAAACACTGCAGATAATGCAGGCGACCAATCTTAAATCCGGCTGCACCAGCTACCTGCCGACCCTGATCACCTCCTCCGATGCAGATATCAAAACAGCATTAAGCGTTACCCGCGATTTTATGGATAACAATAAAAATCAGGTGCTAGGCTTACACCTTGAAGGCCCCTATTTAAGCCTGGAAAAAAAAGGGATCCACCCCGCAGAGTTTATCCGTAAACCTGCCGTCGAGATGGTAAATCTAATTTGTGAGAGCGCCGATATCATCAGCAAGGTAACCCTTGCCCCGGAAAATATCCCGGTTGCTGTTATTAAACAGCTGACAGAGGCCGGTATTGTGGTGTCGATCGGGCACAGCAACGCCAGCTGTGCGCAGGCTAAACTTGCCATTGATAACGGCGCTAGCTGCGCAACCCACCTGTTTAATGCCATGACCCCGATGACCGGACGGGAGCCGGGTGTGGTCGGCGCAGTATATGATAATAATATTTACGCCGGAATCATTGTTGACGGCTTTCATATCGCCTATGAAAATGTGCGTATCTCCAAAAAAATTCTCGCCGACAAGCTGATCTTAGTCAGCGATGCAACGGCACCTGCCGGCGCGGATATCAAGCAGTTTGATTTTGTCGGCACAGAGGTTTATTACCAGGATGGCAAATGCGTGGCTGCTGACGGGACACTGGGTGGCTCCGCGCTGACTATGATCCAGGCGATTGAAAACAGCGTTAATTTTGTCGGGATAGCGCTGGATGAAGCGATCCGCATGGCAACTCTATACCCGGCAAAGGCGATCTCAGTGGACAATAAACTCGGCAGCATAACGGCAGGTAAAATAGCCAATCTGACCGTTTTCAATCAGCACTACCAGGTGTTGGGCACAGTGGTTAATGGGGTTTATAAAACTATATCGGCTGGCGGCTAACAGCTGACAGCTAACCGCCGAAACCTAACCGCCGAAACCTAACCAATAACACTACCCAACTGGAAGATAGGCAGATACATAGCAACGATCAAACCGCCCACCACAACACCCAACACCACCATGATCATCGGCTCCAACAGACTGGTTAGGGCATCCACGGCATCATCGACCTGCTGTTCATAGATATCTGCTACTTTACTTAGCATACCGTCTAAATCACCAGACTCTTCACCGATCATCACCATCTGGGTGACCATATCGGGAAACACATTGGTGGTTTTCATGGCGACATTCATCTGCATACCCGCCATCACCTCGGTACGTACATTTTGAATGGCACTGCGGTAAACATAATTACCGGAAGCGCCGGCGGCAGAAACCAGCGCATCTACCAGTGGGATACCCGCCGCAAAAGTAGTGGACAGGGTTCGCGCAAAACGCGCCACTGCGGCTTTATCTAAAATGGTACTGATCACCGGAATTTTAAGCACAAATTTATCGGTATTATCGCGCACTTTCTGCGAACTGCGGTGCGCCCTTTTAAACAGGAAGATAAAGGCTATCACCGCGCCCGCCACAACATACCAGTAATTCTGAACCAGATCGGAAATACCTAATACAAACAGGGTAAAGGCAGGTAACTGTGCCCCAAAACCTTCAAAAATATCTTTAAACTGCGGAATAACAAACAATAATAACAGCATGGTCACCACACCGGCAACGGCTAACACCGCCGCGGGATAAAACATCGCTTTTTTAATTTTTGACTTTAACGCTTCAGACTTTTCCTTATAGATGGAGATCCTGTCGTAAATCGTCTCCAAAGCACCGGACTGCTCGCCGGCATCAACCAAATCACAATATAACTCATCAAAATAACGCGGATAACCGCGTAGGGTTTGTGACAGCGGCGTACCCGTTGCGACCTCCTGACTGATGGTGCTCATCAGTTTTCGCGCTGATGGTTTTTGACTACTCTGAGCGATGAGCTGCAGCCCCTGCACCAGGGGAACACCCGCCCCTAACATAGTGGCTATCTGGCGGGAAATAACCGCAATATCCATGGGCGTCACTTTGTCTCCGAAAGAGAAAAGCGGTTTGGCTTTTTTCTGTACTTTGCTGACATTAACGCCCTGCTTGCGCAGCTCCAAACGCACCTCCGCAACACTCAGCGCCTGCAGCTCTCCGGAAACTTTCCCGCCCTTGCGGTTGATACCTTTCCATTTAAAAGTATGAATGACTGGTGCCTTACTTTGCTTTTTATTTTTTGCAGCCATAATAATCTTCCTTGATAAATCTGTTGGTCAAGCGTGACTGTTTCACAGGATAACGTTATATCGTTTTTTCAGTAGCAGATAATAGCATATTATTCCATCAAACAATGTGAAGAAAGCGCAAAATCCATAATTGTCTTAATAACACGCTGGACAGCTAACGAATCAATATGTTAGATAAAATTCAGGCTCTGCTTAATTAAATGCTCAGTGGCGAGATAGGTATTAATACCAAATCCGATAATTATCTATTCATTCATGCTTGTTAAAATGAATGCTAGCTAGACATAAAACTACGTTTTAGTCTTTGTTATTGATTTTGCAATTAGAACAACTAGTTACTGCAATCAATGCCTTGCTTTCATCCATTTTTCCTACGCCTAAATAGATCATCTAATT
>NZ_JBFGZY010000153.1:0-9568 GCF_041586535.1 Psychromonas sp. | reverse complement strand
TTTGCCGGGATACCGTCTTTATTACGTTTAAAGTCAACGATACGGTAGTGTTGCTTGTGACCACCACCAACGTGACGAACCGTAATACGACCACCATTATTACGACCACCAGATTTAGATTTAGACTCTAAAAGCGGTGCGAATGGCTTACCTTTGTACAGATCGTTATTTACCACTTTAACTAAGTGGCGACGACCTGGAGAGGTAGGCTTACATTTTACAATAGCCATCTATAATTCCTCTATTCAGCGCCAGCGAAATCGATGTCAGCACCTTCAGCTAGGCTAACGTATGCTTTTTTCCAGTCGCTGCGGCGACCCATACGTTGACCTGTACGTTTGGTTTTACCCTTAACGTTTAGTGTGCGAACACCTGTAACTTCGACTTCAAACAGTTTCTGAACTGCCGCTTTGATTTCTGCTTTCGTTGCAGTACCTGCAACTTTGAATACCATAGTGTTATGGTTTTCAGCAGATAAAGTTCCCTTTTCAGAGATATGCGGGGCTAGAATAACTTGCAGTAAACGTGCTTCACTGATCATGCTAAGCTCTCCTCAATCTTTTTCACTGCAGCAGCAGTTACTAAAACTTTATCAAATGCGATTAGGCTCACTGGATCAATACCTTGCACATCACGAACGTCTACTTTGTAAAGGTTACGTGCTGCTAAGAATAGATTCTCATCTAATTCTTCAGTAATGATTAGAACATCTTTCAGATCCAGATCTTTTAACTTCGCTTTCAGCTCTTGTGTTTTAGGAGCTTCTACGCTGAAGTTTTCGACAACGATTAGACGATCCTGACGAACTAATTCAGACAGAATGCTTTTCACTGCGCCACGGTACATCTTTTTGTTTACTTTTTGACTGTGGTCCTGAGGACGTGCAGCAAATGTAACACCACCACCAACCCAGATTGGGCTGCGGATTGTACCTGAACGAGCGCGACCAGTACCCTTTTGACGCCATGGTTTTTTACCACCACCACGAACATCACTACGGGTTTTCTGTGCACGAGTACCTTGACGAGCACCAGCTGCATATGCAACGACTACCTGATGAACTAGGGCTTCGTTGAATTCACGTCCAAAGGTAGTTTCAGAAACTTCAAGAGCACTTTGTGCATCTTTCAATACCAATTCCATTACCAACTCCTCGGCTATGCTTTAACAGCAGGTTTAATGATTACGTCGCCATTTTTCGCACCAGCTACTGCACCTTTAACGAGCAGTAAATTGCGTTCAATGTCTACGCGAACAACTTCAAGGTTTTGAGTCGTAACACGCTCAGCACCCATGTGACCAGCCATCTTCTTGCCTTTAAATACGCGACCCGGAGTTTGACATTGGCCAATTGAACCTGGAGCACGATGGCTTACAGAGTTACCGTGAGTCGCATCTTGCATAGAGAAATTCCAACGCTTGATAGCGCCTTGATAACCTTTACCTTTAGATTGACCAGTAACATCTACTTTATTAATTTCGTTGAATAGCTCAACGCTTAGCTCAGCACCGATTTCGATATCTGCACCTTCGTTGCCAGCAAGAGTAAACTCCCACAGACCACGGCCAGCTTCAACACCTGCTTTCGCAAAGTGACCAGCTTCCGGCTTGTTTACACGGCTAGCTTTTTTCGAGCCAGCTGTTACTTGAATAGCTTGGTAGCCATCAGTATCAAGTGTTTTCACTTGAGTAACACGGTTAGGTGAACATTCAAGAACTGTAACTGGGATAGAAACACCATCTTCAGTGAAGATGCGAGTCATACCAACTTTACGACCTACTAGACCGATTGTCATTGTGTTAACTCCTTTCTAACCCAAGCTGATTTGAACATCAACGCCAGCAGCTAGATCTAGCTTCATTAGTGCGTCAACAGTCTTTTCAGTTGGTTCTACGATATCAATCAAGCGCTTGTGAGTGCGGATCTCATACTGGTCACGTGCATCTTTGTTTACATGCGGTGATACCAATACTGTGAAACGCTCTTTACGAGTAGGTAGTGGAATAGGACCACGTACCTGAGCACCTGTGCGCTTTGCAGTTTCAACGATCTCCGCCGTTGATTGATCGATCAGTTTATGATCAAAAGCTTTAAGGCGGATACGGATTCTTTGGTTCTGCATGGACCAAAACTCCAATAGTTAAAAATACAACATACAAACAAACACCTGACAACCTATACAAGATAGATCCCAAGTGCTCATTCAAACTAGTAGCTCCCCAATCGGGAGTCATTTTAATAACTGATTTAATTCAGTTATGGGCTTTAACCCGTCTACCATATCGGTAGGTGCGTGCATATTACAGTATTTCGTGACGAACACAAGGTTTTATTAGCAAGTTTGTTTAAAAAATCCACATAAGGATCTCCGGCCTGCTTTGCAATAGGATCTCTTGCTGAGACCCTGCTGATAACACCCCACAATTTCTAAACCGCGGTGATATACTTCTGACTGAACACCCTATAACGAGGTTTTTGTGTCCGCATTAATGACTTTACTTAAGCATATCCAAAATAACGCAGCCGTTAACAATCATCGCCAATTATTACGCATTCAGGGAGAGTTGGACTGGTGCTTTAACCTCGCGCAACAAATAGTTGAGCATCTTGAAACGCCTTACTTTTGGTGTGGCCCGACACCCGCCGCTATCAAGCCGATTTCATACAAGCAAATTTTAGGGCAGGAAACCTCCCTGCTTATTATTAATGCCCATCAGACTTTTGACGGCAATGCATTTGCCGCCGGTGAGGGCACCCTGCGCGGCGGCGGACTATTAATTCTGTTAACCCCCGCAGAGATACCAGCCGACAATCTTTTTTATCAATATGTAGATGCACAATTGCAGGGCTATCACTTTTTTACTCTGCAGCAGGATCTCCCCTTCCCGGTGGTTGCAGAAAATCCACCTCTGATAAACAGGCAGCCCGCTCTGAACCTCTCTCAGCAAGACCATGCCGTTGCCCAAATCATTAAAACCGTTACCGGACATCGCCGCCGGCCATTGGTGTTAACCGCTAACAGAGGCCGGGGGAAGTCAGCATCACTTGGGATTGCTGCGGCAAAACTGCTCGGCAGCGGCAGGGTTACAAAGATTCTGGTTTGCGCGCCTAATAAGCAGGCGACCCAAACCCTGTTCAAACATGCGAATTTACTGTTAACCCCCGCTGAACAGCAGCCTTTCGCCTGTATCCTGGAAAAGCGCAGTATTGAATTCGCCGCCCCCGATGCACTGTTGGAAGGGCTACCTCAATGTGACCTGCTGATTATTGATGAAGCGGCCGCATTACCCGTAGCGACGTTAGAAGCCCTGCTGGTCCATTATTCCCGTGTTGTCTTCGCGACTACTCAACATGGTTATGAGGGTTCTGGACGGGGATTTGCGCTGCGCTTTCAGAAACGGCTAAAGGAATTAGCACCGCAGTGGCGTAAGCTGCATCTGGATCAGCCGATACGCTGGGCCAAAAACGATCCGCTCGAATCTTTTACCTTAAACAGCATCTGCTTAAGCGAACCGCTGGTGCAGGAGCCTCAATATAACCCGCAGGATTCGCTTTGCTTCGAAAAACTGAGCGCGCAGCAGTTGCTCAGCGATCACAACTTATTGCAATCCCTCTTCTCTTTATTAGTGCTGGCACATTATCAGAGCAAACCATCAGATCTGGAAAAATTGCTTAACGAACCTTTGCTGCATATTTTTGTTGCCCGCCAGAATGAACAGATACTCGCTGTGGTGCTGATCAATGAAGAGGGTAACTTTGATCCCATACTGGCTGAACAGATATGGCAGGGAACCCGCCGCGTACCGGGAAACTTAATTGCCCAGTCGTTAACCTTCCACAGCCGCTTTAAAGAGGCTGCAGCTCATCGTTATGCACGAATACAACGGATAGCCATCCACCCTGCCTGTCAAAATCTGGGCGTAGGAAAGCAATTTATAAGTTATTTAAGCGCCTGGGCTGAAAAAGGTCACTTTGATCACCTCTGTGCCAGTTTCGGCGTAACCGCAGAACTGTTGTCTTTCTGGCAGCAGCAGGGTTTCACTACTTTGCGTATTGGTCAGCAGCAGGATGCCAGCAGCGGCACCCATTCAATCATCGTTAATTTGCCGCTTTCGCAAAGAGGGCAACGGTTGCATAAATTGATTATCCGGCAATTTATGGCGCAGCTGCCGACCCAATTAGGCAGACAGCTGCAGCAGCTGGATACAAATGTAGTATTGACCATATTGTTAAACAGCAATAAAAGACAGCCTGTACAGGTAAACTTACAGAGTTATACAGAGGGTAATTTGCCCTACGAGTTTATTGAGCACGCTCTGATAGATTTAATGTTAAACTCTGATTTGACCTGTTTAACGAACACGCAGCAACTGCTGGCCATCGCCAAGATATTACAAAATAACAGCTGGGCAGAAATCTGCAGAAAACAGCATTTCACAGGTAAAAAACAAGCCCAGATAACTCTGAAAGAGACCATCAGACGGTTAACTATTAATGGTTAACCCCAGCAAAGAAGAGATCCATGAGATTAGATAAATACATTTGTGAGTCCACCACCATGACCAGAAGTCAGGCTAAAAAAGTGATTAGCCAAGGACGTATCACAGGTTCCGCAGGCCCTATCCGTAACAGCGCTTATAAAGTGGCGGATAATGAACAAATCTGTTTTGACGGGAAATCAATTAACCTGCGTAAAACCCGTTATATTATGCTCAACAAACCAAAAGATTTTATCTGCTCTACGGTGGATGAACAGTTACCCGGCATACTTAATTTAATTCAGGTTGATAAACGCGAACAACTCTGTATTGCAGGCCGTTTAGATGCGGATACTACGGGTTTAACCCTGCTCACCGATGATGGCCAGTGGTCCCATCAGGTCACCAGCCCGCGCAGACAATGTAACAAACGCTATCGCGTAACGCTTGCCGAGCCCGTTGGGCAAAGTGCAGTAACACTGTTTAACGAGGGGATACAGCTGAAAAGTGAAAATGCCCCCTGCTTACCCGCACTATTAGAGCCTCTGTCAGAGACAGAGGCTCTACTAACCATTAGTGAAGGTAAATATCATCAGGTAAAGCGCATGTTCGCAGCCATAGGCAACCATGTGCTTGAACTACACCGCGAAAAAATAGGCGGGATTGAATTAGATCCGGCACTTGCGCCGGGTGAATGGCGTTATTTAAGCGCTGATGAAGTAGCCTCGGTTAAATAAAAGAGGTTTTTATGGTTGCTTCAGGCAACCATATTTCAAATTGATTCGCACGATTTCAGGCCGCCTCACCTACCTACGCTGAACGCTTCTCTCCTGATAACGGCGCAGTCAATTGTCACTGCCCATCAATCTCAAGCCATGCTCAAATAACTCCTCGATACATTTCGCTTAAAATCAAATATAGCCACAAAAAGGGCACATATTATTACTGTTTTGTAATTAGGGGCTGTCCGCTTTGAGTGTTAAGTCGCTTTCTAAATAGAAACGAATTGCTATAGTTTATCAATAGAAAATAGACTTTTCGGGGATAAGATCGTGGCAGACACACATCTTTTCATAAACACTGAATTAGACTTTGAAAGCAATACACAGGTATTAACACATCTGAATGACTTTCTTAGTCGAAAAGGTTTTGTAAAACCGAGCTACCTGCAGGCCCTCTTTGAACGGGAAAAGAGTTACCCGACAGGCATCGACTTCGGTTTCGGTGCCATTGCAATCCCGCATTGCGACGCAAGTCACGCCATTAAACCCTGTCTCTATGTTATCAAACCCAAAAACAAAGTGACCTTTAACCAGGCTGATGACGACGGCACGGTAGATGCGGAAATTATTATTGCCTTAGTGGTCACCAATCCCAAAGAACAGATGAAGCTGTTAAAAGCACTATTTACTTCTTTACAAGATGAACAATTCTTTAATGCGTTAAAAAACAGTAAGAGTAATTCGGAAATAAGCGATATTTTTAATCAAAATATTTTATACAACTAAAAGGAGACTAATATGAAAAAAATAATTGTGGCCTGTGGCGGCGCGGTAGCGACCTCAACAATAGCGGCCGAAGAGATCAAAAATCTGTGTGCGGATAACGGCATAGAAAGCGAAATTATCCAATGCCGCGTTAGTGACATTGATAGCTATATCGACGCTGACGTCGTTTTTATCTGCACCACGGCAAAAATAGACAGAACCTTCGGCGAAATTCCACTGTTTCGCGGATTGCCACTTATCACCGGCGTGGGTGCTGAACCACTGAAAAAGAAAATGCTGGCTGTTCTTAAGAAGTAATCTCCTGTATAGAATTGCTATCAGCCTTTTGATTACCAGCGAGAGCATAATGCTCAACAAAAAAATCAATCAGCAGGCGAATTTTCGGTGATAAATAACGATTCTGGGGATACACCACCCATATCCCCTCTTCGGGCACACGAAAATTATTTAATAAAGAAATTAATCTCCCTGAATCAATATGCTCCTGAACGTAATAGTCGGGCAGTTGAATAATGCCGATATTTTTTAACGCGGCATCCACCAGCCCGATACCGCTATTACAACGCAGATTACCCGCAACACGAAGATGCTTCTCTTTTCCCTGCTCATTAAAATGCCAGTAGTCTCGAGTACCTAATAAACAGTTGTGCCGGGCTAATTCCGAAAGTGAGTGTGGCTCACCAAACTTTTCAAGGTACAAGGGTGATGCGCAGAGGTAATTTTTGCGTTTCCTTAATTTTTTGGCGATCAGACTGGAATCCGGTAAATTTCCAAGGCGAATAGCCAGATCAAAACCGCCATCTACTAGATCTATACGCTGATTGCTCAGCTCACAAGTTACCTGAATATGCTCATAACGCTGCAGAAAATCATTAATTAAAGGCAGGATCTTCTGCTCGCCGTAAGTAACCGGCGCGGTGATTTTAATGTGCCCCTGCGGAACCGTCTGTAAATTGGTCAGAGCCTGCTCGGCAGCTTCCAAACCGTCTAAGACATTACGGCAATGCTGATAGAAAAGCTGCCCTTCCTGGGTTACTGAAACGTTACGGGTGGTACGATAAAACAGTTTGCTCTGCAGCCTTTTTTCCAAACTATTAATTTGTCGACTCACTTGCGCAGTAGAAATATTTAATCTTTTCGCTGCAAGGGTAAAACTATTCATTTCCGCGACCGCTACAAATTCATTAATACCCTGCCACTGCATCATTATTACCATCTCGTAAAAGTTATTTTATTTTTAAGTATATTATCATCCATATGGTAACAACTATAATCAATAACACTTATCGACAAGTAATCACCGGAGTGACTATGACAGAACAATTTATCAAATCCAAAGCCGCAATTGCATGGGGGCCGAAACAGCCTTTAAGCATTGAAGAGATCGATGTAATGTTACCCAAAAAAGGGGAAGTACTGGTAAAAATTATTGCTTCAGGTGTTTGCCATACCGATGCATTCACTCTGTCGGGTGAAGATCCGGAGGGTATTTTTCCCTGCGTACTGGGCCATGAAGGTGGCGGTATCGTTGAACAGGTCGGTGAAGGCGTGAGCAGCGTAAAAGTAGGTGATCACGTTATTCCTTTATATACGCCTGAATGTGGTGAATGTAAGTTCTGTAAATCGGGAAAAACTAATCTTTGCCAGAAAATTCGTGAAACCCAGGGCAAAGGTCTGATGCCTGACGGCACGACTCGTTTTTATAAAGATGGCCAGCCGATTTACCATTATATGGGCTGCTCAACTTTCTCTGAATACACTGTACTGCCTGAAATCTCATTAGCAAAAGTAAATAAAAAAGCCCCGCTGGAAGAGGTCTGTTTATTAGGTTGTGGTGTGACCACCGGTATGGGCGCGGTAATGAATACCGCAAAGGTGGAAGAAGGTGCAACGGTTGCTATCTTCGGTCTGGGCGGTATCGGTTTGTCTGCTGTGATCGGCGCCACCATGGCTAAAGCAAGCCGCATTATCGCCATAGATATCAATGAAAGTAAATTTGAACTGGCCAAACAGCTCGGAGCAACAGATTGCATTAACCCCAAACATTTCGACAAACCCATTCAGGATGTTGTTGTGGAGATGACTGACGGTGGTGTTGATTACTCTTTCGAGTGCATCGGTAATGTCAATGTGATGCGCAGCGCTCTGGAGTGCTGTCATAAGGGTTGGGGTGAATCGGTTATTATCGGTGTTGCCGGGGCGGGACAGGAGATCTCCACCAGACCATTCCAGCTGGTTACCGGTCGCGTATGGCGTGGCAGTGCATTCGGCGGCGTTAAAGGACGTACTGAATTACCGGATTATGTAGAGCGTTACCTGGCCGGTGAATTTAAATTATCGGATTTTATTACCCATACCATGGCGTTAGAAGATATTAACAAGGCATTTGATCTGATGCATCAGGGTGAGAGTATCCGCAGCGTTATTCATTTCGATAAATAACCCTAAGGCGTGTTTTTACCATAAAACACGCCGGCTTTTTCAAGCGAGGAACCCCATGACAATTGAAAACATCAGTCAAAATAAAGTATTTGATGGTTGGCATAAGCAGTACAGCCATCAATCCAAGACACTTAACTGCAGCATGCGTTTTGCCATCTATTTACCGCCGCAGGCGAATAACGGCAATAAAGTGCCTGTCCTGTACTGGTTATCCGGGCTGACCTGCACAGATGAAAACTTTATGCAGAAAGCCGGTGCGCAAAGGCTTGCGGCACAATTAGGGATAGCCATTGTCGCTCCGGATACCAGTCCGCGCGGAGAAGGTATCCCTGATGATCCGCAGCAGGCTTACGACCTGGGTTTAGGAGCCGGCTTTTATGTGAATGCCACACAGGCCCCCTGGAATAAACATTATCAGATGTATGATTATGTGGTCAGTGAACTGCCGCAGCTGATCGAAACACATTTTCCGGTAACACAGCAGCGCGCGATCAGCGGCCACTCTATGGGCGGACACGGTGCACTGATGATTGCCCTGCGCAATCCGCAACGCTATCAGTCGGCGAGCGCTTTTAGTCCGATTAGTAATCCGATCAATTGCCCCTGGGGAAGAAAAGCATTGACGGCTTACCTCGGTGACAATCGCGACCAGTGGCGGCAATATGACAGCAGCGAACTATTGTCGATAGCAGAGCAGAAAGTTCCGATGTTAGTGGATCAGGGAGAGAGTGATAATTTCCTACAGGAGCAGTTAAAACCTGCAGCTTTGTTGGCGGCTGCGAAACAGAGTGATTATCCCCTGACCCTGAATATACAGCCGGGTTATGACCATAGTTATTATTTTATTGCCAGTTTTATTGAAAGCCACCTGCGCTTTCATGCGGTGAATCTGGGATTATAATCCATTGATTATATTGATTCTCAACTTTCTCTGATGGTGAGAATCAATAGCCAAGACTGTAATACCAAATCCGATAATTATCTATTCATTTATGCTGGTTAAAATGAATGCTAGCTAGTTCTCATCCAGAAACGTTAACATACTGAAATATATAAAAAAATAGGTAAAATAGCAGGAAAACTCCGGTAAGTTTACTATAATTAATAGTGCTAACCAATTGATTACATTAAAAAAACCG
>NZ_JBFGZY010000152.1:0-9586 GCF_041586535.1 Psychromonas sp. | reverse complement strand
ATGAAAGCAAGGTATTGATTACAGTAACTAGTTGTTCTAATTACACAAAATCGTATGGAACGATTTTGAACAGCTTTAGCTGGCCACAAAGTGGTGAAGAACAGGACGTTCTGAATCAAATCAATAACAAAGACTAAAACGTAGTGTTATGTCTAGCTAGCATTCATTTTAACAAGCATAAATGAATAGATAATTATCGGATTTGGTATTATCACAGGGCAGTTTCATTTTGAGATGCTGATCCGCCCTGCTTTGCACCCAACCGCTATTGAAAATAGCAGGCTGTAATTCAGAGAGGCAGAGAGGCACTTGGGCAACTATCTTGTGCCATACAAGATAATATAAATAGCTATCAATACGCGAGAGGAAACTGGAAATGAATGACAAAAAGAAAGCCACTAGTGGCAAATGCCCGGTGATGCATGGCGGTGCTACGGAGAGCAGTATATCGAACATGGAGTGGTGGCCAAAAGCACTTAACCTGGATATTCTCCATCAACATGATAATAAGACCAATCCGATGGGAGTTGAATTCAACTATCGGCAAGAGGTCAAGAAACTCGACGCCGCTGCACTCAAGAAAGATCTGCTCGCGCTGATGACTGATAGTCAGAGCTGGTGGCCAGCGGATTGGGGGCATTACGGCGGTCTTATGATCCGTATGTCCTGGCACGCTGCCGGCACCTATCGTATCGCTGATGGTCGGGGTGGCGCCGGTACGGGTAATCAACGTTTTGCACCAATCAATTCCTGGCCTGACAATGTTAACCTGGATAAGGCACGCCGTCTTCTCTGGCCGATCAAGAAGAGATACGGCAACAAACTCAGCTGGGCTGATTTACTTGCCTATGCCGGTACCATTGCTTATGAATCCATGGGACTGAAGACTTTCGGCTTCGCCTTTGGACGTGAAGATATCTGGCATCCCGAAAAGGATATTTACTGGGGTTCGGAGAAGGAATGGCTTGCTCCCAGCGATAATCCCAACAGCCGCTATTCCGGCGAGCGCGATCTGGACAACCCGCTGGCAGCGGTGATGATGGGGCTAATCTACGTCAATCCTGAAGGGGTAGATGGTAATCCGGATCCTCTCAAGACGGCCCATGATGTACGCGTAACTTTTGCCCGCATGGCCATGAACGATGAAGAAACTGTCGCCCTCACCGCCGGAGGTCATACAGTGGGTAAATGCCACGGTAACGGCGATGCCGCGCTGCTCGGTCCGGAACCTGAAGCAGCTGCTATCGAAGAGCAGGGCCTGGGATGGAACAACAAAAGTAAACGCGGCATTGGTCGCAATACAGTATCCAGCGGACTTGAGGGCGCGTGGACGACTCACCCGACGCAGTGGGACAATGGTTATTTCACCCTACTGCTCAACTACGAGTGGGAACTGAAGAAGAGCCCGGCTGGAGCCTGGCAGTGGGAACCTATCAATATCAAGGAAGAAGACAAGCCGGTTGATGTTGAAGACCTCTCTACCCGCTACAATCCGATTATGACCGATGCCGACATGGCCATGAAGATGGATCCGCAATATCGGAAAATTTCCGAGCGCTTCTACAATGACCCTCAATACTTCTCTGAAGTATTTGCTCGGGCATGGTTCAAGTTGACCCATCGTGATATGGGGCCGAAAGCACGTTACATCGGACCAGATGTACCGCAGGAAGATCTGATCTGGCAAGACCCGGTTCCGGCAGGAGCTACTGACTATGATGTCCAGGCGGTCAAAGACAAAATTGCAGCGAGTAATCTCAGCGTAAGCGAAATGGTCTGTACTGCCTGGGACAGCGCCAGAACCTTCCGTGGTTCGGATAAACGTGGTGGCGCTAACGGGGCGCGCATTCGTCTTGCTCCGCAAAAAGACTGGTCAGGTAATGAACCGACGCGTCTGACCAAAGTACTGACTGTGCTTGAAGGTATTGCAGGCGAGAGCGGCGTAAGTATCGCAGATGTGATCGTTTTGGCAGGTAATGTCGCTGTCGAAAAGGCCGCAAAGGCAGCAGGTTTTAATGTTAGCGTGCCTTTTTCACCCGGTCGTGGAGATGCAAGCAATGAAATGACCGATGTGGATTCCTTTGAAGTGCTGGAACCTCTCCATGACGGCTACCGCAACTGGCTGAAAAAGGACTACGTGGTCAGCGCCGAAGAGCTGCTGCTCGACCGAACTCAATTAATGGGCCTGACCGCTCACGAGATGACGGTGCTGGTTGGCGGGATGCGCGTACTCGGCACTAACCACGGAGGTACTAAGCACGGAGTATTCACCGAGCGCGAAGGTGTACTCAGTAACGATTTCTTCGTTAATCTGACGGACATGAATTATACGTGGAAGCCTAGCGGAAATAACCTCTATGAAATCCGTGATCGCAAGTCGGATCAGGTTAAGTGGACAGCATCACGAGTTGATCTTGTCTTTGGCTCTAATTCGATCCTGCGCGCCTATGCCGAAGTCTATGCACAGGATGACAATATGGAAAAATTTGTGAAGGACTTCGTCGCCGCATGGGCGAAAGTGATGAATGCTGATCGTTTCGATTTAGCCTGATTCACAATATATCCCCATGATGCTTTAAGATACAAAGTCAGCAAGGCAAATTGCTACAAGTTGCCTTGCCCTATGGGGGCGGGCTCGAAAACCAGCTCTGCGTTGCAACAATCGAAAAGGGAATAAATATTACCTCATGTTGCGCCTTGGTCTGGTCTCCGAGCAAGTGCCTGACAAAGCATTTTGAAGTAGCATGGGTATAACATAATGATGCTTGCGAAGCGGAATAACAAATTCTCATAAGGTTTTGTCGTAATAGGGACATAATGAGATAAAACATCTCACTAAATCAATATGTTTTGGTGAATGACTTTTATTCTTCCTATACTCTCACATAAATCTGCTATTAGTCGTTCCCGTTATTCACAGCGAAGTATAAATATGACTGAAAAAAAGTTAAGCAAATGGAGCAACATTCTTTTTTTACTGCTAACTGCAACACTCCTGGCAATACCGGTGAGCGCAGAAACTGTACGCGTGCCGATCAAACTCGATTATCCGGTTCTACGGCAGTTGATGCACAGCCAGCTGTTCAATACAGCAGATAAAAGCGTGGAGATCCTAAATGATGCAACGGGTTGCAGCAGCATCTTCCTCTCTGACCCGCAGTTACGTGAGCACCAGCATAAACTGGAAGTCACCACGCACGTGAAGGCTAACATAGCGACCGCAACCTTTGGCAACTGTACACCGCTTTTCAACTGGGAAGGTGAGGCTAAATTTCTCACTGAACCTGTCATTCAAACGGGTGCCAGATCCGTCATGTTGAGGATCCTCAGCACCCGGCTGTATAATCCGCAGGGGAAGTTGATCACCGGCCCCATATGGGAGTTGGCTAGCGGGCAGCTACTCTCTTTTATGAACCGCTATGAAATAGACCTCTCACCAGCCATTAATCAGCTGAACAGACTGCTACCGGATATTTTAGATAAACGCTCCGCTGCGCAGATCAGTAAGATATCAGACAGCCTCAAATTAGCAGAAATCACAATCCAGCCCGATGGCATCACCGTTGCAGCCGATCTGCAGGTAGAGAGGCTGCCCGCCACGCCGGATCCGGCAGAAATATTTACCCTTGAGGAGATACAGCAGCTCGAGGAAAACTGGCAGATGATGGACGCCATGATCACCTTTGCAGTCAAACATTACGCCAATGCGACCCATCAACAGGAACTGCGTGATACCCTGGTGGAAGTTCTTCTCGATGCCCGTTACCGCCTGGTTGATGCCTTGACCATGCAGGTCACCCGAGCCGATGATCCGGTACGTCACTGGTTTATTGACAGCTGGCAACAATTGGGGCCGGTTCTGCGCCAGATCAGTCAGGAAAAACCAGGTCAGGAGCCGATGCTGCTGATCAGTCTGCTTGCCGCCACGGACGCCCTTGCCACGCTGGATCGGCTTGGTCCTTCTATCGGTCTGGATATTTCCGCAAATGGACTGCGCAATATGGGCCGGATGCTGATCGATCAGCCCGGCATTGATCCTTTGCTATACGAAGATACCGTTGATCCGGAACTTCGTTTGCTTTTCCGGCTTCCGCCATCCCTCGAGTTAAGCGAACCATCAGGGTATAACTTCAACCTATGGCCAATCAGTTCTGCCTGGGCTGCATCACCAGAGGATCGTCTCAAACTCTGGGTGCCTACTAAAAGCGAACTGCCAGTGTATCTGCCGCTGATTCGCGATCTACTCGAAGATAGCAGCAAAAGTGCGACCAGCATTCCCAGACTGGAGCCTGCAACGAAAAAGATCTTTGCAGATCTGGTGCTGACCACTGCCTGGCAGGAGAGCTGCTGGCGGCAATATATGCTGAAAAACAAGAAGGTCGTGTCATTACATTCAAGCACTGGCGATACCGGCTTAATGCAGATCAACGAGCGGGTTTGGCGGGGTCTGTATGACGTTCAGAAACTGCGTTGGGATATTACTTATAATGCTCAGGCAGGGACAGAAGTTTTACTCAATTATCTGCTCAAATATGCCCTTAAAAGAGACGAGCACAAACGCCAAGGTGGGCTGGATAATCTGGCCAGATCCACCTATTCCGCATACAACGGCGGTCCCGGTAAGACTTCCCGCTACCGGGATGCAAAAACACCATCTTCACTTAAGAAAGTTGACGCTGCTTTCTGGAAGAAATATCAGGCTGTAAAGCAAGGTAATGAGTTTCAGGTCGCTACCTGTCTGGGCGCTGAAGCAGCTGATATTGTTGCCTCACCAGCCAACAAACAGCTGCAAAAAAATGTTTCTGTTCAGTCGGCCAAGCAGCCATCGCCTACTACCAACAATGCCTCAGATAAAGCCTGGGTATTAGCGCAGGACAAGAACCACTATACCCTGCAACTTGCTGTTTTCAGTTCATTAAAGGCTGCACAACAATTTATCGCCGAATCCCGGCTGAAAGGTGCTGTTGCAGTTGTTCCGCTAGGCAAGGATAAACGGGGTCAGTTCGTAGTGTTAAACGGCAGCTTTAAAGAAAAAGCAGCGGCAGACAAATTCAAGCAGCAGTATAAGAATCTCAAACCCTGGGTGCGGCAAATTAAAGAGATAGACCTGTCTACCAAGTGATAATCCTAAATAGCAATTGCTATAACCAGCTAAACGGCTTGTTTTATCTCTCCGGCGTCTCAGGGAATTCTACTAATGCTCTGTTCAATGCTTTCTGACACTGGCTATCGTCTGCATATAAAGCGCGCTGTGATATTTGTGCAAGCTGTTGGCAGCTGCTGTTAAGTTGCGGCTGTTTTTCTGCCAGACGCAGTGCAAATTTGGCGATGCTTTCATCAGGCTCGCGATGTAATCGCCATTGCAGGCAGGTTTTATCAAATTTAATCAGGGCGCGCTGCAAAGGTGACCGTGTTTGCCATTTTGGGCGGATAACCACTAATGTATAGATGACCAATAAAAAAAGCAGCGAAGCGATGCTTGCTAAGCCTATCCTCCAAGGGTCAGCGCCACCGAATAACTGCTTTAGTAATTGATTTTGCTTGTCTGCATTATAACTTAGCACCCAGCGGCTCCACATATAATTGGCGGCATCTAGCCGATGACGCAAACCAGTCAGCCATTGCGGTGCATCAAACAACCCTGCTGCTACCATGTTACGCTCGGCATCGACCAGCGCATTGTCGATACCCTGCGCAACGCGCTGTGGTGCTACGACACTGGTGGGATCAACACGCAGCCACCCTATTCCCTCTAACCAAACCTCAGCCCAAGCATGTGCGTCGGCCTGGCGAATCATCCAATAATTTTCAAGTTCGTTATAGGTCCCCCCCTGATAACCGACCACAACGCGTGTCGGCACTTTTGCTGCGCGCATTAATACTGCAAAACTACTGGCAAAATGCTCACAAAATCCACGTTTGGAAGTAAATAAGAAATCATCGACACTATTTTCACCTAACAAGGGCGGCTGCAACGTGTAATAAAAATCTTGCCGATACCAAGACAATGCCTTTTTGACGATTGCCGCAGGCGAGCTGCCATCTTCGAGCCAACTTTGCGCCAGCTTTATGGTTTGCGGGTTATAACCCTCCGGCAAGCTTATTAAGTGTTGCCTTTGCTCGGCAGATAAAACGGGACGTTTAAGAAATGCGGGATCGATACTGTGCACATTGTATTGCAAGCGGGAGGTCAATGGATCTCTTGTTGTCACTAATCCATCCGGCGTGATATTAGTTCGTCGGGTACCTGAATTAACCTTAACCGGCTCAGCCAGTGCAAACAGCCAATGATAATAATGCGGCTCAACAATGATCTCATAGCGTAAAATATTGTCAGAAGGTAGATTGTCAGGCAGCGCTGTACTACCTCTGCCCCATTGCTTGTTTAAGCGCCAGGTCCGCCCGTCAAAGCTATCCAGAATCAATCCACGCCAATACATCTCACTGGTTGGCGGCGTTTTCGAGTCAAGAAAATTAACCCTAAAGGCGGTTCCCTTGGATCGCACCAGGTCGCCGATATCGCCTGGCGCCATTGAGTCACTAAAGCCGGTATGCGCTTCACTTTGTAACAAGGGTGTCCGCCATAATGGCCCAAGACGGGGCATGATCACAAACATCACCAGCATTAACGGCAAGGCGTGCAGCAGCAACGTTGCCCCACTTTGCAATTTTGCTCGCGCTGAGAATTGTCGGGTTAAGTAGATAGTTTGCCACGCGGCCAGCAAAGCGATGCAGGAAAAACAAGCGTACAGCGCTGTCCAAATAGACTGAGCAAAAAGAAATTGTGCAGCCAGCGCAATAAAACCGATAAACAACATCAGTAAGCCATCTTTTCTGCTGCGCAGCTCCAACAGTTTCAGAATAAAAGTGAATACTAAAAAGCCCACCATGGCTTCGACACCATAAGCGCCACGGTATGAGCTGAATAAACCGAACAGGCACAGGCCACTGAGTATAATTTTAACCGTTGATGATGGGAAATTAAGCTTGCCAGCATGGATCTGTAATCGCCAGATGAGTGAGCCTAACCAGAGCAGCCACAACCATACCGGCAAGCGGATTAACAAGGGTAAAATAACCACCCCCTGCGCGACGATCAGCCAGAGCAAGTTTTCATGACGCATCAGTTTTTGCCGTTCAAAAGCCGCTGTCGATGCTTCCATAATTACACGTCACTCTGATTAATATCAAAACAGGCAAGTGCACTAAGCACACTCAGTCGATGACCGTCACCTAATGCCGGCGGGATCTGTTTGCCGGGTAAACGTAAACCATAAGCTTTTTGTAAACCTTCGAACTGTAGCGCCCAATAACAGAGAGCACGCAGACGTTCTTCGACATGCAGATGCGAGAACTTATCCCAATCTAAGCAATTGTCGTGACTGCGGCTACTCGCATACTCTTTGGAATATAAACCTTGTTCACGCGCATAATGTTTCCAGGCAATATGTTTGACCGGATCACCTGCGCGGTACTCCCTGAGGCCGGAAAAATCATCGCCATCGGCAAATTGCTCGCCTTGCTCACTATCATTGGCGGTGCTTAACTGTGCTGGAAAATCTACTTTTAATGGTTTGGGAAAGATAACGGTGCTCGCGTCGAGGTTTAGCCAGGTCCAACAACGAATAATGCCTAATGGATAAACACTTTCAATCAACAGCTTTCCCGGTTGCAGTATGCCACGTTTGTGTGTCTCAACGCCGACCTGAATCTGCGTTGTTTGCTTAGCGGCAAAATCAAAGCAGCCATCTTCACCATGCCACCAGCGTATTATAATGTTGTCATAACCTTTAGCGCGCCAGCCCTCTACCTGTAAACTAAAATAGGCCTTCTCGCCTACAAAAGCAGGTTTGCCTCCAAGCACTTTGATCTCTAAACCCGCAAGGTTCGCATAGGTATGAAAGATAGCCACAACAATCAAGCTTATTAACAGGTAGCTTAACGCTAAGACCAAATTATTTTGATAACTGGTGCCGAGTAACCACAGGATAAAACTCAATATCACAAAACTGAGGCCAGTTTTAGTGGGGATAATATATAGGTTTTTCCGGGTTAATCGGGCCGAACGGGACACGGGTGTGCGTTTATCTATCCAGCGAAAAAAACGGGCTTGCCAGCGACTCGGTTGCCGTTGCGACCCTTGCACAGAAGCTGATGACTTCGTGTTGCTTATTAAGCTCACCTTTTTTTCGGCCAACAACGTGAATAAGACATTTATCCCACCACTGCGACTGATTTCAGCAAATAGTGCACAAGATCACGATGTTCGTGGCCCTCTTCGACTTCGCCGCCGCGCACCCGATGACCTAAAACAGCACTCGCGACCGCCTGTATATCTTCAGGAATAACATAATCACGGCCATCTAACAACGCCCATGCCTTAGCGGCGCTCAGCCAGGCCAATGCTCCGCGAGGTGATAAACCATAGGTAAAGCGGCCATCCACACGGGTAAATAGCACCAGTTTTTGCAGGTAATCAAGCAATGCTTCACTACAATGAACGCCGCTGACCTGCTTTTGCAAATCGGCAAGTTGCTCTGGAGTAACAACGGGTTGCATCTCAGCAATACGACCGCGCGGATCGACACCCTGGAGTAATAAACGCTCTGACTGATGATCAGGATAACCTAAACTCAAGCGCATTAAGAATCTATCCAGCTGTGACTCCGGCAACATAAAAGTACCAGATTGTGATATCGGGTTTTGTGTGGCAATCACAAAAAAGGGAGATGGCAGCGAACGGGTCTCACCTTCGATGGTGACTTGTCCCTCTTCCATCGCCTCTAATAACGCACTTTGTGTTTTCGGCGTGCTGCGGTTGATTTCATCGGCCAGTAAAAGTTGGGTGAAGATGGGTCCGGGATGGAATTTAAATGCCGACTGGTTTTTATCGAAAACAGCCACGCCAAGAATATCTGCAGGCAACAGATCGCTGGTAAACTGCATCCGTTGATACTGCAACCCCAATACACGTGCCAGACAATGTGCCAGGGTGGTTTTGCCCATACCGGGCAGGTCTTCAAGTAACAAGTGACCTTTACCAATCAAACATGCAACCGCCAGCTTAACCTGTTGTTCTTTTCCTAATAAGACCTGACCAACAGCGGCAACAATATTTGTTAAAAGAGGCTGCATTTTTATCCCTTGTCGTTAATTTAAACGGAGTAATTGATATCAACCAACTTGGCATCTAGTTCGAGCTCTGCTTATCATAAAAAAGCCAGTAACTGCGCAGCATAACGCACCTTTGTATGATGGGCAGGCGTATAATAATAAAAGCAGCTGAGATAGCTGATATTTCTTAATGATTAATTACCAATCTAAGTAAATATCTAATCAATCTTGCCGGTTAAAATGAACGATAACTGTGTTGTTTTCAATCACACACGCAAGTTATTGCAATTAAAACAAAAAAAGGCGCCATAGGCACCTTTTTATTCATTTTAGCAGGGTAACTAAACCAGTAAGGTTTATTTTTTACCCAAAGCAGCAAAACGCTGTTTACTTATTTTGATGATATGAGCTTCAATACGACCGCCAGTATCAACAATACAGTTTCCATTGGCCAGTGTTGGTAACCTTATCT
>NZ_JBFGZY010000151.1:0-9598 GCF_041586535.1 Psychromonas sp. | reverse complement strand
TAAAATTGAAAAATGTCGCGATCGCACACTTCGTGTGCGTTACTGAAGGTAAGATTGGCCTTGGAATCATGATAAAATCCAAGACCGAACTGAGGGGGTACTAAAAATACGCTGTTTCTGGATGAGAACTAATTACAAAATCAATAACGAAGCTAGCATTCATTTTAACAAGCATAAATGAATAGATAATTATCGGATTTGGTATAATTACTCAAGACCGGTGCAATCGAATTAAGGTGTAATATTCATAACACTGTCTCTGCAGGCGAAGTGTTACAACCACATCCTGCGCCCTGACCGTATTGGATTAGGCATATATTAGTATCTGTTGAGCTCATTAAAATAGGCATTATTTCAACATGGCAAATTATTAGACCGCAGCTTTACCCGGATGACAACTTGCTCATTATTCATTAGACTATGCGTTAAATAGTTCTTTTAATGAAGGCGGTGCATTTAATGAAAACAGCTTCTATGTTGATACTGACGGCTTGCTTAGCCCTGCCGTTAACTGCATTCGTCCCCGATGCCCAGGCTGCTAACAACGGCAAGGTAGCAAGCACCGCCGGGCAGTCATCGAAACTTAAGGTTAGCAGTCGCGCTCAGGCAATTCAGCTCGCTCAGCGCCAATACCAAGGTAAAGTTCTCAAAGCGCAATCAAGCAGCGTCAATAGCCACCCGGGCTACAAGGTCAAGATGCTATCCAAAGAAGGCCTGGTGTTTTATGTTTTAATCGATGCACAAACTGGCCGTATCAGCAGGAATTGATCCTTCTCAGAAGAAATTTAAAGATACTCAGAGGAGCCAACAAATGAGAATACTTTTAGTCGAGGATGATATTGATCTGCAGACCAACCTGAAAGAACACTTAAGTGAGTCCAACTATCTGGTCGATGTCGCATCGGACGGTGAAGAAGGTCTTTTTCAGGGTACTGAATGTGCTTATGATGCCGCCATCATCGACGTAGGTTTACCTAAACTCAATGGTCTTGAATTAATCACCCAGCTTAGAGAACAGCAGCGGGACTTCCCTATTTTAATCTTAACTGCGCGGGATAGCTGGCAGGATAAAGTAGAAGGGCTCGACGCCGGCGCAGATGACTACCTTACCAAACCCTTTTTCCCGGAGGAGCTGGTGGCACGTCTGAAAGCCCTGATTCGCCGCTCAGCAGGCAAAGCCAGTCCGGTAATAAACAATGGTCCGTTCAGTATAAATACCAGCAGCCTGGAAGTTAAAAAAGGCGATCAATTTATCACCTTAAGCGGCTCAGAATATAAACTTTTTGAATATTTCATGCTCCATCCCGGTGAAGTTAAATCTAAAACGGTGCTCACTGAGCATATTTACGATCAGGACTTTGATCTCGACTCCAATGTGATCGAAGTATTTGTGCGGCGCTTAAGAAAAAAACTGGATCCCGATAATGAATACGGGCTGATTGAAACCTTAAGAGGACAGGGTTACCGTCTAACGCCACTGACAAAAAATCAAGATCCCGGTTAATGAGCATTCAGGGTGGCAGTTCGACTAACAATAAGGGGCTCTTAAGCTCACTCAAAGTCAGGCTTATTCTTAGCGCCCTGTTAGTGATCCTGGTGCTGATGCCCTTAATCGGCTTGACCTTAAACGACGCATTTAAACAACAGGCAAAAAGCGCCACTAGAAATGAACTCAGTGCCTATGTTTCGGCTGTGCTCGCGGTCACCGAGGTCGAAGACAAGCAACTGGTAATGCCTGAGCAGCTATTAAATAACCAGTTTAACGTTATTCAATCCGGTTTATATGCACTGATCTCCACACCCTCCCTTCAGAAGCAGAATAATGATCTACTGTTGTCAGGGACACAAGACACAATAAGCAGTCACTCGCCCAATATTCTCTGGCAGTCTAACTCATTTCTAGGTTTAGAAGCACCGGATAATTTACCTTACCCGGTTACCGGGCAAAGTGCATTTTCAGAGATAACACTTGAAGGCAAAGCTTACCTTATCTACAGCTTCAGTGCCCTTTTCGAACATCAGAGCAGCGCCAAACAGACCGGGCAGTTTCCGCTCACCATCCATATCATTAAAGATCAAGCCGATTTTAAGCTGCAGGTAAAGCAATTTACCAAACAACTCTGGACCTGGTTACTAATCTTAATGGTACTGCTGATTATTGTACAGGCAGCCTGGTTATCATGGACCATCAAACCACTGGCTCAGTTCACTCATGAACTCAGGGAGGTAGAACAGGGCCATGCTAACCAGCTTAAAACCATCTATCCGACAGAACTGCAAGCTGTTGCCCGGCAGCTTAATGCACTGCTGAATACCGAGCAAAATCAACGCAAGCGTTATCGTAATGCTCTGTCGGATCTGGCCCATAGCCTGAAAACACCACTGGCAGTCATACAAAGTCAAAAGGGCTTAAGCCGTTCTGCTGTCGAGCAGGTAGATGTGATCAATAAAATGATAGAACATCAATTAAAACGCGCGCAGAGCGCGGCAGGTTCCTCCTGGCACCTAGGCATCAAGGTCAGCTCTGTCTCTGATAAGCTAATACGAACACTGGCTAAAATTTATCAGGAGCCGCAAATCTTGATTAATCAGCATGTTGATCCGCAAGCTATTTTTAAAGGTGATCAAAGCGATCTGACCGAAATCCTTGGTAATGTATTAGATAATGCCTGCAAGGCGGCAAAATCACAGGTTTTATTAACCGTAACAACGACCGAGAACCTGTTAACCATAACGGTTGAAGATGACGGTAAAGGGGTAACTACAGAGCAACGGACACAGATCTTCGAACGGGGCATTCGCGCGGATTCCTATCAGCATGGTCACGGGATAGGGCTTGCTATCGTTCGAGATCTGATTGACAGTTATAACGGTCAACTCTCCGTATCAACATCAGAAAGGCTCGGGGGCGCCAAATTTTTGTTTAGCTTTAGCTTAGGGGCAGGCTGAACACAACCCGCACAGGAACTTTAAAAAATAAGGCACTGGATTAAACTTACCTTTCAGCTTGCGTTCATCTTCGACTCTTTATAATCGCTATAACCTGATAAAAAGAGTTTGGAGGGCATATGAACAAGTTCACTTTGACATGTTACCGCTCATTGTATATCGCGCTAATAGGCATGCTGATTATGCTACCGATGGTATTTATTAATGATGCCGATGCGCAAGAACAATATGCCGGACAGACTGAATTCAGTGAAGCGGAACTGGCACAGATTTTAGCGCCGATCGCCCTGTACCCTGACAGTTTGCTGACCCATATATTAATTGCCTCAACCTACCCGCTTGAGGTAGTGCAGGCGAACCGCTGGCGCACTGAAAACAGGCATTTCAATGCCGGTCAGCTAATGCAAAAGGCCGAGAATAAAAACTGGGATCCCAGTGTCATTGCACTTCTGGCCTTTCCCAATATACTCGAAAAACTCAGCGATGATTTAAACTGGACGCAAAAACTCGGTCAGGCTTTTTTACAGGATGAGGCCGCGCTGCTTGCCAGTATTCAATCATTAAGACGGCAAGCCGATCGGGCAAAGAGTTTGCCGGAGATGGAGAATATGTCCGTCACCCGCGTTGATAATCAAATTATTATAGAGCCTGCTCATCACGGGATTGTTTACGTACCCTATTATGACTCAAGAGTGGTCTACGGCCACTGGTACTGGACAGCTTATCCACCTGTATATTGGGCCCCTTACCCTTATTATGTTCGCCGTCCGCACAGCCACTTTTATTGGCACAGCGGTATACAGATCTCATTCAACTATTATTTCACTACGTTTAACTGGCACAGGCGCCATCTTATCGTCGTTAATCATCGTAATTCCCATTTTTATCGTCCTCGCAAACGCATCATCAGCAGCGAAGGTGCACATCGCT
Organism: Psychromonas sp.; assembly: GCF_041586535.1. Taxonomy (GTDB): domain Bacteria; phylum Pseudomonadota; class Gammaproteobacteria; order Enterobacterales; family Psychromonadaceae; genus Psychromonas. Next base: position 5,719 of record NZ_JBFGZY010000151.1, on the reverse strand, counting down.
GGCGTCATAAACCACAATATATTCATCGCGTACCCGGAGGTAAACCTCATCATGTAAGGCAGCGTGATGATCGCCTCCCCAACCGTGTGTCGCCACAAAAAATTCCCTATAATGAACATCGTCGGCTAACGGATAATAAAATACATATTAATAATATTGAGCGTAATAGAGATAGAGTGAAACGGCTAATTAAACAACGGGATAAGTCAAATAAGGGCGAACATCTGCCTCAGACAAAAAACGATTTAAAACCCCGTAACCGGACTGAAAGCCATCAGCGGGATAGGCAGTTAAAGGGCATGCAACCGACTCAGACAAAAAGCGACTTGAAAACCCGCAACCGGACTGAAGGCAATCGGCAGGATAAGCCGCTAAACGGCATGCAACCGACTCAGGCAAAAAGCGAACTGAAAACTCGTAACCGGACTGAAGGCTATCAGCGGGATAGGCAGTTAAAGGTCATACAACCGACTCAGAGAAAAAGTGAACAGAAAACAGGTAATAGAACTGAAAGGGTTCAACAGAAAAAACAACAGCGCCGAGATAAAGATACCCAGTCCGGCTCAAAATGCAGAAATCAAGCGGGTAATACAGGTTCTTTGCAATGTGTAAAATTTTAGAAAAATATTAACTAATGGTTCTAATTAAAAAATAAATAACCTACTATTTAATAGGATGACAATACATTAATTGAATTTAACTCACTCAAATAAAATCGCTATGTACTTGATATTTTTAGGTACAAGGCATTGTTTAGTAAAAGAAGGTTAACATGATGAACAACAAATCAATTATCGCATTAATGTTAGTAACACTTTTAACCGGCTGTGCTCGCCAAAGTGCAACAACTGGCGAGCAAGAAACAAACACTGCGACTAAGGGGGCGCTTGGCGGAGCAGTTATCGGTGCAATTGCCGGAGCTGCAACAGGTAAGAAAAATGCCGCTGTATTTGGCGCACTGGGAGGCGCAGCCATCGGTGGAGGAATTGGTTATTATTTTGATCAGCAGGAAGCTGCACTTCGTGATGAATTATTAAATTCAGGTGTACAAGTTAAACGTGTTGGCGAAAACGAACTGCAACTTATTATGGCGCAGGGCATTGGTTTTGCTACCGGAAGTTATGAATTAAGCGGCAGTATTTTTCAAACCCTAAATGGGGTTGCCAAAATTCTTAATGAGTACCCTAAATCATCATTAAGAATTATCGGTCACACCGACAGCGTCGGCAGTTCAGAATCAAACTTAACTCTGTCCGAGCGTCGTGCTGAATCAGTCGGTGAGTACCTGATTCGCCAAAACGTAAAATCCGGGCGCTTAAGTACAACAGGCTATGGCGAACGCCGTCCGATAGCAACTAATGATACAGCAGCCGGTCGTGCAGCTAACCGCCGTGTAGAGATTAATATCATCGCTAACTAGGCGCACACAGAGGACAATGGTGAGCATTTTTCAGTCGGATAGCAGTACTCTTCCCTAATCCGGCTGTTAAAAATGTACAGCTGGTGCAGAAAATCCGAACAACTGTTCGGATTTTTTACCCTTTAATTTATTTTGTACAATTTATATTGTGTGATGTGATGGTCTAATCACGAAGGTTAATTGCCTGAATGCTTCATGGATAAAAGCATCTCCTCGTATTCCTGTAACTTGGCATCCGCTTCCTCGCCAAACAAGATCAGACAAGCTTCTTTTAGTCCCGGTGCTGACAGAATATCCAACGCCGGCACCACCAATGCTATTTTCGAACGCCGGCGTAAAAAATCGTCCAGCTTGGTCACCATTTCCCGTTGTGCCGCGTGCTCAATTTCAACCCGCAGATATTCCGAGTTTTCAATCAATAACTCCCCTTTTTCCGGACTTTCACGGATGCTCTCGAGCATATTGAGCGCATTTCGCCCGTAACGACGCCAGAATCTTGTTGTTAAAGGCTCCGAAGAAGATTTTGGCGTTAATTGATCAAATCCCATTAATTCTGCCCGATGCAAAAACTCCCGCTTAATCGCCGGATCCGGTTCACCGTACCATTTGTATTTTAGATGTGGCAAAACGATGCCAAAATCTTTAACAAGAGCAACAACTTCATCCCCAACATTTAGACAATCCGTTAGTTTTCCGCCAAATATGGACAGATAACCACTCTCCATATTGCTATCAATAGCATGTTTACGTGACAGCTTCACCCACTCGGCCTTACCACCGCTACCTTTAATGGCAAGTGGCCTTACCCCGCAGCGTTCGGCAATCACATCAGCTGTTGTTAACTTTTTATCCAACTGCAGCAGCTTATTGGCGTTATCGAGCACAAACTGCCGGTCTGTATTGGTCACATAAACCTCAGGCGTTTCTACCTGAGTGTCCGTGGTGCCAATACAGGTTTTGGGCCCCATCGGAATAACAAAAAACAGCCTGCCGTCATCGGCAAAAAAAGTCAGTATTTTGTTACTGTCAGTGACCTTATTGACGATTAAATGTATTCCTTTTGAGAACAGGTGGTGATGTTCGGTATTCTCTTTGTTGGTTTTATTCAACGCATCAACAAAAGGGCCGCCGGCATTTATTAGTACTCTGGAGCGAATGGTGAATTGTTCTCCGCTAATCGTATTGCGCACCTTGGTTAGCCAGATGTCCTCTTTTCGAACTGAACCCAGTGATTCAACATAATTTGCGGCAATACAGCCATAACTCATACTGGAACGAATAAAGTTGAAGGTAAAACGGGCATCATTATCCGGTAAGTAACAGTCTGAGTACTCAAAACCACCAATCACAGAAGCTGTATTGATCACTTTTTCCATTGATCTAATCTTTGCTGCGGTCAAATAATTTGGCATTTTGGTATGAAAACGGCCGATCATCCAATATAAGAGACTGCCGAGAAAAATAACGAAAGGCGGGAAACGAAAGTCCTTGTGAATACTGGTTAAGAAACGGATCTCTTTAACCGATGCAGGATAACAACGCATCAGGTGATTCCGGCTTTTACACAACTTATTAACTAAAGAAAACTCAAAACTCTCCAAATATTTAATCCCGCCCCAGACGAGGTTAGAGGAATTAGAACTCGTACAGGCGGCAAAATCGTTTTTATCAATCAGTGCTATTTTAGCGCCTTTAGCTGCCAACGCAGCGGCTGAAACGGCACCATTTATCCCTCCACCAATCACCAGCACATCAAAGAGCTCCACAGGAAGTTTCTGCAGGTTTGTATTACGGAGGTTGCTCATTTTTATCCCCTGCCAATAATGTTGTCAAACGCGATAAACTGACAATTAATAGAACAACCGGTTTAATAAAAATAACAAATTGACATAGTTGCACTATTTTTGTGCCCAAACCCAGATTGCCGAATAGATAAATCTAATAGTAGATTATTTACGTTCTTAGGGGTATTTTTTCGCATAATTACATACGGTTCCGGAAACTACTGCGATAATACTCCACAAATTAAACATTAAACTATGCTGATAAACACCTCGCCACACCTAAAGATCACTAAAAAACAAAAAGCATCAAACCTAAGTCACAAAACAAACACGATTTCCTATCTTATAAACAGATCTCTATGTTACAAATAAATTTATCAATGAGACAAAATACACGGATTAATGCCTAACTAAGTTTTTAATTGGGAGCTTTATGTTAGATAGACAAAGTATTGAGAGTAAGACCGTTTTAGCAGCCCCTGCTTCCGATATGGTTTATCGCGAGTCTTTAGTTAAGTCTGATTTAGCGCATTGTATCTATCTTTTTGTAGAGGATGAAAGTGAAAAAATGGCTTTCAGAATCCTGCTTGAAGAAGGTCTCGGGATTAATTTCAGAAAATACGGTATTGTCCTTGCCCACTATGGCGGTATTGATAATTTAAAACATACTGTCAAATTGATGAACCAGCCCCCTAGGTATTTGAGCCCCATGATATTTACCTACGGTGATGATTTAAAAGCTAAATCTGACATAAAAAACTTCTCCAACATGCCCGCTAACATTCACCTGTTCAGAGTGCCCTATCAGCCCGTTGTCCATTTACCTGACGGAAAAGTCGGAGGCTCATTTATTGAATCTTTTTCCCCTAAAGATTTTATCAATGCCTGCTTTAACACGACGTTATTAAAGTCTCACCCTGATATTCGCAAACAAGATTTTTCAAAAGTATTCCACCATAAAAAACCCTACTACACGCAAATCGTGAGTTTTTTACAAAATAAAAAGTTAAGTAATTATTTGCCCTGTAAAATTGAAATTGCCGAGAGTATGGCCACCTATTGTCAGAACGAACCAAGCACCTACCATAAACTGGCCAGCCTGATTAAAGAGATACGCAAAAACAATCCAGTTTCGGCATAAAGGTACAAGAAAATTTAATCTGGGCATAACGTTTTGGCAAGTCAGTGACTTATACCAAACGCATTAATTAAGTGTTCAGTTTTGCCCACTCCCTTTGGCAGAGTGTTTTTACCTGCTCTATCTGATGCCTAAAGTTATTCCATCCTCGGCTAACCTGCTCAACAATGTCCTCATAATCTTTAAATGCAAAATTGGCTAAATCATTTTGTCGTAGCCATGACCACACCCGCTCAATTGGATTCAATTCTGGAGAATAAGGAGGAAGGTGTATAATTGATAAGTTATCAAATTTACCCACAATCTTATTTGAGTGCCAACTAGCACGATCCATGAGAACAATAGAATAACGTCCTTTCGGTGTTGCATCCGATATTAACTGAAGATGTTTTTGCATCATTTCCATGCTTAAAACGGGACTAATCAAGGCTTCTGTTTGACCTGTTGCCGGACAAACTGCACCGTAGATATGTGCTGATATAAACTGCTGCTGCCTGATGACGCTTGGCCGACAGCCTTTTTCTGCCCAGATTTTTGTTGTGGTATTTTGTTGCCCAAAACGCGCTTCGTCTTGGAACCAGATATCAATAGTATCAAGTCCCGCATGGCCTGGAATAAGTTTAATAACTTCAATCAAGAATTTTTTTTAAAGTTTTCTTGTGCTTCTAGGTCTTGTTTAGGGTGCTTCGAGCGTGAAGTGATCCAAACCAAATTCAACTCTTTCATTAACCTGTAAATATTTCTTATCTTGTAGGTGACGAGATATGTTTCCTGGATATATTTTTGAATATCTTTACCCATTAGGCGACCACCCGACTTTTTTGCGGCATTAGCAATAATATATTCTTTGAGTTGAGTTTTTTGTCGGTCATTAAGTAAAGGTGGGCGCCCGGTCGCTAATTTTAGCCCTAAGCCATCAAAGCCATTGGATAGATATTTTGCTATCCATTCGTTAACTAAACGGCGGCTAACAGTGAGATTTTTTGCTATTGAAGCTCTAGATTGACCTTCATTAAATTTCTGTATCGACATATAGCGGAGCTTAAGGCTCGCATTATTTGTATATGGGATTGATAGATCTGTCATATTTTTTAATTATTAAACCAACTGTCTGCTAATTTATAAGGTATACCACAGGTGATCACAAATTTAATGCGTTTGGTATGACTATCGTATCAGGCGCTTAAACGAAAAAATCCCTGCTGAGGTTTTCTGGATTTGGTAGCTACGATTGGAAAGGGGGCGCGGGCTTTAGCCTGCTTTGTTTGTGCAGCCGCTGGCGATGGAAGAGGTTTTGCAGAGCTCACCTGCTCATAGCGCTTTAGCCAGCATTGCTAGTGCGAGACACCGGCGATGGACAGGACTCGCAGAGCTCGC
>NZ_JBFGZY010000150.1:0-9621 GCF_041586535.1 Psychromonas sp. | reverse complement strand
TGGGCATTATAATAGATGAAGTTATCTTTTTTGACTCATGTAGAGCTCAATGCCGGGATTTTCGTTCCTTTCAAGGCAAGGTTGTGAAGTAATAGCCGGCTATTACAAGCAAACTTAACGCAGAAAGGGGCGAAAAGAGCGGTGTTGAGGAATGTCGCTTATCCAGAGTTGAGGTTAATTACATCCAATTCATTCTCGTATGAATCCTTGTTTTCAAATGATTCATAAACTCATTCTATTTCTTGCTTAAACAAAAAATCCCTAATCTTAAATAAGACCAGGGATTTTGATCGAACGATATAATCGTTCAAGTTTTATGAAATGAGCTTTAAGCTATTGGCAGTAACCAGATACGATGCCTTTTACTACTGACTCTTATTCAATCGCATCAGTATACGATTGCAGCCACTCAACTAAGTTTGAAGTACCATCACCGTCATCGTCATTCTGAGGATTTTCAGGTAGTGTCAAACTTCTCTGATTTTCCTCGACATAAACGTAACCGCCATTATCCATTTGAGAATCCAAATACGTTCCACTGTGCGTTCTTACCCCTTCGACAATTCGTGCATCAACTTCATCACGATGGCGAGGAAATGCCCCAACCCAGTCGGTAAGAGACTCTTTAACTTCCGTTGTCGTTAGTGCCATTACATTCCCCTCCCACACTCTTGGGACAGATTGCACAACGACAGGCTCTCCTTGCATACGATAGTCATACTCAGGGCGATCTTCAAATGATGTATTACCTTTGAAATAAACTTTCGCCTCAGGGCTTCGACTCGTAAAGAGCTCATCCGCGCCACCCTCATAACGATCAGACGAATTATCAGGGAAGTCCATTACATTGCCAACCATTGACACGTTGACTGGTTCATCATGGACACTCACTGCGTATTCACCCGGATTATAGATAAAGTTATTTACGAATTGTAATGTTCCACCATCCATTCGTGGTGAACGTCTTTGACAATGGCCAAATAAATTACCGATAAGGGAAACCCTTTCACTCTCAGTCCTAATAAGGAGACAATATGCATGATCTTTCCCATGAGCATTGTAACGTAGCGGCTCAGCAATGATAGAATCGCGAATGGTCAAGTTTGTCACACCGCCAAAAACTGAGATAGCTTCATCGACAGACCAACTGACAGACATATTATCGAGAATGACGTTATACGTCCCCTCTGAATCGCGCCCGCCACGTATTACCACGGCATCCGCGTCTGAAGCTTCAGAGCTACTCATGGAATTTAAATTATGATCGCTATCACCAAGACGAACGCGCATATGCTGCATACACACATCGTGGGTGTTAATTCTCAGTCGTTCGTGATATAGCGAGATACCCGGTGCCGGTGCCGTTTGACCTGCAATCGTGATAAATGGCGAATCAATGTCAATACCCGACTCTAATTTAATGGCACCTGAAACCTCAAAAACAATGGTTCTTGGGCCTTTCTGGTTTATCGCACTCCTTAATGAGCCCGCCCCGCTATCATTCAGATTCGTTACCTTAACTATCTCACCTCTCAAGCCGCAGACAGAATCGGTGCCGAATCCCCCCTGGTGAATCGAACGTTTCGACTGCGTTCCTAAATTTGCGCTGTTATATGTTGTAAATGTTCCCTCAGTTAAATCACTGTTGCTTCCCGTTACACTCAATAAATCGAACGCCGATGCTGAATCATCAACTACCACTTCTTCAACGACAGCTTCCTCAACGACAGCTTCTTCAACGGCAACTTCTTCAACGACAACTTCTTCAACGACGACAGCTTCTTCAACAACGACAACTTCTTCAACGACAGATTTTTCAACGACAGCTACTTCAACAACGACAGCTTCTTCAACGACAGATTCTTCAGCTGCGATGCTGCCACCTGTTGTATATTCCAAATATAGCTGTGGCGCACCGGCCCGATCTCCATCATAAGATTCAGCAATTCTTGCTCCAGCGCCGCTGAGGATGAAGGCAATGGCATTATCACTTTGCCACCCTGTATTGGAGATGATCTCCTGAACAATAGATGACAAGTCTGGAGTACGCTGCTCCTCGCCGGCTACTGCTTTAGTATCCCAAGCAGCAGGTGACCATAATACGGATGTATCTGTCTTGGTTCGGTTACTGATATTGTAGTCTGTATTGGTAAAAACAGGCGCATTGGCAATACCTTCACCATAGATAGTAAGATCTGCATTATTAACAGAGCTCTCATCTACTTTAAACTGGATGTAAGCTTTACTTATAGTTGCATTTTCAGGAATAGATAAATTGGCAAAACGAACCCCGACTGTTTGTACAGAACTCCCTTCTTCTACAAGCTCCAGATCAGAACTGTTGATATCCATGGTGCCGTTAGCACGCTCTTCTGCATCATCTGCACTTTCTGACACCCTGTTTAGCTCTACAACGACCTGTTCTTCAGCAACAGGCTCTTCAGCGACTGGTTCTTCAGCAACTGGTTGTTCAACTACTGGTGTAGTACTGCTGCCATCTATTGTATATTCCACATACAGCTGTGCCGCACCAGCCTGATCTCCATCGTAAGATTCAGCAATTCTTGCTCCGGCACCGCTAAGGATAAAGGCAATAGCATTGTCACTTGCCCAACCTGTTTCGGAGATAATTTCCTGAACAATAGATGACAGGTCAGGGGTGCGCTGATCTTCCCCTGCTTCACCGACGGTATTCCAAGCTGCAGGTGACCATGATGCGGATTTATTAGTCTTGATTCGGTTACTGATATTTCCGTCTGTATCGGTAAAGCCTGGCGCATTAGCTGTACTTTCAGCATGGATAGTAATATTTGCATTGTTTACAGAGCGTTCATCTGCTTTAAACTGGATGTAAGCTTTAGTTATAATTGCATTCTCAGGAATAGATAGATTGGCAAAACGAACCCCGACTGTTTGTACCGAACTTCCTTCTTCTACAAGCTCCAAATCAGAGCTGCTGATATCCATGGTGCTGTTTCTTCCATGTTCTTCTGCATCATCTGCACTTGATGAAACCCTGCTTTGTAATACATAAGTTCCGTTATTGACATCTGCCGCGTAACTCTCATTACTCATGGTCAAGGCACTTAAGACAATACAAGCGGTGCTTGTCATTAACAGTTTATTATTCAAAATATAATCCTCATTAAAATGTAGAAGCAAGGGGCAAGCCAAGCGTTTTCTGTAAATCTTATGGGGGGCATTAAAACGTATTTGTTATGGGTTTGCATGGCTCTTTACGTTTCTTTACATTCATACCACTCTCATTTTTCCGTGATATATATGCTCGACAAGCTGGTTGATTGGGTCGATATTTTTGTAATTGGCAGAGCTCATGAAAAATATGATGGCACTAAAACGTGATGTTATTTCTTAATAGCGCTTTGTGTTTTATGAGGAGTAAATCACAGTCCTCCTCGAACCACAGTTTTTTCTTGTTGACATTTATTACCTTTTACATATCAATGTGTTAGCGTATTTTTTGGTATATTTAACGCTTCCCCTGAGAAGCACATAATCATCTAATTTTATAATTTTTTACAGTTGCAACCTCTAAAAGTTTCGGCAGTGTGTGCTCATAAATATGGTGATAAACATGGCTAAGCTGTTGCCATATGCGACTTTAGAAAAATGAAGTAATACATGATTTCAAAAGATACCTACTTAGGGGTAAGGTAATATTGTCAATTTTACTTAACAGAGGCGAGCGGTAGTCCGGGAGCTGGTTAAAGACAAAGAGCAGCGCTTTTTACTTGAAGAAAATACTAATACTACCTCAACTCTGGATAATGAAAGCGTCATTGCTTTTGATATCTTGCTGAGGTTAATTATTATCGGGTTTTTCAACGCTAACCGGGAAAGGCTTGGTCACGCTTCCGGTATAGATGGTTCGATGCGGGAATGGTATTTCAATGTCTGCTTGATCAAAAGCCACTTTGATTTGTTCGTACATGGTATTACGCAATTCTAAAAAGTTCTCCCGCTTCGTCCAGACAGAAAACTGCAGCCCAAGAGCAGAATCTTCAAAACCCTGAAATATAAATAATGGTTTAGGCTCTTCCAGGCAAAGCGGATTATTAAAAGCAACTTGCTCTAACACCCCTTTCACATTAGCAATATCTTCTTTGTAGGCGATACCAATTTTCATATCTAACCGCCTGATAGGAAACTTAGTTAACGTAGTCACTTCTGATTTTATTAGCGATTCGTTTGGCAGTCTGACAAATAAATTATCAAAGGTTCTCACCTTAACGGATAACAGATCAATAGATAACACCTCACCAACTGTATTACCCACCTTGATCACATCTCCAATTGTAAATGACCTTTCCGCCATTAAAAAAAGACCGCTGATAAAGTTGGAAGCGGATGTTTGCGAAGCAAACCCTATCGCCACAGTTAAAACACTTGCCGCCCCTAACAATACACTTAAATTAAAACCCATCTCCAACAAGGCAGAGAAAATAAACAGCAATAAAACAAAGTAGTAAACAACCCGTTGAATTAACTTGGAGGTTTGAGGAGCAAAGACCTTGCCACTAAACTTGACGCTATAAAAACTAAATAACTTGGCAACAACAAAGCCGATTACCAGCAACACCAGCGCCCGCATCAACTTGAAAAGCTGTTCAACATTGAAATAATCAGAAAACTGCAACCAAAGCTCGTTCATAATCTCACCCTATTTGAAAATAGCACTAAAAGCGCGAATAAATTGCCCTTGCTCTGCGGTTTCTCTCGGACCACTTACCAATATTGTATTATCCTGCTGATCCCCAATCTTTAATTTGGCCAGACTGTTGTCATTTTGCCAGGTTAAAGCGACTGACTCGGTATAAAATTGCCCATTCTCGGTTTTAAATACCGATAGCATAGGCACTGGAATTGATACACGCTCAAATGACAAAATACTCTCGGTACAATTATGGATAACCAAAGGGGTAATAGCGCGATGCCGCAATAAGGGCAAAGCATTTAAGTCAGTCCTACCGTTGGTTAAACTTGCGTAGCATAAGTCACCCTGCATAGTAGAAGGGCCAAACCAGGTATCAGATAAGCGTTGGCTAGCTATTTCCTGGAGCTTTGTACTCTCTTCAGAAACTAAGTTCAAGGACAACCAAATTGGGGTAGAGACATATAAGATAACTTTAGATTTAGGTGAAACCTTGATTGGTTTTAATGGCCGGCAAACCACAGGTCTGTCGGCTAAAACAGGTTTGACATTAATTAAATCCGAATCGTTATTGACAAAAAAACGTGCTTCGTCTTTATAACTGCATGCAGCAAACTGCCCGACTTCTTTATGAATTCTGTTATTGAATTCTTCTAAATCAGCTTCGTATTGAGAATAAACAAGCCATTCTTTACCTTTATTTTCAATGGCAAGCGATAGAAAACCAATATCTAGCTGCATTGAATGGCCAATAGGTATCGAAGATTCACCCCACCAGGGATCTGAATTATTCATTAACATTTCCGCCTATGATTGTATATTTTTGCATTTATAACAATGAATTAGCTGGATCGTCAACCTTCTCCACAGATACATGATCAGAATGCTGCATCCCTTTGAGTAATCGGCCAAAAATATCTGCACCTGTGATGATACGCTTAGTACCATTCCAGACAAGTAATACGTCATTTCCAATCACACCATCATAGGATTTTTCAAGGGATTCATTGGATTTCATTTTAATCACAGCTTCGCTTAGTGAAGCTGCTTCATTTCTAATGACGATTGGACGATGACAAAAACTATAAGGATCAAATTGTTCCGGTTCAAATAAAGCACTTCTTAAACAGCCATCCGCATCTATAACCAGCAATGGAACATCTTCTTGATTGGTAAAAACAACCCAACGGTGACCAGATTTATGTAACAACTTCAGGAAAGGGTCATCCGCGCTGGGCTTAATATCCGGGATAATGGGCAAATCCATTTTACTCGGTAAAACAATAATAGAATCCGGATCAATTAATTCCCCCTCCTCGCTCACTGTTATGCTGTCAAATTTAAAGAAATTTAAAGCGCCGATACCTTCAACGTGGTTAATTTCAGTTTCTTCTGCCTCGATATGCTTTCTGATAATACTGGTCAGCTCACCCTCTGCCAAATAGGTAATCCCCTCTTTGCCAAGCCACATATCTAAAATCATGGCAGTAGGCTTTGCCACGGGGAATAAAAGCAACTGGTAAAATCTAATAACTGGCGATAACAAGCTCCCCATTTTAATAGCGTTTCGGGAAAAATAAGCTTGCGGTGTAATTTCGCCAATAATGGTTATTGCTACAGCCGAAAACAGAAAGGAGCTAACTCCCGCCAGCACTGAATCTGAAAGCAGAGTAAGCAGGACATTAATGCCAACGTTTCCCCATAAAATAGTCGTTAAAAGAAAATTGGAGTCTCCCCTTAATCGTAATATTTTCGCAGCATCTAAGTTGCCTTTTACTGCTTCGACTTCCAGCTGTAAACGACTAGGTGAAAAGAAAGCTAAATTTAAGCCGGAAAAAATAGCGGATTGAGAAATACAAATAGCTATTCCTATCCAGATAAAAAGGTCCTGTGACATTTGATCCCTAACTATAGATTAATATTAGACAGCAAGGCGCTACCTAATTTTCAGACTGAAAAAAACGAATTATTTAAAGAAAGTATATAGAGAAAGGCTGTCTGACGGTAGCAGCAATTTTAGATTTTATATAGTTAATGAATTGATAAGTTGTCCCGTTTAACTGCAGCAAACTCTCTAACTCAGGCAGTAATTACAAGGTATCTGCTGCTGGAAGAATCACTTTCAGCAGCAGATACTATAGCGCAATTGATAATAACTTTATTTTATGACCTGTAATGTGTTAGATGAGAGCATTTGTAATTCCCAACGATGGTCCCGGCTAAGCAGATGTTCAATTTCATTTGCCGGTACAGGTCTGGAAAAATAATATCCCTGACCATAGTCACATCCAAGATTGCGTAAAAAACGATATTGTTCAATGGTCTCAATCCCTTCACCTAAAGAAGATATCCTCAGACTGCGTGCCATCTGCACCGTTGCGGTGACGATGGCAATATCATCTTCATCATCAGGTACCCCGTCAACAAATGATTTGTCGATTTTCAGTTTGCTGAAGGGTAGATGTTTGAGACGGTTCAGTGATGAGTAGCCGGTACCAAAATCATCCAGTGATATCTTGATCTCATTCTCCTGCAAATGCCGCAGTGTTTTATCCATACGATCCGGATCGACAAACATCGCACTTTCCGTCACTTCAACCTCAAGCAGATGCTTTACCACCCTGCTCTCATTGATAATACTTAATATTTGTCCGGCAATGTCGCCGTGCCACATTTGCCGAGCCGAGAGATTCACTGCAATCGGTAATAAAATTCCCTTGTCTGTCCATTCGCGAAGCTGGCGGCAGGCTTCTCTAATCACCAACTCCCCGATCGGTAAAATTAATCCGGTATCTTCCGCCACGGGCAGAAATTCAGCGGGCGATATAAAATGCCCCTCTTCCCGTTCCCAGCGGAGCAGCGCTTCTACGCCAACCATTTTCCCGTCATTAAGATCGATAAGCGGCTGATAATGAAGCCGGAATTCCTGCTTCTCTATTGCTTTATTGAGCATAGTGGCCAGGCGCATTTTTGACTGATGGCGATCCGAGAGTTCTTTAGAAAAGTATTGATAGTTATTGCCACCGAGTTCCTTGGCCCGGTACATCGCATTGTCCGCATACTGAATCAACTGTGCGGCATCCACGCTATCTTCAGGCAGCAGTCCGATGCCAATGCTGGCAGAAACATAAGTATCCTGATTATGGATCTGAAACGGCTTTTGCAGTTCTCCCAGAATCCTTTGGGCAACCTGTGATGCATTCTGCTCGAATTCAGCCTTATCTACCCGCTTACCGTATTTTGCAAGCATTACAATAAATTCGTCGCCTCCCTGCCGCGCTATAATATCAGCTCCCCGGGTGGCATTTGTCAGGCGCTCAGCAGCCTGACAAAGCAATTCATCCCCGGCTGCGTGACCCAGTGTGTCATTAACCAGTTTGAAATCATTCAGATCAATAAACAGTACCGCCAGCGCTCCTCCCTGACGACTTTGCCGATCAATCGCCTGATTCAACTCCTGAATCATCATTGTCCGGTTGGGCAGTTTAGTCAGAGAGTCATGAAAGGCCATATAGCTGATTTTTTTCTCGGCCAATTTGTTATTTTGTTTTATCCGTATTGCTATCACGCCATATGCAAGGTCATCGGCAAGTCTTTCCAATAGTACGATTTCATCCTGAGCAAGGTTTTTTATCTGCGAGCTATAAATTGCCAGCACAGCAAATGCCTGTTTCTCATGCAAAAGCGGAAAAACAATGACAGACTGATACCCTCGTTTGCAGGCTTCTTTACTCCAGTGCTGACCATCCAAGACGCTTTTAATATTCATTTCAATGTACGGTTGGCCGGTGCGCAGCACCTTAGCTTCGGGGCTGTCAGACATTTGTCCAGGATTCTTGCAGTCTAACAATGCATTAATATAACCTTGCTCCTCACCGGCCCAGGCGACCGGGATCATAACCCCACTATCATCTGCCGGCAGCAATCCCACCCAGGCAAACTGATAACCGGTCTGCTCCACTATATTTTGGCATACCCCGCTAAATAGTTTTTGCTCATCATCAGAGCGTGTGATAAGGGTACTGCTGGCATGAATGGCTCTTAAGGCACGGCTACTACGCTGTAATTTTTGCTCATGGCTTTTACGCTGACTGATATCAGTGGCTGCACAGACAATGCCCTGAATATCTCCCTGATCATCACGCATCACGGAGCCGGAAAACAGTACCGGTACTTTGCGGCCGTCTTTGCTCAGATAGAAGATCTCGACATTGGCAACAATTCCTTTACGAATTAATACATTCAGTCTGCTTCCCCGAAAAATAGCCTGTTCACCAATCACCATGGAAATAGGTTGACCAAGCAGCTCTTTTTCCTGATAACCTAATAGGCTCAGCGCTGACTGATTGACTGACACAATATTTCCATCCGGATTGGTAACGATTAGCGTGCTGAGCATGGTTTTGAGAATGTTGTCTACATAATCACTTGAAACGGTTGTTTTTTGCAACTCGTCAGTCATTTTGTTAAACGCAGAAGCCAACTCACCAACTTCATCTTTTGTTGTTACGGCGGCTTTTACGGTCAAATCTCCGAGCGAAACGGCCTCAACGGTTTTTGTTAATTTTTCTATCGGCCGCGCGAGGACCCTACCGGCATAATAGAGCCCAGCGGCCAGCAAGATTGTTGCAATCAACGCGAAAACCGCAACATGTTGAGCCATCTGCCGAACAGGAGCGAGCGCTTTTTGAAGCGGAACCTCCAACAACACTCCCCAGCCACTCCCCTTATAACCGAATAAACCGTTCTGCAATGCATAGACAGCCAGCACAGGCTCGGAGTGTTGCTGCAATTGCTTAGCCAAAATAGCACTGCCTCCAACACCACTTGCCATAGAACGCCTTGTAAGATCGAGCTCCGCAGTATTAAGTTTTAAACTGTTATCTGCCAATCCACTCTGGCCTGCAATAACCTGCGCTTGATTGTTAATCAGATGGACTACTGCCGGC
>NZ_JBFGZY010000149.1:0-9638 GCF_041586535.1 Psychromonas sp. | reverse complement strand
GTTGCCATACCGCTGCTCGGAGAAGAGTTACGCAAGAGCTGGTTACCCGCCGCGGTGGGTTTTTATATTGCTGCAAATACCGTCGGCGGGATCAGCAGCCGCCTGATCAGTGGTATTTTTAGCGAGTATTCGGACAGCTGGCGGGCCACCGGATATCTTATTGCGTTAATAAGCTGCACCCTGTTTGTCGTGGTATTTTTTATCCTGCCGAAACAGCGTCATTTTACCGCGGTAAAATATCAGCTTAAGCCCAGCTTAAAAGCATTTTCCGGTCATCTGCAGCGCCCTCAACTGCTGATGATATATATCATTATCGGTCTGGCATTCGGCAGCTTCGTTAATCTGTTCAGCTATTTGATGACCGTACTGGAAAGGGCGCCTTTTGAGCTGCCAAGTGGTGTGCGCAGTTTAATGTTCCTGACTTTTCTGGGTGGCACAGCCAGTTCTTCACTGGCGGGGAAATTCTCTAAAAAACATGGCCAGCTGGCCGGCATCGCTACCGGACTATGTATTATGCTGGCTGCGATTATCACCTTGAATAACGGTTATTTGCCGCTGATGATTGTCGGCATGATCATGCTGGCGGTGGGGTTCTTTTTCTGCCATGCCCAGGCCAGCACTCTGGTCGGACGCAGTGTTAAAAAAGGCAAAGGAAGCGCTCAGGCGCTGTACAGTCTGTTTTATTATAGCGGCGCAAGTCTTGGCGTTTTTGCGATTGATCCTTTTTATCAGCAGTGGGGCTGGCAGGGGGTATTAGCCTGTACGGGGATAGCCCTGTGTTGCTGCCTGATATTGCTGGCTGTCTACCAGATGAAATTTACCGGCGAACAGAAAATGGCGACACAGCCGGCTTGATTTTTTATTCGCAACTGATTGTGATGTCTGGAAAGGTTGGAGGGATTATCCAACCTTTATTGAAAGTTAAACAACGTTCTTAATTGCGGCTTTTTAGCGGTTTTCTGCGTCCTGATTTAGGCGCTTTTTTCGGTGCATAACTGACATCAGAGTTAGGTATAGCTAATCGCGGAGTAAATCCTGGTATCTCTTTTCTTGTTATAAATTCACCAAGACGATTTTCAATGGCGCACAGGTTTCTAAAGTCATCTCTGGAAACAAATGAAATGGCTTCACCTATGGCACCGGCACGGCCTGTACGGCCGATGCGATGCACATAATCATCGGCTTCATCGGGCAGATCGTAGTTAACCACCCGGCTAAGCGAGTCGATATCAATACCACGGGCGGCAATGCCGGTGGCGACCATAAATTTAAGGCTACCGGATTTAAAATCCTCCAATAGCTGCGCACGTACTGCCTGGCTTCTGCCGCTGTGCAGCGCTTCGGCTTTAATACCGCGTTTTTCCAGCTGGCTGACCAGTTTTGCTGCGCCGCGTTTTGTTTCGATAAAAATCAGGGCCTGATCCCAGTTGTTTTCAGAGATTAAAAAACTGAGCAGGGCTGATTTACAGTCCTTATCCACGGGAATCAGACATTGTTCAATCTTCGGCATCGTCCCGCTGTCCGGTTTTATGGCGATTTCAACAGCATTTTCAATGGCGGTTTTTGCTAAAAAACGCACCTGCTGTGAAAGAGTGGCTGAAAACAGCAGGTTTTGTCTCTTCTCCGGCAGGCGCTCGACAATTTTATTGATATCGGCGATAAAGCCCATATCCAGCATTCGATCGGCTTCATCTAATACCAGTATTTCCAGTTCATCAAAATGTATCGCGCGGCGGGTATACATATCCAGCAGCCGTCCCGGCGTTGCAACCAGAATATCAACCCCTTCGATCAGGCGCTCTTTCTGCGGCTCTGAGTCAACGCCACCGAACATCGCCATCGAGGTCAGGTTAAGGTGCTTACTATACAGGGCGATGTTTGCATCAACCTGTATCGCCAGCTCTCTGGTCGGGGTAAGAATAAGTGCACGAATACGTTTTGCACGCACGGGCGGCGCATCAATCAGGTTCTGCAGGATCGGCAGGACAAAACTTGCCGTTTTGCCGGTCCCGGTCTGCGCTGCTGCAATCAGGTTTTTACCTGCCAGGATCAGTGGAATCGCTTTTTCTTGAATCGGCGTAGGGGTCTCGTAACCCTGTTCGGTTACTGCTTGTACAATAGGATCGCTTAATCCAAGCTTGGAAAATGGCATGTGGTGTCTCAACTAGATAAAAAAATCAGTCTGTTGCTGCCTTAAACAGCTACAGAAGAATACAGCCGTCTATTCTAACATGAAAAGCAGTAATGGCTGCGCTGCATCTGCAGGCAATTTTTGTGAAATCAGCAAGAGTACTTATTTACAGGGGGGCGGCTTATTGGCGCTGTTTTCAATACCGGGCTAGTTCTAATGTTTATCTTGATCATCGATAACATCTAGCACATACCCCATACCGCGAATAGTATGGATAAGTTTTGGCTCAAAGGTTTTATCCACTTTATTACGCAGGCGTCTGATTGCCACATCAATAACATTGGTGTCGCTGTCAAAATTCATGTCCCAGACCTGCGATGCAATTAATGAACGGCTTAATACTTCACCCTTGCGCTGCATTAATAATTCCAGCAGTGAAAACTCTTTTGCTGTCAGGGTGATCGCTTCGTTATCCCGGTAGACGCGTCGGCGCAGAAGATCCAACTGCAGGTTTTCGATTTGCAGGGTTGTTTCATCATGGCTGACGTTGTTATTTCTTTTCAGGATATTGCGGATACGTGCGAGCAGCTCGACAAAGGCAAAAGGTTTAACCAGATAATCATCAGCGCCCAGCTCCAGCCCCTTGACGCGATCTTCTATCTGATCCCGTGCGGTGAGCATCAATACCGGCGTATCAATTTTACTGCTGCGCAGAGTCTGCAGAACCTGCCAGCCATTGAGTTTAGGTAACATGACATCTAATACAATAAGATCATATTCTTCGCTCATGGCCTGGTGTAACCCATCAATACCATTGATTGCTAAATCTACCCGGAAACTCGATTCTGTCAGTCCTTTTGTAAGGTACTCTCCAGTTTTTTGTTCGTCTTCAACAATCAATAATCTCATCTTTTATTCTCCGGGGATTCCAAGTGCTTATCATTTTATCTGTTTGCGCAGAAAATTCAGGTTAATTGTGAAATCTTATTTTTAGCGGGTTTTTGTCTACAAGCCTTACTATTGATGCGCTGTATGAAGCAACCATCTTGGGTTGGATTTTCAGGAGATAATCGGATAGTTTATTAATTCGCCTGATAATAGCTGTAAGTAATATTGACTAAACCCGTGTAAACAAGCTGACCTTGTTCATTCATCACCTCCTGCAGGGTAATATTGGCATTGTCATTTAAGGTGACACTGTTTTTCTCTTTTAAAGAGCCTAATTGTAACGCGAATTCATTGTTTAATTCAGTGCCTGACTTGGCTTTCAGCAGATTTAATTTTTCCAGGCCAAGTTGATATGCCGCTTCCTTACTGTCTGCCGCGGCTGTTTTAATGGTTTTGTTAGTGCTGTGTTCGCTGTAATCACCGTAAACTACAGGAGCTGCGAAGGCAGTTGCGCTGAAAATAACCATGGTTGATGCTAATAATGTATTCTTAATTGTTTTCATTTTGTTACCCTCTTAAGCTGAATGAGTTAATGTGTTTGTGTGTACAGGATAAGAATACGCCATACTTGGTGACTGGAAACAAACATCAAGATGACATATTTGTCATCTTGATGAGTAATAGGAGTTATCTGTTTTTTTAGAGCCTGACCAGGCGAGTTACTGCTGCATAAAACCCGAGCTGCGAGCGTAGATTAGATCCGGCGGCTTATTCCGCTGATTCTGGACGTTCACTGGCGAACAGGGCTGCTGGTCAAATGGGGAATAATAGAAAAAACCGGCCTGAAGATCCGGCCGGTTTATTGCGGGGGATTGCCGGTTTTTATCAGTTCGCTTGTGAATAGCTGTAAGTTACATTTACCAGACCTTCATAAACAACCTGCCCCTGCTCATTGATCATCTCCTGCAGAGTAATATAAGCACCGTCATCTAAGGTGACACTATTTTTCTCCTGATAAGATCCTAATGATAGCGCCAGTTCACTGCTTAATTCAGCCCCTGATTCTGCTTTCAACTGAGTTAATTTCTCAAAGCCAAGCTGATATGCCGCTTCTTTACTTTCTGCTGTGGCTGTCTTAACTGTTTTGTTGCTGTGATGTACGCTGTAATTACCATAAACCGCTGAGCCTGCAAAAGCTGTTGCACTGAAAATAACCATGGTTGATGCTAATAATGTGTTTTTCAATGTTTTCATTTTCTTATCCTCTTCAGTTAAATGACTTGCTGTGTTTGTTTGTATGGAATAAGAATAGTCCTTAGTTGATGACCGAAAACCAACGCTAAAATGACATCTTTGTCATACTGGCAAATAAAGCTGACGTGTTTAATTTGATAAGGTTACAATTAAGCTCAAGCATATAATATTGGTTTTTTAATATCGCATCTCGGGAAAAAATATGATTCTGCAACGCTCTTTGACACTTCGTCTTACCAGTTTTTTTTCGATAGCCACTGTGCTGGTGATCACCGGTTTGTCCTGGCTTATCCATCATGAAATTGAAGGCTACTTCTATAAAGAAGACAGGGTGATCTTAAATAGTAAAATCAATATGCTTAAGGATGTTATTGCCCGCACCGGTTTTAACAGCGAGTTTCCAAAAATATTAAAGGGTTTGGAGAAAAATGAAGGGGTGGCGATTAAAATAGATAACCCTGATGATCAGATTGCACTTTATGTTTCTGAACATATCCGCTTCCC
Source organism: Psychromonas sp. (assembly GCF_041586535.1). Taxonomy (GTDB): domain Bacteria; phylum Pseudomonadota; class Gammaproteobacteria; order Enterobacterales; family Psychromonadaceae; genus Psychromonas. Next base: position 4,861 of record NZ_JBFGZY010000149.1, on the reverse strand, counting down.
CGGCGATATTTTGTTTGGGGCTGAGCCGGTCATCATAAACCCGGTCGATCACAAACAGAGCTCCAGCTATCAATCAGTTGCCGGAATGCTGTCCAGGCAGGAAAGTTTATTAGAATGGCAGGATCAGGATAACCTTTATCGCGGCATGCAGTATCATTTAACCTTAGCGAATGCCAACCACTCATCAGTGCTGGTCACGATGGCGATTAACATTAATCACCATCGTGAATTTTTACATAACTTTGGCACAATATTAATTAAATTTACTGTTATTGCCGCTATTATCAGTGCGCTTTTAAGCTGGTTTCTGACCTATCGGGGGCTGTTGCCATTGCAGCAGTTATGCACAAAAGCGAAACTGGTTACCGGAAAAGATATTAAACAGCGTATGCCCGTTGATAATTTACCCGTTGAAATTGCCGGATTATCCCACACACTGAACAATATGCTGGAACGTCTGCAGGATGCTTTTGTGCGCCTGGAAAATTTCTCTTCTGATATTGCCCATGAACTGCGCACCCCGATTAATAACCTGATGATGCAGACCCAGGTAGCGCTATCCCAGCCGCGCAGTAAAGATGAATACCTGCACACCTTAGGCTCTAATGCGGAAGAGTTTGAGCGCCTGGCAAGAATGATTTCAGACATGTTATATCTGGCAAAAACGGAAAATGAACAGGTCCTGATCAACAGCGAAGATATTCTGCTGGAGCAGGAGATAGCTAATCTGCTGGAGTATTATGAGATGCTTGCCGAAGACCGAAATATTACCCTGACGCTGGAGGGTGAAGCAAAGGTCCAGGGGGATAAACTGATGCTTCGCCGCGCATTCAGTAACTTAATCTCTAATGCGATAAAAAATAGTTTTGAGGGAGGGGAGATCAATATCAATATTTACACTTCTAAGCAGAGTGTTGTGGTCTATGTGATCAATCATGGTGAGACGATTCCCGCCGAGATATTACCGCATCTGTTTGACCGTTTTTACCGTGCAGACAAAGCCAGAACCTGCTGTTTAAGTGAAGGCGTGGGACTGGGACTGGCAATTACCCAATCTATCGCTAAACAGCACGGAGGCAAGGTTTCGGTTCGCTCTGAAGACAATCTGACCACCTTTACATTTGCCATTTAATGAAGATAAATAATACAGTTTTAGTCAGCGTCGTGCGGTTTTACTGTGAAAAGCGAAACAGTAATAATCTATCTATAGCAACGCTCTGTAAATAAAAGCCTTTTTACAATCAAAGCAGCTTATATTGTCCATTTTTTATCCCGTCAATTGTCCAGTTACCAATCCGGTAGCGAATTAAACGCAGAGTCGGAAAACCGATATGTGCAGTCATGCGCCGGACCTGACGGTTACGGCCCTCTTTGATAGTGATGCTTAGCCAGGTGGTGGGAATATTGGCGCGCTCCCGAATCGGTGGGACGCGTGGCCAGATATCGGGCTGCGCCATGATTTTTATCTCGGCCGGCAGGGTTAAACCATCTTTAAGTTTCACCCCGTCACGCAGTTTCTGCAGATCCGTTTCACTGGGAGCGCCTTCTACCTGCACCCAGTAGGTTTTACTGGTCTTCGCCTTTGGCTCGGTGATCTGTGCCTGTAATTTACCATCATTGGTTAATAACAATAATCCTTCACTGTCCCGATCCAGGCGACCGGCTGCATAGACCTGTGGAATATCAATGTAATCCTTTAATGTCAGACGCTTATGTTGAGTGTTGTCCTGATCGGTGAACTGACTTAAAACATCAAAGGGTTTATTAAATAAAACAATTTTGCGGGTTGCATCGCTCACAACCGGTAAGTGATTTTTGCTGCTTTTATTTTTACCTGAGATTCGCGCTTTGACGTTGCCGGTATTTTTTTTCGTAAACCTGGTCGATTTTTGTTGGGAATTTAAAGTTTTGCTCACGAAAACACCTTGAGATAGATAAAAGGGAATTGTAACAGAAGATCAAATTTATACCTCAACTAGCTGAAAAAGTAAAAATACAGCGGGCGGTTAGGTGGACTATTTATTAGTTTTCGCTATTATGTTGCTTAAAATATAACAGCGTAACAAATCAACAACATTTGTTATCCGTGAGTTATCACCGGATTATCTGCTCTTACGCTTTGTTGTTTCGGCAGATAATCAGGCTGGGGTCAACAGGCCCCGGCAACATCATAAAACTTCTTAAAGGAATAAATATGACAGACAAATCTGCAAAGATCATCTATACACAAACAGATGAAGCACCTGCCCTTGCAACACATTCTCTTCTTCCTATTGTGAATGCATTTACCCAAGCTGCGGATATAAAAGTTGAAACGCGTGATATCTCTTTAGCAGGGCGAATTATCGCTAACTTCCCTGAAAAGCTCAGTGCGGAACAAAAACAGATCGATGCGTTAGCAGAATTAGGTGAACTTGCCAAAACACCGCAGGCGAACATTATTAAATTACCTAATGTCAGTGCATCAATACCACAGCTGCAGGCTGCTATTAAAGAGTTGCAGGCGCATGGTTTTGATATTCCGAATTATCCGGAAGACGCAAAAAATGATGCAGAAAAAGAAGTTAAAGCACGTTATGCAAAAGTATTAGGCAGTGCTGTAAATCCTGTCTTACGTGAAGGTAACTCCGACCGTCGTGTGGCAGATGCGGTTAAGCAATACGCACAAGATCACCCGCACCGCATGGGAGCCTGGTCTAAAGATTCAAAGTCACATGTTGCTAATATGCAGGCAGGTGATTTTTATGGCAGTGAGCAGTCTGTTGTAGTAGAGCAGGATGATGATCTGAAAATTGTATTTACCGCCGCATCCGGCGATACAACGGTATTAAAAGCTTCTACACCGGTATTAAAAGAGGAAGTCATTGATGCATCGGTGATGAGCTGCGCAGCATTGCGCGCTTTCTTTGAAGCTGAAATGCAGGATGCGAAAGAAAATAATATTATGCTTTCTCTGCATCTTAAAGCAACGATGATGAAAGTATCCGATCCGATTATGTTCGGGCATGCGGTAACGGTTTATTTTAAAGATGTATTTGCCAAACATGCAGCACTCTTTGCCGAGCTGGGTGTGGATCCAAGTAATGGCCTGGGGGATGTTTATGCTAAAATAGCGCCCCTGCCAAGCGCGCAAAAAGAGCAGATTGAAGCGGATATCCAAGCGGTTTACGTGACCCGTCCGGCACTTGCGATGGTTGATTCAGACAAAGGGATCACTAATTTACATGTACCTAGTGATGTGATTATCGATGCCTCTATGCCGGCTGCTATCCGCAGCTCCGGTTGTATGTGGGGCGCAGACGGTAAACTGCATGATACTAAAGCGATGATTCCGGATCGTTGTTATGCGGGCATTTATCAGGAAACTATCTCTTACTGCCGTGAACACGGGGCATTTGATCCTGCGACTATGGGTAACGTATCAAACGTTGGCTTAATGGCACAAAAAGCGGAAGAGTACGGCTCGCACGATAAAACTTTCCAAATTAAAGAGGCCGGTACGGTACAAGTTATCGATTCAGCAGGTAACACTTTAATGGAGCACAACGTTGAACAAGGTGATATCTGGCGCATGTGCCAGGCCAAAGACATTCCCATTCAAGACTGGGTGCGTCTGGCGGTAAGCCGCGCAAGAGCTACCGGACAACCTGCTATTTTCTGGTTAGATGAAAATCGTGCTCACGATACCAACCTGATTGTTAAAGTGCATAAATACTTAAAAGATCATGATACTAAAGGCCTGGATATTCGCATCTTATCACCGGTCGACGCGATTAAAGTCACGCTGCAGCGCGTTTCAGAGGGTAAAAATACTATCTCCGTAACAGGTAATGTACTGCGTGATTACCTGACGGATCTGTTCCCGATCTTAGAGCTTGGCACCAGCGCGAAAATGCTTTCAATTGTTCCTCTGCTTGCGGGCGGTGGTTTATTTGAAACGGGCGCGGGCGGCAGTGCACCTAAACATGTTCAGCAGTTTGTTGAAGAAGGGCATTTGCGTTGGGATTCACTGGGTGAATTTCTGGCTCTCGCTGTTTCTATTGAAGATATTGCTGCAAAAACAGGTAATCAGAAAGCGGTTGTGCTTGCTGAAGCACTGCATGCCGCAAACGGCAAGTTCCTGAAAGAAGACAAGTCGCCATCACGTAAAGTGAAGGAGCTGGATAACCGCGGCAGCCATTTTTATCTTGCACTGTACTGGGCAGAAGCGCTTGCAGAGCAGACTAAAGATGCACAGCTGCAGGCGAAATTTACACCGCTTGCTAAAGCGTTAGCGCAGAACGAAGCGAAGATTGTCGATGAGTTAAATGCAGCGCAAGGCAGCCCGGTTGATCTGGGTGGTTACTTCCATACCGATCCGGTGAAAGTGGCTACGGCAATGCGTCCGAGTAAAACATTAAATGAGGTGCTTGCAGCCATTTGATGTTAGGGTTTGTTTAACTGTATAGGCAGGTAAATTTGTCTGCTCAATAAAGGCGCTCTTTGAGCGCCTTTATTAGGTCTGTTGATCTTTCGAGATTGTTTTTGCAGCAGTTTGTTGGTTCTTTATACAAGGCAGAGCCTGCGTAGTGTAGTTACTCTACATAAACAGGCGATAACGCAGTAGAAAGAGCCAACAAGCGCTGCCCGAAGGGTTCGGCTAAAAGCGTTTTACTCTTTGTTGCAAGGTATTTACTTAGAATGACTGAGCTACACCCCTCGCGTCGCGATTAAAACGCTTTTATCTCGAACAAAAATTAACCGCGAAAGATCAACATACCCCAGAGCACCATATAGTTTAAAAAACGAACGCCAGAGCTGACTAAAAATCGCTCATTCTGCGTTGTGTCAGCTCGAAAGAGATCTCTATTCCTTCGCTAAC
>NZ_JBFGZY010000148.1:0-9769 GCF_041586535.1 Psychromonas sp. | reverse complement strand
CTAGCTAGACATAAAACTACGTTTTAGTCTTTGTTATTGATTTTGTAATTAGAACAACTAGTTACTGCAATCAATGCCTTGCTTTCATCCATTTTTCCTACGCCTAAATAGATCATCTAATTAACGGAATTGGTATAACTTTACTGTGCTGCTTGCCATTGCTCAAAAGCGGCAATTTCTGCAGCTGTTGCCTGGGAGTACCAGTATTTTAACTGCGCAACCACTTTACTCTCTTTTGCACTCTGCTGCTTAGCGAGTTGAGTTGCGGATAATTTCTCCATGCCGCCCTGAGAAAAATACAGACCGTTTTTTTCATTATAATGGCTGACTAACCCGGCAATATTCACATAGGGTAACGTACTGGAGATAGCGGGTAAGGGGATTTGCTCTATCTGCACTGCACCTGACTCAGCCTTAAAAATCGCCATGCCCTGTTTTTCTGCCGCGGCAATGGTTTTATACCGCTCAGAGAGCATCTCCAGGTGCAGATTCGACTTAGCGGCAAAGGTTAGCAGGTAGGGTTTAGACTGAAAATGTTCTTTTTTTCCCTGTTCGCTTAATTTCCCGTCAAATCTCACTGCTATTTGATTTTTACCCTTAACAAGCTGGTAGCTATCAGCAAAGTGCGAGGAGACTTTTTCACCATTGATGGTGTAGACAGTAATACCCTGCGCCACTTCAAGGCGATAAGCTGATGCCAGAGCGGGCAGTAGCAACAGGGCAAATAATATAATTTTTTTCATTTTGTTGGCTTCCAAATTCAGATAATGAGTGGCTGACAATAACCCACAAATCGCCCTGCCGCAATCAGTGCACCGCGGAACGGGCAAAAAAAAACCAGTGCTGAATTCAGCACTGGTTAGCATGTTTTAAATCTTGTTTAAAGATTAGAATGCGTAGTAGATACCGGCAATAAGTGCCGATGCTTCATAACTCTTATCATCAGCTTCTGTGTCACTGTATTCAACAAAAGCAGAGATATTTGCTGTCACGTCGTGAGAAACACCTACATACCAGTAATCTAAATCAGCTTCAGCATTAGTGTCGAATTCTTTCATCTGGTATGAGCCGTACACTGTTGCCAGGTCAAAATCATAAGAAGCAGATAGGGCTTTAGTTGTGAAGTCAGTATCGCCTTCAGCTTCATCATTATCAGTATAAACCGCCGCTGCATAGAAACCTTCTACTTCTACAGCGCCTGAGATACCCCATGAAGAAGTCTTGTCACCGTTCAGGTAAGCGGTACCGATAGTGAAATTATCATCTACCGCATAATCAGCAGACAGGGCAAAATTATCATTGCCCTGACCTGAGTTGCCGCCTACAAAAGAGTAGTTAGCAGAAAGCGCAACTGGACCAAGCGTGTTTTCATAACGAACCGCACGGCCATCATCTTCTGAATCTGAGTACTCACCAGCACCGTATTCGTCTGATTCGTTAGACAGTTCGGTTTTTTCCAGCACTGCGTATGAACTGCCCGTCTCACCCAGTTTAACTGTACCGAAGTCAGTTGCAAAACCTAACCAGGCATCATCAACTTTCAAAGCATGAAAGTCCACATCCTCATCATCTTTAGATTCAACTTCAAAAGAGCCGATAGCCGTTACGCTGTCAGAAACTTTAGTTGAAACATCAAACTGCAGGGCAACTTCAGAGTATAGAACACCATTCTCATCCACTTCGTCACCATCTTCTTTTTCGTCGTTAACGGTGTAAAATGCGCTGATTTCACCAGTTAGGCTTACTGCTGTGTCGTCAATTTCATAAAGGGTTGCTGCTTGTGCTGATGTTGCGAATAAGGCAGAAATCATTGCAGGTAGGATTGCTTTTTTCATAGTCATGGTTATTTTCCTTGTTTTTTATAATTAAACTCTGTTACAAAAATCCTTTGATAACAGTATCTTCTTACTGTCGCGCAGTAAAAAAGGGCCGCTTGTATTGTTATAAGTTACGACCTGTCTGCTCCGCTCTGTTAGAGAAGCAAAAACTGCGCCAACCAAAAGGTGTCGTCTCGCATAGTAACAAAGTTTATCTATAATGCTTTGTTAAACAAAGAAATATTGTATTTTTGTGAGCTACTTAACAAATTTGTCTGGTTTGTAAAATAAGCTGCAAAAGTGTGTTACGGATCGAATTGGTGCAGTATGCTCAATACTGGTGCAGCATTTATTTATTCGCGCCAGTTTTAACAAGCTGCTGGAAAAATAATCAACTAAAACAGCTGCACTGCGAGTCTTGTCGCAAATACCAGCAGTACCACGCCCATCACCCGCTCAAAAAGATAGCCGTGACGGATAAATTTGCCGCGCAGCCTGTGCTGGGAAAAGAATAACGATACCAGCAGGAACCACAGCGCGGTGCTAAGCGACAGCCAGATACCGTAAATACTCTGTACGACGAGCGGCGTATTAATGCTGACTACAGTGGTAAAAATCGCTAAAAAGAACATAGTCGCCTTAGGATTTAGCAGATTGGTCATAAATCCGAGCATAAAGGCGCGTTTATGATGCTCCGGAACGGCATCCGAGGGCAGTTGCAGCGTACTATTTTGCGGCGCTTTGCTAAGCAGCATCTTCACACCGATGTAAGTCAGGTATAACGCCCCGGCTATTTTGGCGACCATAAATGCCGTTGCTGACTGGGTAATGATAAAACCGATGCCCAGCAGGGTGTACAGCACGTGCATCGAGATACCCGCACCTATCCCCAGACTGGTGATCATGGCGGTTTTACGCCCGAAACTGATGCTCTGGCGCACAATCACCGCAAAATCGGGACCCGGGGAAATCACCGCAAGAAAGTGAATTAAACTCAGCATTAAAAATTCATGAAGATAAAGTGACATGATGGTTATTCCAAAGTAATCAAAGAACTGTGTGAAGAGCTGGAGTATATGCAATTATCTCTCTGTAATGAATGATTAAAAGGATTCACTATGCTGGAACAGTAAAGCACTTGGCTTTGTTGGCCCCGATGAGTTTATTCCTGTTGCTGAAAAAACAGGCTATATGCCGCAATTAGGGCTGTATATTATGCATCAAGCAATGAAAGAAATTGCACGACTGAAAAAGCAGGAAAAAGTTTCCTTTCAACTATCCATCAATGTCTCTGTCCAGCAGTTTATGCAGGATAATTTTAAGCAAAAAATTTAGGGATATCTGTATTAGCTGAAGGTGTGGAAACACAAGCACATGTGGAAATATTAAAAGAGGCCGGCTGTGACTATTACTTCTCCAGACCTTTGCCACTTTCAGATCTGCTTGTATTTGTTAAAAAGCATGCCGACACCGCCGTAAAAAAGGAGCGGCTTTATCATATATGATAGGCGCTTTAATTGCCCGTAGTGTTGCTTTCTCTATTTTGAGAGGGGGGCATTTTTGATGATGCAAGCCACGGATTGCTGGCAGATAGAGTTATATTCGAATTTCTCCGCAATTAAGTCAGATATAATTAGTTATGCCGCGGCTTTAGCCGCGCTATCATTAAGCTCGGCGAAAGCCGAGGCACCGTTCTGTATAATAGACAATACGGAATTGTATAAAATACCTGATAACTTTTCACTGAGATACTTGGTATCGCGGATATGCTTTGCCAGGCTATGTTTTTTATTATTTACATCTCAACCTTTTATATGTATCTGAACTACTTCAAAATGCATTTTTGGGTTGCTGAATATAAGGGTATATATGACAAAATTATCTGACTTTCCCGTACCTTTATTAGGCTTTGCCGCCTTTAGCGGTACCGGAAAAACGACTTTACTGGAACAATTAATTCCTCTGTTGGTCAGACAGGGGCTGAAGGTGGCGCTGGTGAAACACAGCCATCATGATATTGAAATGGATCAACCCGGCAAGGACAGTTACCGGCTGCGCAAAGCGGGTGCATCACAGCTGGTGTTAGCCGGCACACAGCGCGCTATATTATTCTGCGAATATGGTCAGAAAAAGGACAGTGAGCTGCACGAACAATTAGCCTTATTACAAACGGATTGTCTGGATTTGGTGCTGGTGGAAGGCTTCCGCGAGCAGCCGTTTAATAAAATTGAGCTGCACCGCAACGAACTTGATAAACCTTTTTTGTTTAAAAACGATAGGACAATTATTGCCGTTGCCTGTGATGGCCCGGTTGCAGATTGTGATCTGCCTGTCTTGGATCTTAATAATCCGGCTGCGATTAGCGAGTTTGTCTGCCGATTTGCCAAAACAAGCGGACAAAAAAGCTTAGCGTAAAAGAGAATCTGTAGGTGGCATTTCATGCACTAAGTAGATATCTAAATTGTCAGGTAGTTACTCAATGTATTAGTTATCTGTTTGGGGCCTCAGCTTCAGCCGCGCTATCATCAAGCTCGGCTAAGGCCGAGGCTCCGTGGTGGCGCTCTAGGGCAATCAGGCAGGCAAATCACTCTGGTAATTTATCGAGTTTCTCGGCTAATCTGTATTGCATCGCCTGCTCAGGTAATTGCCGGCGCTTTTTACCGAGCATATAATTTTCTTTGAATGTTTCAAAAAGCAGATCCATTACCTGCGCATTTTCCTTTTCACCGATAAATTCTAATGCCAGCCCGGCCACTTCAGCGGTGGCCAGCTGATTATCTTTGGCGGCTTTACGCACCAGGTAACGCGATAGTGTTTCCGGGGAAAATGACACTACCGGCAGCTTATCCAGGTAGGGGCTTTTACGGAACATTTTTTTTGCCTGCGCCCAGCTGGCATCCAATAAAATAAACAGCGGCCGCTGATTTTCTGCTGCTCCCGGGTAAGTTGATAAAATCCGCTCCGGCGTACTGTACTCGGCAGGAAATATCACCATAGGGAACCATTGCGGATCATTTAATAAAGCCAGCATCGCCTGATCCGGCTCAGTGCGCGACCAGATAAAAGCGTAGGTATCGGGGATCAGGTCAGCAATCAAACGTCCGGTATTGCTGGGTTTTAATATTTCGTCATCGTACATCAGCAGCAGAAATGCGCTGTTACTGTGAACTGTTTTTTTCAGGGAGCAGATACATAAATAGGGTAATAACATACAATTTGTACAGCGCTCTATCCTGCTCCCTCTGGCCAAATAAGGGCGGGTGCACTGGCTAAGCCTGTGCTGATAAAGTTTATGGATAGCATGGATGCGCATAAAGTGAATAACCCCTATTAAATTGGAATGCCGATTATACACTTAAATAACCTCAGCTTTGGATAAGCAAATCGATACAATTCGGTTATTTCCGCGTTAAATCATCTACCAATAGCCGGCTATTGCTACGATGATTCGCCTTGAACCACACAAAACTAACGGAACTGTATAATATAAAACGTTAACATTATGATATTAAAGATAATTACGCTTTCATTATCCTGAGTTGAGGTTAAATAGAGCATATTCGCAGCTGCAGCGATATGTTATAAAGAGGTTTCAGCTTAGCAAAAGGGGGCTTTATGCTGCGGTTATTGCAGGAACATTTCGGTTTTTCAACTTTCAGAGCAGGCCAGGAAAAGGTTATTCAGGCCTTGTTTAACGGCCAGAGTGCGGCGGCTATTTTTCCCACCGGTTCCGGCAAGTCTTTATGTTACCAGCTGCCGGCTCTGCATCTCCCGCATCTGACTCTGGTGATCTCGCCTTTATTGGCGCTGATTCAGGATCAACTGGAATTTTTGCAGAGTAAAGGGATCAGCGCGGCGAGCATCCACTCTATGCAGACTCCCGCGGAATCATCGCAGGTATATAAAGAAGTGGCAAACGGACAGATAAAAATTCTCTTTATCTCCGTTGAACGGCTTAATAGCGAACGTTTCCGTTCTTTTTTGAAGCAGATACCAATTTCTTTACTGGTGGTTGATGAAGCGCACTGTATCTCGGAGTGGGGGCATAATTTCCGTCCGGATTATCTTAAACTCGCCTCTTATCGCCGTGAATTTAATATTCCGCAGGTGCTGTTATTGACCGCCACTGCAACCCAAAAAGTGATTCAGGATATGGCGGATAAATTTGCCATCCATCCCGACAATATTACCGTTACCGGATCTTACCGGGAAAATTTAAATCTGGCGGTGATCGGCGCGAGCGGTGCTAACAAGCTGACTCAGCTTATTCCCTGGTTAGCGCAGCGCAGCGGGCAAGCCGGCATTATCTATGTCACCCTGCAGAAAACCGCCGAAGATCTGGCCGCGCAGCTAAGCCGTTCCGGGATTCAGGCACAGGCTTATCATGCCGGTATGAATAACGACCGGCGGGTCACTATTCAGCAGCAGTTTATGTCCGGCGAGTTACCGTTAATTGTGGCGACTATCGCCTTTGGTATGGGCATTGATAAAAGTGATATCGCTTATGTGGTGCACTATGATCTGCCTAAATCCATAGAAAATTATGCCCAGGAGATAGGTCGGGCAGGGCGTGACGGGCGAGCAGCTGATTGTCTGGTGCTGGCCAATAAAGATAATATCAATATATTGGAAAATTTTGTTTATGCCGATACGCCCGAGCCGAGTGCGATTGATTTTATACTGAACGAAATCAAGCAGACAAACGGACAGTGGGAAGTGGTGATGAACAGTCTCTCCAGTTTATCCAATATCCGTTTATTAGCACTTAAAACGTTATTAGTGTATCTCGAACTGGAGGGCGTGCTGCAGCCGGCTTACAGTTATTATGCGGAATATAAATATAAACTGTTGCTGCCTGAGCAGGACCTGTTAGGACGTTTTAAAGATGAGCGTTATAATTTTGTCCAGGCGATACTGCACAGCTCTAATAAGGCGCGCACCTGGGCGACCATTGATTTTGAGCGGATCCAGTCGATCTATCCTTCGGACCGTCAACGGGTGATCACTGCCATTGATTATCTGGATCAGCAGGGGCTGATCGAATTGCAGAGCAAACAGATGACTCAGGTGTACCGGGTGACAATTGCCGCGTTGAATGATAATTTACGTGAACTGTTAGTGGATCGCTTCAGTACTAAAGAACAAGCCGAAGTGCAGCGTATCCATTTTTTACTGGATTTTTTTGCCAGTAAAAAGTGCCTTAATCTGCAGCTGGCACACTATTTCTCGGATAATAATTTACAGCAGCCTTGCGGCCATTGTTCAGTTTGCGCAGGACACCCTGCTATTATGCCGGCAATAGCGCCTTTAACACCGCTCAGTGAATATGATTTTAAACAGATCAGTGCTGATATTAGTGGAAAATTAGGCAGGCATAACAGCCCGGTTTTATTGGCGCGTTTTTTCTGCGGATTAACTACCCCTATTTTCACCCGTCTGAAGGTACGTAATTTAAACGGTTTTGCTGCGTTAGAAAAATACCCTTTTGCCGATGTAAAAAACTGGGTTGAAAATAATATTTAACTTCAACTTTGGATAATGAAAGCGCCATTATATCGATTTGCTTATCCAGAATTGAAGTTATTGAGCGATAAGGTGATAAAACAGCTAAATCTGTTGTATCACCTTGCTTCGCAGGGGGGAATGATTACTGCTGGTGGGACGGTAGCTCACCGGTTTCAAATGAATCCGCAAATTCATGATTACGATCGCGGTGTTTCGCCTCGTCTTCGCGGATGTGCAGTACCACATCACGTAATAACGCGTCATCGGCCAGTGCGTAATAATCTTTTGCGATTTGTGGCGCGGCGACATTTTCTACTTCCCCCGCATCAATTTTCTCTAAAAACTCGGTATAACTTTTACAAGCCTCTTCTTCAAAATATCCCACTACGCGGTGAGCTGTTTTAGACGATAAAAGGTATAAGAAGGTATAGACAACCAAAAAAGCACCCTGTCCGAGTAACACTAAAGTACGTTCAATCCAGGTCGGTTTGGCAATATCTAAAAAGATCATTAGGTGCATGCGTTCATTTTCCGCTTCATCCAATAATTCGCGCACCCATCCCTGATCATCACGCATCCGGCGCAGGGCTTTGAGATGATTAAACATGCCTGCCACCATGCCCGGTACGGCGGCAATAGTTTCCAAAATAACCGCACGTTTTGCGTATTTTGTGCCGTAAAAAATATTCAGCATAAATTTTAAAAACTGGGTAATTTTATAAGCAATGTATTCGGATGCTTTACTGGGCGCTTGATGTGTTATTTCAAAGTTAGACATAGGGATCTCGCTATTTAAGATTAAAAGAAGTTGATGCAGATCAAATTAATCAATTTTTTGATCTGGGTCAATAGCCTGAAAAGGTACGCAAAAAATATCAAAAAAAAGTACATTTTTCTGTGTTTCCTGTTAACAAATTCTGTAACATTTCCGCTTGTTTTTAGCCTTCTCCATGCTGCGATGTTACAAATTAAATATGATTGTTAAATTAATGTGCTGGCTGTTGTTGTTTTGTGAGGATTATTCTTGATAAAAATATATTGATTGAGGTCAATTTATTTTTATTTCTGGCTTGGAGGCAGTCAGCCGATGGCCGACATCCGTTATGGGTATAAAGCAGAATTATTACAGATCATGCTTAATTTAACGTAGAATTCCACAACTTAATCAGTTCAGAAAAAACTTTCCGGTTGTAATGAATTAGAGCATGCTCACATGATAAAACGAATTGACATTTAAAAAAGCAAAAACGAGAGTAATCGATGGCACAGAAAAAAAGAATTTATATTGCATACACGGGCGGCACGATCGGCATGAAACCCTCAAAAGACGGTTATATTCCAGTCGCGGGATATCTGTCACAAACCATTGCCAAGATGCCGGAGTTTTTTCATGAGCAGATGCCCGAGTTTGAGATCCATGAATATGAGCCGCTGATTGATTCTGCCAATGTGTCTCCTGATATCTGGCAGGCGCTCGCTCAGGATATCCAGGCCCGTTATCTCGATTTTGACGGTTTTATTATTCTTCATGGCACAGATACCATGGCTTACACCGCCTCGGCATTATCTTTTGTGTTTGAAAATTTATCCAAACCAGTGATTGTAACGGGATCGCAGATTCCACTGTCACAATTACGCTCTGATGCACGTGCTAATTTACTAAATTCTTTATTTATCGCTGCGCATCATCCGATCAATGAAGTGTGTGTCTTTTTTAATAATCAGCTGTTCCGCGGTAACCGTGCGACGAAACAACATGCTGATGGATTTGGTGCTTTTGTTTCACCTAACTATCCGGTTCTCTTAGAAGCGGGCATTGAAATAAATAATATTGCCGGTGTTACCCAAAAATCCATTAATAAACGCCTGCGCATCAGTGATATTCATGCCCATTCGATTGCCATCCTACATCTTTTCCCCGGCCTGGACTGGCAGGTGCTGGATAACTTGTTAAAAAGCCCCTTAGAAGCACTGGTATTATTAACTTACGGCGTGGGCAATGCGCAGCAGGATGAGCAGTTATTAGCAACCCTGAAAGAGGCAACAGATAGGGGTATTTTAATTGTCAACTGCAGCCAGTGCCTGAAGGGTAGTGTCAATATGGAAGGTTATGCCACCGGTCATGCACTCAGTGAAGCTGGAGTGATTAGCGGCCTGGATATGACCACAGAAACGGTGATTGCCAAGCTTTATTACCTGCTAAGTCAGGATCTGTCCAACAAAGTGATTCGAGAATTGTTAGGCACCGACCTGCGTGGTGAACTCACTTAGCAAAATAGCCGTAAACCCTCCCCCTTCTTTTTAGTGCGGGGATATAAGGCGAAAGTGCAATAGCACTTTATGTGTACTAAAATCTTAATACTGTAACGAAAACCAAGTGCAGAAAGTAAAAACAAATTTTCTACTGACTGACCAAGAAGACCCCACATAGCCTAGTTGCGGATTGT
>NZ_JBFGZY010000147.1:0-9777 GCF_041586535.1 Psychromonas sp. | reverse complement strand
GGCGTTTTGCCAATGGCACGGCCGTTCAACATTTTCAACAGGCCCTGTCGCTCATCGAAAAGCAATCGGATCGGCCCAGCGAGCCATTTTTCCGCGCCAAAATTGGCCTCGGGCAGACACTTAAATTTTTGGGAAATTATACGGAGATAAAGACTACATCAGTAAAGCATTATCGGGTGAACTGCTGGATAAAGGTGTTGAGTTAGTAATCACTATTCGTAAAAACATGAAAAAGAAATTTATTAGTCTCCTAACAAGGTTAAAACCATCGGCTTTAGCCGGTCAGCTTTAGCTATAATATCTGTACAGGTATTCAGTTTGGGGATGTGAATGGATTATCGATATGGCAGCCATACGGTTTTTAAAATTCAGTATCATTTTGTTTTTGTTACTAACCGACATTCCGCACTAACGCGTAATTAACTGATTTAATTAAGTTATTTTTTATACTTTATTCGTCAGTCAAAGATCAAAGTTCTTTTATATCATACAGTTATATAATATAGGTGCGGAAAGTGGGTACTAAATATAGGTATCAAGTTTTAAAAGGTGATGTTGGATTGAAGGTTAGAGAATTGATCAGGCAAACATGTAATGCTTTTGAAATTGAGATTTTAAAAGGAGTTGTTAGCAAGGATCATGTTCACCTATTAGTTTCAGCTCCACCGAATATGGCTCCCAGTGAAATAATGAGAAGAGTGAAGGGCAGATCCTCATCGAAATTGTTTGAAAGTTTCCCAGATTTAAAAAAGCGCTACTGGGGACGTCATTTTTGGGCAAGGGGATATTTTTGTGTAACATCTGGGGATGTTACCGAAGAAATGATTAAAGAATATTTAGCCCATCACTTTGAGCCTAAAGCTGATGATAATTTTAGAACAGAGAGCTAAAGCAACGGGCCTTTGACCCGTATCCGGACTTTAGTCCATAAATCCATAAATCCTAACCCACCTACCCTACTTTAGTAGGTGGTTGTTGAGTTTTATTAAAATTTGACTAGATGTTCTTATAGAGTAATCTTGCAGTAGCCAAAATCCCAAACTAAACTAAGTATGGTGATACAGTAGATTTGGTTACCTAAATTGTAATAGAGGTATGTACCGAAAATTTAAATTTAGAGCAGGGTAGCGTGTTAAAACTGAATTGCGATTCGTTACATTCAGGCAAAGTTCACAAGATGGGGTAAAAATATGAAAAAATATAATGTATTAATGATGACATTTATAATTTTTTTTCCATTAACTCTCTTCGCTGCTAATTATTCAACTTATGAGCCCCCAAGGATCGACGGTTACAGAGTTGATGCGTGCACCCTTGAGTATGGTAGCGCTAACTGCTCCCAATGGGGTAAAGAGCAAGCCGCTAGTGCCTTTTGTAGGAGGATGGGGGCTCGAAGTGCAACAAGATGGTCTTGGATGCATTATGGGGATAGAGACATTGGTACTTATCGGTATAAAATATATCGACAAAATGGTCGCGATAGAAGTGTTTGGGAATATTGCGCTCAATGCAGCGCAGCGCAGACTAAAGTAGAATGTGTGAAATAACCGAACAAATAAGGGGGCATCCGCACGGCAAGATCATTATAAATTTTGATGTAAATTGAACTTTTTATCCAAGTAGCGATCAGATATCTATATACTAACAATTAGCTATTTGATGAGTAAGCGCCTAATTAAACCCACATACTAATAAGTTGCTGAATTTGCCATGCTTTCCTTTTTAAGGAGAGCATCATTATGGCAACTGAACGACAAACTTATTGGCAAGGCATTATTGATACACAAGCAGCAAGTGGATTAACCAAAGCTGAATTTTTCAAGCTCAATAATATTACTGCCTCAACGTACTACTATTGGTTTAATAAACTTAATAGGAAAGCAGCAACGAGCAGCCAAAAAATACTTCCGATCACTATCACCCCTCAGCCACCTATCCCATCCTACCAAACTGTTGAACTGCTGTTGCCTAATGGGTACCAATTATCCTTTGAGGATGCTATTGAGCCAGCCAACCTTAAACAAATATTAAGGGTGTTACTCTCATGAATCCACAGGGCGATATTTATCTAGTGACCGGCAACACGGACATGAGAAAGTCGATTAATGGCTTGTCGCTGATGGTCAGTGATGTGCTGGAAATGGATCCGCTTAGCCGTGCTTGGTTTGTTTTTTGTAATCGTCTACGTGATAAATTGAAAATACTTTTTGGGATACCAATGGTTTTTGGCTGTATTACCGTCGCCTGGAAAAAGGCCGCTTTAAGTGGCCTGTTATTACCGATGAGTTGGAAGCTATCACGATCACGCAACACCAGTTGAACTGGCTGCTTTCCGGGTTGTCATTAACCGTGAAAAATGCCCATCAACCTTTATTTGACAAGGTAAACAGGTGATCTTTACTGATCTTTTTTTTAGCACTTGAACGATCCTTTTTTCCTGTCATGATGGAGACTGAATCCGAGTTGAAGATTATTTGTGCAGAAAATATAACGCTCAAAGATAAACTTGAACGGGCACTTGCTCAGCCCAACTTAAATCGTGCTAAACGCTTTGGCGTGCAGACTGAAAAAGCCGCCAAAGGCACCTTTAATGAAGCCGAGCAACATGCCAGCGCTTCACCGGCTCATCATAAAAAAGGCCGTCAAGCACTGCCCGATGAATTAACAAGAGAAGTCACAACTTACGTGATTGATGAGCCCATGTCTGATGATTGCGGCCATGAGCTGCATGCTTGCGGATTTGAAGAGAGCGAACAAGTTAAGATAGTGCCTGCACACATTAGTGTGATCAAACACCGTTGTACAAAATATGCTTGTCGGCATTGTGAAAATACCACGACAAGCAGCAAAATCATTAGCGCATCGAAACCCAAGCAACCTATCCCTGGCAGCGTTGCGAGCCCCGAGGCACTCGCGGCGGTTATTACCTCGAAATACTGTGATGCACTGCCCCTTAATCGTCAGACCGATATCCTAAAAAGAGTGGGCTTCGATATATCACGCAGCACCTTAGCGAACTGGTGTATTAAAGCTGCAGAATTAGTCGCCCCTGTGGTTGACTTATACCAGCAGCATTTACTGCGTGATAATGTCCTTTGTGCCGATGAAACAACGGTGCAAGTATTGGATGAGCCCGATAGAAAAGCGCAGCAAAAATCCTATATGTGGGTCTATCGCAGCGGACAATTTGCACCGCAGCCCGTGGTTATTTATGACTACCAACCCGGTCGAGGGCATTAATATCCCAAAGTCTTTTTCGCGGGGTATGCTGGCTACTTGCAGTGCGATGGTTACCGTGCTTATGGCTGCCTTGAATAGATTACGCTATCAGGATGCTGGGCACATGCGCGGCGTAAATTTAACGAAGCGTTGCTTGCTCAACCTAAAAAAACGGGCAAAGCTAACGTTGCTATCAGCATGATTCAAAAACTCTACGCCATTGAAAAACGCACCCAATTATTACCCGCCAAGGAGCGCCAGAAAATAAGGGAGATAGAGTCCATTCCTATTTTAGATAAATTCAAAAGATGGCTGGATGAAAGCGCACAAACTCTCCTGCCCAAAAGCTATCTGGGTGTTGCTGTATCGTACGCGTTGAATAATTGGCAGTCGTTAACGCGCTATGTTGAAAACGGTGAATTGGGCATTGATAATAATGTTACTGAGCGGGATATCCGGCCTTTTACCACGGGGAGAAAAAACTGGATGTTCGCACAATCAGTAAAAGGGCCCAAGCCAGTGCGGTGCTTTACAGTATTGTGATGACCTGCCGAGCCAATGATATTAACCCTTATTTTTATTTCCAGAAACTGTTCGAAGCATTGCCTAATCGTGCAGAAGGTGCTGATTTAAGGGATTTGTTGCCGTGGGATGCGCAGTTCAAGCCTTGATATAATTGAGCGCACTGCTTAACTGCGCGTTTACTTATCTTCCCAGAACAAGCATTTGATTTTATTGCGTCGTTTATTGGTAAAAGCGTACAGACAGCCACCAAACGGATCATGACCTAACTCAGACTCAATGATAGCACTGAGTCCACGATGGGCTTTTCGAAAATCAATGGGATCCCGGTATAAATAAACCTGAGGGAGATGTTGTGCTGGCCTGAGTGTTGGTTGCATTATCGAAGCACCTCCAACAGTTGAGCGGCAACCTTAATATTTGCAGCATCAATATCATTAAGTGTTGTTCCATCAGGTAAGGTAACCGAAAGTGTTTGCTGAGTTGCAGTAACTGTTTCGAACTGGGCAATGGCGAATCCTGAAGTGATTTTTTGCTTAGTAACCGGAGCCTGACTTTGCAGTTTGCTTTTCCAGTACCAAAACTGATTAGTTCTGAGGCCGTGCATACGACAGTAATCAGCTTGAGTTAAATCGGTTTGTTTCCAGGCATCAAGATGCTCAAGCCAGCGTTCGGGAGAGATGGTTGGTTGCATATAATAAAGGCCCTCTTAATAAATAATGACAAAAGTCATTATGGGCCGTCACTAATATTATGGAATAACGCTGACTATTAAGCGCTTACAAAGATATGAATTTTCACATTTTAGTTGAGCCCATCATACCCCCCTGATTGTGCTATACTTGTGGCAAGGAGTTTAATATGAAAGCTTATGTTGCCTCTCTCAATTTTAATTTTTCTCGGTTTGTTCTCTATGCTAGCTTGGCTGTGTTTGTAACACTTCTGATTACTGGCTGTAGTTCAAAGGTTCCTATAACCCAAACATACACAGAATATATTCCACCAATTAGAGCTAAACAAAAAGAGTGTTTGAGCAAAATACTGGAGAATCTTGAAAACTGTCAGGGGAGAGTTAGAAAGCTAGTTCAAATATGTCAAGGAGAAGCTCGTATAACAGCTGAAAGAAAGTTCGAG
Source organism: Psychromonas sp. (assembly GCF_041586535.1). Taxonomy (GTDB): domain Bacteria; phylum Pseudomonadota; class Gammaproteobacteria; order Enterobacterales; family Psychromonadaceae; genus Psychromonas. The sequence goes on along the minus strand of NZ_JBFGZY010000147.1, from coordinate 4,902 downwards.
CAAGCACAAACAGATTATGAAATGAAGCAAACCGCGATAAAAACAAAAAATGAGGAAGAAAGAACAAACCAAAAGTTGCGATTTAATAATAAAAAACAAGAATATGAAGAATGCCTTGATAAAAAAAAGATTCGTGAACTTGACAATAATGCATCGAGTTTTACAGGACAAACAACAATCGTTTATATCGATGCGTGTATACCCCCTCAACCCTATGCTTCCCCACCTATTGGTGGTGTGGTGTATGAAATTAGCCCTCCAGAAGCACAGATCGAAGATTTTATTCAAGATGCACATTGTTATACTAATACTGAATGTAAAGATGATTATAACCGTTACTACGAAGTATGCGGTGGCTCGGTACAAACAACACGTAGGTGCTTTGCTAATTGTTCTAGTGGCTCAAAATGAAGATAATCATGTTGTTAATATTTATTTTCTTTTTTGTTGAATCCATAAACGCTGCCCAGCCTTGTTTCAGTATTAGTTGTACTAGCAAAGGTATCGAAAAAATTCAGCGAGAGGGGAAAAATGCCAGAGAAGCAGCCCAGAGAGAGGCAAAAAATACCAGAGAAGCAGCCCAGAGAGAGGCAAAAAATACCAGAGAAGCAGTTCAGAGAGAGGCAAAAAATGCCAGAGAAGCAGTTCAGAGAGAGGCAAAAAATGCCAGAGAAGCAGTTCAGAGAGAGGCAAAAAATGCCAGAGAAGCAGCACAGAGAGCTGCCATCATAAGGAGAGAGAATACACTGATAAATATTGAGAAAGAAGCCTCTCGAAGAACAAAGCAATTTAATAACATTAACACCGGTATCGTTAATAAAAGTAGGTCAGAGATAAATAGTATTAATAATTCCGCAAGTGAAAACATAGGCTATATCCAGGAAAAATCTCAACAAGAAATACAAAGAATTACAGAGGATATTGAACATACTACACAACAGCTATACCAATATGTTAATGAAAATCCTATTGATAAGGAAGGCTTAGAGTCAGCATTAGAAGCGGCACAAGAAGTCCAAAAATCTAATATTGGAAAATCCACAAGGTCATTTGGAGTACAAGTTAATAAAACAATTGATGGCATCGAGTCTTCAGAAGTGGGGGAGATCCTAGATGATGTAGGGAAGAAAGTATCGACAGAGAAAACCTTAAAAGGAGTAACCAATACCATTGATTATTGGGAATCGTCTGAAGTGGGCGAAGCAATTGATAAAGCCAGTGAAAGTGTTAATGATTATATTGATGTAAGGACAACCACCATAGATAAAAAAGTAAAGGCTGGTATGGAGGTTAATTCTCCAAATGAATGGGTGAGAGATAAAGTATTTGGAGTAAAAGCAAGAAGACATCACAATGTTACGTTGCTTCGTCAATATGGCGAAGAACACAAATGTGAACGCAATATAATGTATAAAAGACTTGGTTATTCTGCTCAGCAGGCCGCTATTCTAAATTATTTTTTGTATGGGAATGATTGTGAAAATATAAGAGATACAAAAACCGTAGATGCATTCATTTCTTTTTTTGGATCTGAGTTTAGTCAAAACTTAAAAATAAGTATTGAATCGGGGCGGTGGCTTGATGAACAGGCATTAGAGCGATTATTTTTAAGTACATTTGACAATACTTATAGAGAGTTTAATTTTATCCAAGGCGCTTCAAAAACATCTTTTATGCTAAGTAGTACTGAAAGAAATGAGAATTTTCCAAGAAGCAAACCGATTGATCTTACTGAAAATGCTATATTAAGTAACAATGGATTAAACATGGATTTTATAGAAGGAGCAAGTATATCTTCAACTGGGTCCAAGCCATCTCCAAAAAATGAGCCTTCATCAAGAATGAAATCTGATGTGCCAGAACAGACTCAACACTTTGAGCAAGCGGCAAGCTCACCTCCTCCAACACTTCGTGAAGAATGGCAAAAAAAAGAGTTTAAAGATTTACAAAAGAATACATCAAGTTTTAAATCACAATTCCAAAAAAAATTCATTAAGCCATTAATTCAAGATGCACGTACAATCATTTCAATGCATAAAAAAACTATAAATTTATCAACAGATATAGCACTAAAGCTTGGAACTGATGAGGTAAAAGGAAAAATTAAGGAACTTGTTGTAAGTGTGTTTGATAATGTGATAACCAAGGGAGTGACAGGAGCATTACTAATTAACAAAGCGATCAATACAACCTTTACTTCTTATCAGAAGGAAAATTTAAAATACGTTAAAAAAAATGATCCAACGGCAAAACCAGTTCCTGAGTATTTTGGCAGTGGAGGCTTGGCTGCTGCCGCTAAAAAGGCTCAAGAATGTGGGTGTACAGTTTGGGAAGGTATAGGTGGATTCTGGTATTTCGTTGACAAACTTAACTACTCTGTAAGCTCAAGAAGTACAAGGGTTTTACGTGGTAATTCGCAAATTTTACCTGGGAATGGTCGATCCGATAATAGGCCTGAGACATTTATAAAAGACGTACTGAAAGATTCGGTTCTTACTTTTGTAACGGAGTATTTTTCTGAAAAAATAAAAAACAAGTTGAAAAGTAGTTTTAAAGAACAATTAAAAGGATAAGTGAAAATGAAAAAATTTACGATTCTTCGTTTTTATTCAGCCATCAAGAAACAGCCCCTTAATTTTATTGTTCCATTTTTATTTATATCTATGCTCGCAGGATGCTCCTCCACTTCTAAAAGAATATTTAACGAAAAGACTTATATACTAGGCAGTACAGTGACAAAAAGTGAAGGAGAGCTTATCGCCAGTGAATTACATGGTACAGTAAAATCAACGCAAAATTGGATTGGAATTGCTAATTCAAAGGATGGCTGGGGGCCTGCAATATTTGAGTTTTCCAATGATTACTTGGAAAAAAAATTGTTCTATTTAGGTTTCGAAGAGCCTTTTTTATATTTTCTTTATAGACAATATAAAAAAGGTGAGTCAATTGCATCGGTAGAGCAGATAGAAAAATTTGTACCGTTTGATAGCCCTTTTATTCAAGTAAATGACTTTTATATTGAAGCTCTGACCATGAAAGGAACTCAAGCAACATTTAATATTCTCAGCAAAGAATCATTCGAAAGCAAAAAAAAACAATTTGCGGTATTAAAAAAAGAGCAAGACGAGCAGATTGAATTGAATAATATAATTAAGGCAACCAATCAGGCACGTAAGAAGGCATGGATTGCAAAACAATCTGCTGAATTGTTAACGCAAATCACATCAACATCAGCTGCCTTTTCAAACGTAATAAATAAATTTGAAGCCCTAGATGCAGCCTTTGTTGAAGAAGTTAAAAGGGGAAAGAGCAAAAGCGAATCAGTTGAAATCTACAGAGCCTACGAGGAAGTATTTAATAACTTTACTACATTTTTCACCCCGGTAGTAACTGCTATAAAAGCGTGGGTAGCAATGGATAACGACTTCAAGGATGCAGTAAAAGCGGGAGCAGTAAAAAAATATTTTAAGGTGGCATTAGAACTTAAAATCGCAGGTGAGAATGATTTGCAAGAAGAACGATACGAACAAGCAGCAGAAAGTTTTTGGGAAGCAAGAGAAGAAATATCTCGAATTATTGTTCATATCAAAAACTAAACCACGTCAACTCGATTATGGGCTATTCCAGTAATGAAGAAAGGAACTAAAAACAGAAAGCCAAAAACAGAATTAAAAATGCAACCTATGTATGCATCCCAGCGATTTTTATGTAAATCTTGTCGGAAGAGTTTGACTGTCCCTCTCGATCCGCAGCAAAAGCATTACCGTCGAGATATAAATGAGCCTTTATATTTATCGTTTGTAAATAAGGGGATTATTAATCGATTGCTTGATATTTATGACATAAACCCTCAAACAATTTACGGAAAAATTGATTTTTTCTATGAGCAGTCATTGTTATTTAGTCGTTATCATGAACATGAGTTGCAAAATAAATTAAGTTCATATGTCCCGGTCTTAAGCTGTGATCATCAATTTTACTTATCGAATTGGGGAGACACAGGCACTCCCATGCCAACGCGTCTCTCTAATCTTTCTACAGTGGATAATGTAACCGATTATATTTTGACTTCAACTATTAATTTTGATTTTAAAACAGACTCAGAATATGTAAAAGCTGAATATAAGCGCAAAAAAGAAGGCAGTAAACGTAATTATTATCGACGCTTTGCGCAGTACGTTTTATCTGATGAGGATGTTGAAAGTGATTCTGAAAACTCATATAAAATACCATTGCAAAGACCTAGCAAGGGCTTATTGATTTTTCAAGCTTATAGTGCTTTAGCACATTTCAATAAGGTAAAATCACTCATGCAAGATTGCGATCACTTTGTCTACTTTTTAGATAATGATTCTGGCTTTAAACAACATGTTCCTGCAATTTTTCATGAGGAAATAATAAACTCAAAGCTTTATGCTTATCTGCTAAGCTCAGATAAAAACGGTGGCGCAGACTTATTGGACGCGGGAATGTCAGAGGAATTAAAATCAAGGTTTGATGAGGTGAAAAGTGCAAATCCAGACTTAGATATAAAAGTAGTTTGGCAAAAATGTGGAAAATGCAATTTGATAGACCAGTAACCAAGGCCAAGCAAAAGTCTGAGTGGATAGTAAATCCAAATCCTCATTCCAGGTATGTCGGAGTTCAACCAATTAGCCAAAATACACCCGAATCCATTCAACAGGCTTCTATGATTTTGCAGTCTCTTTCATTAAATTCCGTCGACAATTGGTTTCAAATAATATTAAGAAGGCTTGTTAACGGCGTTTTTCAAGACAGTTGTCACTCATTAGTTAATTTTTATGCTGCTTCTTTAAGCGGCTTATCTGGGTTTAATGTCACAGCGCCAATTGCATCACAATCTTGAATATCGCCAGACCAGCGTAATGGATTTTTAGCCCT
>NZ_JBFGZY010000146.1:0-9851 GCF_041586535.1 Psychromonas sp. | reverse complement strand
TGGGCATTATAATAGATGAAGTTATCTTTTTTGACTCATGTAGAGCTCAATGCCGGGATTTTCGTTCCTTTCAAGGCAAGGTTGTGAAGTAATAGCCGGCTATTACAAGCAAACTTAACGCAGAAAGGGGCGAAAAGAGCGCTGTTGAGGAATGTCGCTTATCCAGAGTTGAGGTTACTTATCTAAAGCTCCTTATTTCTGGCATGCCAGTATTCTCTTGCCACTAACAAACTCTCCTGCTGCGTAGCACAATCCTGCATCTGCAGTAAAACAACAGCGATCGTTGCAATAACAGCCGCTTCTCCATAAGTATCATGGTGTTCGCCGCGCCAGACCCTGGATAAATACTCAGCAGACACTTCAGTATGTGCGCCGCTGCTTTCTTCTAAAAAGGTCGGCCACTCCTGTTCAAAATACTCCCCCTCATCGGCGAGTGTTCTTACACCGCATACGGTCGTAGAAACACGCGGATTTATTTCACTTTCGCCACCTTCACCTTTAAAGGCAACCATGTTCTTTTCCCCCGTTAACAGCGCCGCATGAGCATGCAGTTTTTCATAACCTTTATGAAAAACACCGTGCATTGCGTAAGGTGCATTAAGCGGGTTGAGACTTCTCGCGACCGTATTTAAGGGAGTACGTAATCCGACTTGCTCACGCAGTGCTAACAGCGGTATCAACTCGGGACAATAAGCCGATAACGGAATATAACAAAGAGCTGATTTATCCAGTTCAGCTTGTGCCTCAGCGGCAGTGGTCACCATTTTTATATTTAGTATCGGGCAGGCAGACTCAATTTGGTATTTGACCGCATCCACCGCGTTATGCCCATGCAGGACAACTCTTTTCCCCTGTTCAGCAAGTACCTTTGCCGCTAATAATAACCATGGTGGTTGACGTTTTTTCCCGGCAAAACAGGGCCAGTCCAGCTGCACTTCAACTTTTCCCCATTGCGGATCAATGCGTTCACGCAGCGCCTGAATATAACCCGCCGCCTCTTCAGGCGTTTCACAACGCACACGCTGCAGCATCAATAGGACCGCTAATTGTAATAATTCTGCCTCACCGTTTAAATAACAACTGAGCGCATCATGTGCCTCCTGCTGAGTTAAAGCACGCTTGCCTTTTTCACCACGACCGGTGATTTTGATATAATCGCTGAACACTGTTTTTCCTTAAATATAGTTACCAAGCTGATTTGGCAGATCATCTAAAATTGCAATCGGTTTATAGCGCGACAGTGTGGTTTCACAATGGACCCCATAGGTGACGCCGATACAGTCAATATTCGCGTTATTCGCCATTTCCAAATCAAATGAAGAATCACCTATCATCAGAGCTTGTTCAGCCTTCATGTCCAGCTCGGTTAAAATGTTATGCAGCATCAGCGGGTGAGGTTTAGAAAGTGCTTCGTCGCCACAGTAAGTAACAGCAAAAAGATCATTCAGATCATGCTCGTTAAGCACACGATTGAGTCCATTACGCCCTTTTCCCGTTGCAACAGCAAGAATATAACCCTGCTCTTTCAATATTTTTAACCAGTCTTTAATCCCCGGATAAAATGGCGTTTTCTGTTTATTTAAACTGGCATATTGCTGGCGATAGGCTTCGACCAGTTCCTCACGTTTATCCGCCACTAAACTCGGGTAAAGCGTTGCCATGGCTTTATCTAAACTGAGACCGATAATATTACGAATAGATTGCGCGGAAGGAACGGCTAAATTATTAAGCTGTGCGGCGACACCGACGCAGGCGATAATTTTATCGATAGAATCCATCAAGGTGCCATCCCAATCGAAAATAATAAGTGAATATTTTTTTTTTGTTGAATTTTCAACAGTCAGTTTATTGCAGAGCATATAGTTTCCGTGCGGTTCTGTGGTTGATTTTATTCCAAGATACTTAAAGTCTGGCTGTTCGGCAAGTACCTTATAGTAACCGGTTATATCTGAGGTCTAATTTGTAGTGTGCATTTATGCAGCGTACCTTGAATCTCAAACAATAAAAGTAAACAAACGATATCCGGAACTGAGCCTTCAGGCGAGGCAGTTAATGTTGCAGAGGAGAATCCAGGCGCGGGTACGGCATAAGACAAGTAACAGTTAAGTTAAAGCAAAAAATGGTGCGCGTAGCACACCCTACGGTGGTAGCTCCCGCAAACTATCAATAAATAAGGCTATTTAATGCACCGCCAACGGGAGAATATATCATTTTAAAAATTGCGACAAAAAGAGTAGGGTGTGCTTTGCGCACCGAAATTACCACAGATTTAAAAGTGTTGAAAAATGGTGTGGAGCTAGTTTACAACGCGATGGATAGAATAAATACATCACTATTCCGGAGAAAAGAATCTACGCTTTGGCAACATTGATGTTAGAAATTTCCAATACGCGATAAGCACGATTATGAAAAATGGCCATAATTGGTGCGCAAAGCACACCCTACTTGCAGACCCTAAGAACTTACAGATAACCAACCGCTTTTTTAAAAAAGCAGTTGGTCGCTGTAACCTGAAAATCAGAGTTAACTTTTCTGCAGTTTATCCAATAAAGTTGTCAACTCCACACAGAGTGGTGCACTGACGGTTAGCTGCTTTTCTAAAACAGGATGGAAAAAAGTAATATGCGCGGCATGTAAAAACAGGCGATTTAAGCCTAACCCCTGCATCGCCCGAGTGAATACTTCATTACCATAACGATCATCGCAGGCAATATTATGCCCTTTACAGGCAGTATGGACGCGTATCTGATGGGTTCTTCCCGTAACCGGCGAAGCCTCAAGCAAAGTTGCTCCCTGAAAACGCTGCAGAATTTTAAAACGCGTTTCGGAGGCTTTGCCTAACGGACTTACTTTCACCACAGAATCCTGTGCATTTTTCAGTAACGGCTCGCTAACACTGCGCCATTTTTTATCCCAGGTCCCTTTAACCAGGGTATGATATTGTTTGTTCATGGTTTTATTGCGCAGTTGCTCATGCAACGCGCGCAACATACTGCGTTTTTTGGCAATCAGTAAACAGCCCGATGTATCTTTATCAAGGCGGTGAACCAATTCTAGAAAACGCGCATCCGGGCGTAAGGCCCGCAGGCCTTCAATAGCACCAAAATCAAGTCCGCTGCCGCCGTGAACAGCGAGCCCCGAGGGTTTATTTAAAATGATCAAAGCATCATCTTCATAAACTATCCTCTCTTCCAGATTGGCTATTTTATCGAGTTTAGGGGAAGGCAAGACATTATCTTTTGCAACGCGCACGGGCGGAATACGGACAATATCGCCCGATTGCAGTTTATATTCAGGTTTAATGCGTTTTTTATTAACACGCACTTCCCCCTTACGCACAATCCGATAGATCATACTTTTAGGGACACCCTTTAAATGTAAACGAAGATAATTATCAATTCGTTGTTGTGCATTCTCTTGAGTGATCTCAAGTATGCGTACTGTGTAGTTTATCTGTTCCATTCGTTAAGTTTATCACGAGTTATATAGCCATGATACTTCAAGATGCAAAGTCAGCAAGGAAAATTGTGCTGAGATGCTAGAGCACCATATAGCTTAAAAAACGAACGCCAGAGCTGGCTAAAAATCGCTCAGGCAAGGCGTGTTAGCGAAGGAATAGAGATCTCTTTCGAGCTGACACAACGCAGATTGGTACAATTTACCTTGCCCAACGGGGCGTGAGCTCGAAAACCAGCGCTACGTTGCACCAATCGAAAAGTGAAGGCCATTCCCTCATGTTGCGTTTTGCTCTGTTCTCCGAGCTCGCGCCTGACAAAACATTTTGAAGTAACATGGGTATAGAGATAATATCTAAAAATTTATATTGCGGGTAAAGTACTATTAATGAGACAATCATAGAGTTAAAGACTCGCTGATAAAAACACATTCAGCTGGCAGTCTAAACGCCTATAAATACAAAAACAGAATGTTGAGTCTTATTCTTATTTTTTTGATTACCTTCAAAGTAATAAGAATCAGATCTTTGCTTTTACTTTCAAATGCACCTCTACATATTCTCCAGTCGCGAGACTGCATAACCAGACTCGAGGTCAAGTAAGCAGATACATAACCAACAAATTAAAAATAACGATAAAATATAAGAGTTTATTAAATGAAAAGAATGTTAATCAATGCAACTCAAGCTGAAGAGTTGCGTGTGGCCCTCGTTGACGGCCAAAAGTTATATGATCTAGATATTGAGAGTCCGGGTCATGAGCAGAAAAAAGCAAACATTTACAAAGGAAAAATCACCCGCGTAGAGCCTAGTTTAGAAGCCGCATTTGTTGAATACGGCGCCGAAAGACATGGTTTCCTGCCACTTAAAGAAATTGCCCGCACCTACTTCCCTGATGGTTACTCTTTTAAAGGACGTCCAAATATCAAGGATGTTATCAAAGAAGGTCAGGAAGTCATTGTCCAGATCGAAAAAGAAGAGCGTGGTAACAAAGGTGCAGCATTAACCACCTTTATCAGCCTGGCTGGCAGCTACCTGGTATTGATGCCCAATAACCCCCGGGCAGGCGGTATCTCCCGTCGTATCGAAGGTGATGAACGAACGCAACTTAAAGAAGCCCTTAGTCATCTCAAACTACCGAACGGCATGGGTTTAATCGTGCGCACTGCGGGTGTAGGTAAAACACCTGAAGAGTTAGAATGGGACCTTAATGTGCTGGTTAATCATTGGCAGGCCATTGACGAAGCGGCAACCTCCCAACCTGCACCTTTTTTAATTCACCGTGAAAGTAATGTTATTGTCCGCTCTATCCGTGATTATCTGCGTCGCGATATCGGTGAAATTGTCATTGACCATGCTAAAACTTTTGAACTTGCCAAAAGCCATATCGCCATGGTTCGCCCGGATTATATAAATCGTCTGAAATTATACCAGGGCGAAATACCGCTATTCACCCATTATCAGGTAGAAAGTCAAATTGAATCGGCTTTCCAGCGCGAAGTCCGCTTACCGTCAGGCGGCTCAATTGTTATTGATCCCACTGAAGCATTAACCTCAATTGATATCAACTCCGCACGTGCAACACGTGGCGGTGATATCGAAGAAACAGCCTTTAATACCAACCTTGAAGCTGCAGAAGAGATCGCCCGTCAATTACGCTTACGTGACTTAGGCGGTTTAGTGGTTATCGACTTTATCGATATGACCCCTGCCCGCCATCAGCGTGAAGTTGAAAACCGCATGCGTGAATCTGTACGTCAGGACAGAGCGCGTATTCAATTGGGCCGTATTTCCCGTTTCGGTCTGATGGAGATGTCACGTCAGCGTATCCGCCCTTCTCTCGGCGAATCAGCGTCACGTGTTTGTCCGCGTTGTCATGGCCAGGGTACCATTCGCGATAATGAATCACTTGCGTTAGCTATCTTACGATTAATCGAAGAGGAAGGCTTAAAAGAGAATACTGTGCAGATTCAGGCAACGGTTCCGGTTGCAGTTGCAGCTTACCTGTTAAATGAAAAACGTAAATCTGTTGCAAAAATTGAAAAACGCCATGGTTGTGAAGTTTACATTATTCCCAATGCAAACCTGTTAACCCCGCACTTTGAAATCAAACGTACCCGCAAAGACGGTAAAGAAGATATCAATTACGATGCGCTGGAAAAACAACATACCGTTTACATTCCAAATGTTATTAAAGATGAACAAAAAAATGAAGCGGACCCTGTTCTGTCGGGTTTTGCCAGCCCTAAACAGCAGACAGTCGCACCCAAATTAGAGCAGGAAGCCGCTGTTACCGATCAGAAAGCAATACCGGCATCATCACCCTCTTTACTGACAAAAATAATATCGGCAATCACCTCTATTTTCAGCACTAAAGAAGTAGAACAACCCGTTGAGAAAAAAGCAGAGCAGCCTGCAGCGAAACCGGAAACGAATGTGCGTAGTAACCGTAACAGCAACCGCAACCGTAATCGTAACCGTAATCAAAATCGTCCTGATAAAGTTCGTTCTGCAGAAGCGGCAGCTGAGCCTAAAGCAAAACCTCAGCGTCCTAAAAAACCGCAAAAAGCGGATCAGCAGGGTAATGAAGAAGTTGTGGCAGTTCGTCGTAAACGCAGAAATATGCGTAAAAAAGTACGCATTCAGAATGCACCTGAAGCCGCCACCCCGGAAACGGCAGTTGTTGATGAGTCAAACTTAGACAGTAAAACGTCTAAAAACGTGGAAGCGAAAAAAGCGCCTACCGTTAAACAAAAGTCTGAAGCGGCAAAAACTAAACCGATTAAAGCAAAAGCACCTGCAAAAGAAGAAGCAGATAAGCTGGCAACGGCAGCAGAAAACACAGCAGAAACGGTTGAGAAAACTGAAACTGAAGACCATCAAAAAGTGGCAATACCAAGCCGTCGTTCACGTTATTTACGTAATAACGCGCAACGCGGAAAAAGAAATGCCGCTTCTGAGAACAAAGAGGATTATGTACTGCCGGCAGATCAAAAAGATCCCGTAAGCAGCCGTTACCCTGAATCAGAAACAGCCACTAATGAAGCTAAATTTGAGCCGGTAGCGGATCAGGCAATGGCTGAAATGGCGGATACAAAAACACAAACTGCTACAGCACCCATCGCAGTAGAAATTGACGCTATTGAAACTGTTACAACTACCCAACAGGCTGTTGAACAAATTCAGGAAAGCCTTAAGGACGATGTGATTGAAGCGGCTGCACAGATTCTCCCTGAACAGACGACGCAAAAACCTGCTGATGTTGATGTTAAAGTTGCCGATACAGCGCCAGCTATCGCACAACCGACTGAAATTGCTAAAGCAGAAGAAACGCCTGAAGTACAAGAAGTAACTGCAGTTGAAGCACCAACCGAAGTAGATGAAGTCGCTGCGGTTGAAGCACCAACCGAAGTAAATGAAGCCGCTGCGGTTGAAGCACCGGGCAAAGTACAAAAAACTGCTGAAGTGGCTGCTGAGAAACAGTCTGACAGCAAAAACCACGGCACTGTCAGTAATGTCAGTAAATCATCAACTTCCCCGATGACTAAAACTGTCAGCGGGCCACTGGATCTGAATGCTGAAATAGTCATTATCGGCGCGACGGAGCGTACAACTATCGCTAAGTCAACACGCCAGGCAGGCAGTAGTTTTGCAACAAACAATGCCAGCAGTGAAACAGTTAAAGCCACGTTAAAATAACTATTTAATTAATTAATATTTAGTTAATAGTTTTTAACTATCACTTCAAACGGATATTTCAATGAAATATCCGTTTTTTTATACTGTTTTTTTCTCTGCAGAGGTTTACTATAACCCTCCAGAATTTATTGCAAATTATTTACAGACAAAGCAAACAATAAAAGATCTCTTTATACAAGGTATAGTTATGAGCGAAACAAAACATCACAAATTATTAATTTTAGGTTCAGGACCAGCGGGATATACTGCGGCGGTTTATGCAGCACGTGCAAATTTAAACCCGGTATTGCTCACAGGAATGCAGCAAGGCGGACAGCTTACCACAACAACTGATGTTGAAAACTGGCCTGGTGGCGGTGCAGATATGACCGGCCCGGGCTTAATGGAAAGCATGAAAGCGCACGCTGAACGTTTTGACACTGAAATCATCTTTGATCATATCAACGAAGTTGAATTAACCCAGCGCCCTTTCACTTTAAAAGGCGATAATGGTTCATACACTTGTGACGCATTGATCATTGCAACGGGTGCATCGGCACGTTATCTTGGCCTGGAATCCGAAGAAGCTTTTAAAGGTCGCGGCGTTTCAGCCTGTGCAACCTGTGATGGTTTCTTCTATAAAAACCAGAAAGTTGCCGTTGTTGGCGGTGGTAATACAGCCGTTGAAGAAGCTTTATATCTATCAAATATTGCTTCGGAAGTGCATTTGATTCACCGCAGAACAGGCTTCCGCAGTGAGAAAATTTTGTTAGACAGACTTAATGATAAAGTCGCTAACGGTAATATTATTTTACACACCGACAGAGTATTGGATGAAGTATTGGGCGATGAAATGGGCGTAACAGGCCTGCGTTTAAAAGACACCCTGTCAGTCAATACTGAAGTTCTTGAGGTAATGGGCGTGTTTATCGCTATCGGCCATAAACCTAATACCGATATGTTTGCCGGTCAGCTTGAGATGAACCACGGTTACCTGAAAGTGCAATCCGGTAGCGAAGGTAATGCTACGCAGACAAGCATCGAAGGTGTTTTTGCTGCAGGCGATGTATCTGATCATATCTACCGTCAGGCAATCACCTCTGCCGGTACGGGCTGTATGGCAGCACTGGATGCTGAGCGCTACTTGGATAATCTAAAATAATATTGTTAATTTGAAATAATATCCGCAAAAGGTAACCCTATGGTTACCTTTTTTGTTTTTATCCGGGTAAAAACCCCAGCAACCCGCTGTATCATATAAGCGACTTTGTAGGCTGCATTTATGCACCCACAGTGCAATGACAACGATGCGCAAACACACACGGATTTCTGCTGCGTTAAGTTTTAGCAAACTGTAGGGTGTATTTATGCACCATGAACAACGTCAACAATGCAATGACTTACGGCTGAAAGCTGAGGGCTGAAAGCTGACGGCTGACGGCTGAAAGCTGACGGCTGACGGCTGACGGCTAAAAGCTGGACTACATTACAAGCTATCCAGCCCTTCCTGCAGCTGTATCTGAATAGCCGCTAATTCCATCAGAGAATATTTATACTCGATAAATTCATGGATATTGGTTGCCGTACTTAATTTAAAGTAATAAATCGCTTTTTCGATATTACCTGATAACTTATGCCAGTGGCCGAGATAAAAATAAGCTTCACATAACCGCTTCGCCAGCTCTTTATTGCTTCTGACACCGTAACTGACAGTTTCAAGAAATCTCTTTTCTGTGATCCTGCCGGCAATGACGTCGACTATTGACCAGGCATAACGCATATCTTCTTTTAATTGAGTATCTGACCGCAACGCGTCTAACGCTTTTTGCGGATCCAGCTGCGCTGTGATAATAAAGCGCCATAAAATACGGTAGGGATCCGTTTTATCAAGCATATAGAACTTTTCAATATCACTTTTAGCCAGATAATAACGTTCAACTTGATACAGACCGGCTGCACGGTGTAAATAACTGTATTGCATCTCCTGAGAAAGCTCTAATGCTGAATCAAAAGCGTCAAAAGCTTCGTCATAAGACTGAGAGAGCAACAAATACAAGCCTAAAGAATTATAAGGTTCGGCAAAGGTAGGATCGGCATTCAACGCCTGGGTAAAATCATAACGGCTATGAGCAGTTAACCCCATGCGGTCATAAATAGCACCACGCTCATAAAACAGTATCGCCCGCTGTCTGCCGGACAAACCTTTTTCCTCAGCAAGTAGTTGATTAATCCTTAATAACTTAATCTCATCTTGATAGTCAACTTGAACTGCTGTTGGCAGCGGCAACTGGCGAATCGCGAGATTCTGCTCAGAAAAATCCCGTGCCCTCTCAGGAGCGGTATCAGGAAGAGACTGGCAGGCTGTTAATACAAAGAAAAAGGGTAAAGCGAATAACCTTGGACGGTAGAATCTCATGAATAAATCCTTTAAGACAAGAGATTTAAGAGTGAACTATAACCAGCGGAAAGTAAAGGCAGATATAAAAAAAGCACTGCAGCTGTGCGCTATACCCAAGCTACTTCAAGATGCAGATTTCGCTATCTTGAGGCAGCCTGGATATATCACATTGATCACAGCAAAATTATACCAATTCCGTTAATTAGATGATCTATTTAGGCGTAGGAAAATGGATGAAAGCAAGGCATTGATTGCAGTAACTAGTTGTTCTAATTACAAAATCAATAACAAAGACTAAAACGTAGTTTTATGTCTAGCTAG
>NZ_JBFGZY010000145.1:0-9981 GCF_041586535.1 Psychromonas sp. | reverse complement strand
CTGCCCTACGGGTTCATCTAAAAGCGTCCTGCGCTGCGTTGCTCGTCGTTTACATAGAATAACTATGCTTCGCTCCTCGCGCCTTGCTCAGAACGCTTTTAGATTGAACAAAATTTGTACTCGAAAGGTCAACAGACCCTAGGTATTAGAACAAAACTAAGGCGGGTTTACAGCCGCCTAATTTAGGCAATTCCATTAATTTTTGCTCTTGGTTTAAGTCTGCCTAACTGGCTGAATGTACCGAGTTTATTTGTGTAATTAGCTATTTTAATTACACAAATTAGCAAAAAACTAACATTGATTTACGCTACTTAAATAAACAGGTAATCATTAAGTTTACTTAATCACATTGTATTTACTGCGTTAATTATTCTTCGTTGGCTGCGTGGTAGTCATCGCTCGACATCAGGTTATCAAGTTCACTCGGGTCTGCGAGTTTAATTTTGACAATCCAACCTGCAGAATAAGGAGACTCATTAATGTATTCAGGGTTGTCTTCCAGCTCTTCATTAATTTCCACTATTTCACCTGTAACAGGTGCGTAGAGATCAGAAGCTGCTTTAACTGACTCGACTAATGAAAAAGTTTCCCCGGCTTCGGTTTGATCGCCAACTTCCGGCAGATCAACGAATACTACATCACCTAAAAGTTGTTGCGCCTGATTTGAAATACCCATAGTAATAGTACCGTCACCGTTATCCTGTACCCATTCATGCGTATCAGTGAATTTTAATGCGTTTTCCATGTTAACCCCTTTACTCTTTGTTTATGTAAAATATTGTAAGACCATTGCCTCGTGATAAAACGATGACAATAGCTAAATTTAGTTGTTATACAGTGTGACTCATCCGTATCATCATCTTGTTCGAATCAACTGTCAGTTGTTTTTTAATCCCATAGCAGAGTTATTGACCGGTCAAAACCCCGAAAACCTTTCTTAGCTACAATTTAAGCGTATGTGACCAGAGAGATTGTCACTGAATTTTAGCTTTTGGTGAAAAATAAGTTTCCGATAGTGAAATTTATTACCAAATAATGATTTAAAATTAAGTGTAACGCTGTCTAATCAGGTTTTTTATGCTTATTTTTACCTTACTCAAAGATAAACAATGGTTAATCATTGAGGGATATAATGGTGTTTCAGCAACTTTTTAGATAAAGCTTAAAAATTTAAGTTATTATATGTGTGACGAGTGTATTATTCCATTGTTTTTTTGGAAAAAGTTTCCTAAAGGAAACTTTTTATTTCCTGGTTCGATTTGAACCTTTTTTAATACGCTTTATTAATGACGTTCAATATATAGCTAGGCAAAAGAGGCAGTAATGACAGAGCTTATTCAGCAAGATATTTATCCATCGATGCTAATTTCTGAGGATCAGGGAGATGAAAAAATAGAACCCGTTAAACTCGGACAGCGTTTAAAAGAGATACGCAAGTCATTTGATTTAACGTTAGAGGAAGTCAGTAAAAAAACGGGTTTAGCACGTTCAACCTTATCTAAGATAGAAAATGAACAGATATCGCCAACCTTTCAGGTAATGCAAAAATTGACTAGCGGTTTACAGATAGATATTCCTCAGCTGTTTGCTCCGCCTAAGCAGGTTCGCGCAACAGGTCGTCGTGATATTACCCGCAATGAAGAGGGGAAACCCCATCCAACTTCGACCTATGAGCATGAGTTACTGGCTACGCAGTTAAGCAACAAAAAAATGATGCCGTTCAAGTCATTGGTCAGGTCACGTGATTTTGCAGATTATTCGGACTGGATTCGTCACGATGGCGAAGAATTTTTATTAGTATTATCCGGTAAAATTACTTTCTTTTCAGAGTTTTATGAACCGGTCAACTTAAATGAAGGTGATTCCGTCTATTATGATGCCAATATGGGGCATATGCTCATTTCAATTAGTGAAAAAGATGCTTTGATTCTCTGGATCACTGCCTCTTGAATACGCAAATCTGCTCAAAATTAGTTGACCTTTACAGTAAGATAAATGCCAGATTTGATTTTAGAATCTACGATCACCTGTCCTGAATGCGGCCATCAAAAATCTGAATTGATGCCCACAGATTACTGCCAGTGGTTCTATGAGTGCGAATCATGTCATTATGTGTTGAAACCTTTACCGGGCGACTGCTGTGTATTTTGTTCTTACGGCACAGTTAAATGCCCTCCGATACAAAAAGGCAGTAGTTGCTGCGGCAAAGGTGTATAACAGATGGGACCGTTTTCTCGTTTATAGTTATTTATCTGACTTTGAGAGCTGCCCAATAAAAACTGTGTAACTGCTTATTTATACCTAATATTCGAAATCAGAATAAGCAGCTCTTAATCAGAAACAACCGTAAGCTTTTGTACGTCAATCAAGCAAGGGCTTAAAAGCAGAAACAGGCATCAGCAATGCTTTTGTAAACATTTAACTAAAAGTACTGCTGATGCGACAGGTGATAAACTGTCATCGGTCATATTTATACACCCATATTGGCAACATTAATAAGAACGCTTATTATGACTGATACATTAGGAAATTAGTCGTTCCGGGAATGATTGTCTTAATAGCTATTTTCTCAGTGTGACGTTTCATCTTGAGGTCGAAGGCAGATGGCTCTGGCAAGATGAGGATAAAGAGGCCCCGTAAATCAGATCGCCTTTCGGACTTGATATATACCTATGTTACTTCAAAATGCTTTGTCAGGCACGAGCTTGGAAATCAGAGCAAGGCGCAACATGAGGTAATGGTTATTCCCTTTTCGATTGGTGCAACGCAGCACTGGTTTTCGAGCTCGCGCCCCGTAGGGCAAGGGAAATTGCACCAAGCTGCGTTGTTATAACACCTCTATGTAGAATAACTATACTGAAATTTTATGCCTAGAGCGCCTAAAAATCGCTCATTCTGCGTTGTGTCAGCTCGAAAGAGATCTCTATTCCTTCGCTAACACGCCTTGCCTGAGCGATTTTCAGTCAGCCCTGGCGTTCGTTTTTTAAACTATATGGTGCTCTAGCATCTCGGCACAATTGACCTTGCTGACTTTGCATCTTGAAGTATCATGGGTATAGTTACCAAGCCGGGCCGAAGCGTTCTAAGGTGCGTGATGAAATTTTATCAATATATCGCAGATACAATATTGTTTATTCACTTTTCATTTGTTGTTTTTGTGATTCTAGCTCTGATCCTAATTGTGATTGGTGGATACCTTAAGTGGGTATGGATCCGTAATTGGTGGTTCAGGCTAACTCACCTTGCCGGTATCTGTTTTGTTGTTGTTCAATCCTGGTTAGGGTTAATATGTCCGCTAACAACGTTTGAAATGTGGCTGCGTGAACAAATCAATGAAGCACAATATTCCGGTAGTTTTATTCAATACTGGTTACAACGTATCTTGTATTATCAAGCTCCTGATTGGGTGTTTACCTTTATATATACCACATTCGGCTTATTGGTTATCGTCTCGTGGATTCAATTCCCACCCGAAAAAACAAAACAATAACGATGACCGGACATGGGATGTTGGTCTTGATGTTATTAGGGTCTGTTGACCTTTTACGTGCATTTTTGCAGCGGTTTGTTCGTATTTTATACAAGGCAGAGCCTGCGTAGTGTAGTTACTCTTCATAAGCTGGCGATAACGAATACGATCGCGCGAACAAATGCTGCCCTGCGGGTTCATCTAAAAGTGCGCTGCGTTGCTTGTCGTTTACATAGAACAACTATGCTTCGCTCTTCGCACCTTGCTCAGAACGCTTTTAGATTGAACAAAATTTGTACTCGAAAGGTCAGCATACCCTAATAAAGGCGGAAGATAATGGTTAGCATAGAAAAGCTTAGCGACGCGCACATCGAAAGTGTGCTTAAAATTACTTTAGCGGAAGAGCAGATGAAATTTGCAGGAGCAGCTGAAGAGTTCTTAGCTGATGGTAACGACACAACTCACCTCCATGTAATTAAGTCTTATGATGAAGTTGTTGGTTTCTTCAAAATTGATATTACTTACGCATTTACCCATGAGTTTTGCGCTGACAACGGAATTGCTTTGAGGACATTTGTAATTGACGTAAATCATCAGGGCAAGGGGATTGGAACCGCGTCTGTAAAAGCATTGTTTTCTTACCTGAAGGCAAATTACTCAGCATATAATTCAATTTATCTGACGGTTAATTGTCTCAATCGGGCTGCACAAGCTTGTTATCAAAAAGGTGGTTTTGAAATTACGGGTGAAAAATACCTTGGTGGAGAGGCCGGTCCTCAACACATAATGCGAGGAAAGATAAACGGGCCCTAACTTCAGTTTCTGGTAGTGTAAAGAGGTATCGTGTTGAAAGCGTATTTGTGCCTTGTCCGCAGCTAAGCTGGAAGTTATCTGTTTAGGTAACCCAGCAACTTTTTTATTTTAGTAAAGGAAGTGAAATGAGACTCATTGGTAATTTAATCTGGTTTATGTTTGGTGGCGTAATAATGGGATTAGCCTGGTTCTTTTTCGGGTTGTTGGCTTTTATCAGTATTGTAGGTATTCCCTGGGGAAGAGCTTGTTTTGTTATGGCTGGTTTTTCCTTTTTCCCTTTTGGCAAAGAGGCTATCCCTCGTAATCAGTTAACGCAATTCGAAGACCTTGGAACGGGCAGTTTAGGAATGTTAGGAAATTTTCTCTGGTTCATTTTTGCCGGGGTTTGGTTGGCTGTCGGTCATCTGTTTTCAGCGCTCGCCTGCTTTATCACAATTATCGGAATTCCATTTGCTTTACAGCATTTAAAACTTGCAGGCATTTCAATTGCACCTATTGGTAAAACTGTCGTAACTAAAGAGGTTGCCGCTGCTGCCCGTAATGCAAGTGCACAAGTCGACGTGGCAAACTTAAGATCAAACAGATAACAAAATTCACAACGGCAAAATCAGTTTAAGCAGACTTTCCCTGGCAAAAAGAAACAACCAGCAAATTTCAAAGGCAAGAAGCTTAGGGGCAAGATTTTTAATTATCCAATGGTAATACCAGAAAAAAACTACTCAGCATAAAGCACAGTTTGCACTATTCACTATTGTACAAGGCAATAACTGCTCCGGATTCCTGTATTTTCCCAAGCAAAAAATTAATGTTTTCTCATTTTTGTGAGCCAGGTAAAAGTTTGTAATGACAGATATGGTCTAACTTACTATCCAATAAACATATTTTGGTGAATGGCTATTAGTTTGAATATTAACTAATACACAGTCGGGCAATATAGAATACATACTTCAATAAGGCGAACAAAATGAAGAAAAGTGTACTTGGCTTAAGTTTGTTGTGGTTGTCGAATTATGCTCTCGCAGAGGATCCGGTAGTAACTGATTCAAATAAGTATCAAGTTGTTTTTCAAAATGAAAGGGTTCGGGTAATGGAATACAGGGATAAACCGGGAGACAAAACGAATAGGCACAATCATCCTGACAGCATCGTTTATGCATTGTCACCATTTAAACGAAAATTGATTTTAGGTAATGGGAAGGAATTGGTCGTGCAGAAAAATGAAGGAGAAACATACTGGGTTGCTGCTCAAAGTCATGTGGGGGAAAATATTGGAATAACGGATACGCATGTAATAATAGTCGAGCTTCAAGAAATAGATGAGAGTAAATAGCAAAAAGACCTAATAATCCCAAGCAATCGGGTGAGCTGTCAGCTTTAAATAAGCGAATCGATACTGCACAATGATTATTACAGTTATTGATGGGTTAAATCTCCCTCTAATAGTTAAGATTTGCCTTGCACTATATAAAGCTACCTGCACTGTATAACTGAACAAGTTAACTTTATGATATTAAATAGTATTTCATTTCTATTATCCGGAAATGGAATTAAATCGGCATATTGTAAATGTGTATTAGTGTGAATGACGGCTAAAATAAGATTAGGCAGTTAAATAATATTAATCTGATTTTTCCAGTATAGAAGGTATCCTGATGCGCAAGAAAATTATCAAATTAGATCAGAAACAAGACGTTGACTCTTCTCGGAAATGGCTGGATATCGAGAAGCTTGCGGCAGTTGAAGTCACTTCAGAGGACGATGCATTTCCAATCGAGTCCGCACTGTTGCCTGGTAAAGTATCGGAGTGGTGTGCCTTAGAGCCAGGAAAACAGATGATCAGGCTGCGATTCGACGACCCTCAGAGAATCCAATGGATCAGGCTGAACTTTCAAGAGCCGGAAATTATACGTACGCAAGAATTTATTTTGCGTTGGTCTAATGACGGTGGTCTATCGTACCGGGAAATTATAAGGCAGCAGTGGAACTTCAGCCCCGAAGGTTCAACCAGTGAAATTGAAAATTATCAGGTAGATCTTTCGGGAGTCACTATTCTTGAGTTGAGCATCAATCCTGATATAAGCGGGACAAACGCTTTGGCCTCTTTGAAGGAGTTGCGTCTTGCCTGACAAGGGCGTTTAGCTCGGACAAACGCTACGCCGGTATTCCAGGTAACGGCGACATCGTGTTTCAGTTAAACATCAAAGAAGAGGAGTCGTGAAATGGTTACAGAAGGCTTTATCAGCTATAGAGCTGACTATAAATACCAGCTGGCAAGCAGTTACAAGATCGATATTCCAATCAAACCAAATTCTGCTATAAAAACAGATTTTATTGATCTGGACACTAATGGAAATTTGCTGGTTAAGGAAGGCTATGCATGGGATGGTCCTTCGGGTCCTGTCATTGATACAGACCAAAATATGCGTGCGTCTCTGGTTCATGATGCGCTCTATCAGTTAATGAGGCTTGAACAGCTTAGCTCCAGAACTCACAGAAAAGCAGCAGATCAGTTATTTAAAGATATTTGTAAGGAGGACGGAGTATCAAATCTGAGGGCATCAGGTTATTACAAGGCCTTGCGTAGATTTGGTAAACCAGCAGCAAGCCCGCAAAACAAGAAAGTAGTACATCGTGCGCCATAAACTTGCAATCCACCAAGTCTGATGTGTACTCCATAGACTTAAAATAGCGCATACCCTACGGTATTTTTTGAACATATTAAGCAAAAACAAACTCTGCTTTATATCCGCCCTAAAGGACGAGGTTTTACGGCAAAAGAGATAAAATAAATAGCGCTAAGTTATGTATGCCGCAAACTGTTTTTAAAGATTGGAATGGTCTAAGTTTTACCAAGTACACATATTGTATTTGTATTAGTACGAATGACAATTAATACACGGTTAGGAAAAACACCGCGAGAAAATGATATGGTGAACAATTCGGGGAAAAAACAGCGTACCGGTTCCGCGCGCGCGGACCACTCAGTACCTTACCCCCGCCCTCAATGGGGAACTTATGAAGTGTTGATGAGACGTATGTTGGTGGGTTTGACCGTATTTTTCTTTATCGCCAGCCTGGTGCAGTTGGTCTACCTTCATGCCCGTATCGCAGATCCACCCGGAGCGGAACTTTATCAACGCCTGCAGGCCGCCATTCCTGAACAACCTGATGCCAAAGGGGCGGAGTCACTGTCCGTGTATGCCGCGTTGGAGGCTCAGGCTCTGAGTCGCCGCTATCATCAGGGCAACGTGCTGCTTATGTCGCGTATCTGGGTCAGCTACCTGAGTTTTGTCACCGGCATGATTCTCTGTCTGGTGGGGGCTTCCTTCATATTGGGTCGCCTGCGTGAGCCAACGTCATCTATTGGGGCGGACAGTAATTTAGTGAAATTGTCTGTGCAGAGTTCTTCGCCGGGTATCATCCTAGCAAGTTTGGGCACCGTTCTGATCATCACCTCCATAGTTACCAATCATCGCATCGAGATTCAGGATACATCAATCTATCTTGGCACATACCCAGGTGCAAAAAGTGTTGATTATATAGCACCGAATGTCGAAATCGAAGTGAATGATGGTTTCGATTGTGCTGTTGATCCCGATGGGCCTCAATGCGCGGCGAGGAAGGAGAAATGAAAACCATGTATATAATCAGGTGGGTTTTACTGATCGCCGTTATCTCGACCACTGGATTTAGTATACCATCTCAGGCCGGCTTGACCGAACTGCGTCAACGCTATGAGAGCGGTGCCTGTAACCAGGACCAAAACCGCATGGTCGAGGATTTACGCGCCTACCGCCGTGAACTGTGGCTCAAAGGACGCCGCAATCTGCAATCGGATTTCATGTTGGCTTCGTGTTTGTGCCCGACCCCTGGTGCTGACGCGTTGTCAAAACTTCCGGCGCGTTACCGTGGGCTAAGCTCGGAGGACACGAATCAGATCAGTCGTGCAGCGAGCGAGTGTTGGGGAGAGCAGTTGGCTCGCTACGTGCCACCGGGTACCGCTATTGCATTTGTTGGAGGAAAAGGCTCCATGCAAGAAGAGCTTGTCAAAAATGAACATTCGCAGATGACACCTGAGGTCACGCTTGAATACGAAAGGCGCTTGTTCAGCCGGCACAATATCCAGCAGGCTGTGGAAAGTCTGCACCGGCGCGGTTTCCAGCGAGTATTTACCGGTGACAACTTTTTGGTAACCGGTGACTACGAGCACGACGAACTGAGGTTTATCAGTTCGTTGATGGAACAGGTTGTGCAACGCCTCGCTAGACAATACGGCCTGGAGCCGCCCCGTACTCTGATCACTGTATATCTGTTCAACACCAGAGAACAACTACAGCGACACGCCCGCGAAGAGCATGATTTGCAAATATCGAGCGGGACCTGGGCCTATACTTTTCCTTTGGATGCCAGTGTCAGCGTGTGGCGATCGGGTGGAGCCGGCACTGTGGGTCACGAGGTCATGCATGCTCTTCTGGATCAAAATTTGCCATATGCCCCACCTTGGCTAAACGAGGGGAGTGCAGCGCTGTTTGAGGAATTCAAAATGCTGGATGGTAACCGTATTGCAGGTAGATTCCGCCGTGACCACTGGCGCATCCCATTCCTCAAGCCCCGTGACGTTCCGGCGCTCGAAGCGCTGCTAAGCATGGATTGGGGGCAGTTAGACGATGCGCAGCTTTTCCAGGTCAGGCACGCCACCGCTAAGATGTTCGCTATGTATCTGCAAGAAATAGGGAGCCTGAGATCAGTGCTCAATGCATACAAGGGTAGGGATCTGTTTGAATTGGATGATGACATAGGGGTGGTGGAACGAGCCACGAGTATGGGGATCGCACGACTGCAAGACAGCTTCCAGGAATGGCTGCGCGGCAAACTCGGTTGGTCCGACAGCGCGATGACTGACCAGCAGGTATTCGAGCAATTGCTCCTGGTTAACAACGCGCGCTTTATTGAACAGCGGTCGGGCCGAAGCTGGTACCAATGGACAGCTTTTATTTCTGGCCCCAGCGAAGCGCGTGAACGGATTGTCAGTGTGCGATACCTGCTGCATCCGACTTTTAACCCTTCTGAACGAATGGGGGATGCATCTCGGCCTGGCCATCCATTGACCACCAGAGGTTGGGGAGTATTCACCCTGCGTGCTGTGGTGATATTGGATAGCGGCCGGAGCAGAGAGTATGTACATCGTTTGCGGTTTGATTGAGGTATAAGTAAACGATTAGAAGACTACCCTTTTACACTTTGCCCTGTTTTCAGAATCAGGAGAGAATGCGAGGAGTCTAATAAATTCTTTTGGCGATAGTATCACGCCTTTTGCGTGTGAGATGCTCGGGCTAAATAAGGTGAAAAAGTTGTCTAAAACTTCGCTTCAGCCATGTTTTGTAATGCTTATACCCATGATACTTCAAGATGCAAAGCCAGCAAGGTAAATTGTGCCGAGATGCTAGAGCACCATATAGTTTAAAAAACGAACGCCAGAGCTGACTAAAAATCGCTCAGGCAAGGCGTGTTGGCGAAGGAATAGAGATCTCTTTCGAGCTGACACAACGCAGAATGAGCGATTTTTAGGCGCTCCCGAAGGGCGAGGCCCAAATGGTCGCATGTTGCGTTAAATTTTTTCGATTTAGGCCCACTAGATCTTCAAAAATTTGCCTTACCTGCGACCATTTGGGCTCTCGCTGGTGCTGTTTTTTTAAACT
>NZ_JBFGZY010000144.1:0-10035 GCF_041586535.1 Psychromonas sp. | reverse complement strand
TTCGCAGTTCGAAAAGTCATGCTCTTTGCACTGCCAAAGAAAACAGGGCACGCAGAGCTTTGCCCGCTCGTAACACTATGCTGTCGCATAACTCGCCCAAAAGAAAGGCTGCCCAAGCCTTCTCATGAACCTAAACTGTCGTTTAATTCGCTCCATGATTTTCCTTGCTAAAGTACTTGCTCAATACAAGAAAAATGGATGGGGGAAACGTAGCCAATTTGGATTGATATCCAAATTCCACAATCATGGGACTTTTGTATAAGAGTCAGGCCGATAGCAGATTAAAGTAATACCAAGATAGATAAAACAAACTATGCTTATAGCAAACTGGATAACCTGATAAACAGTCCTAGTTTTATCAGGCACAAATGAAATTAAAATGTAGGGTTGCGATTCGGCAGGGACAACACAATATTCATCCATACATCATCCTGAGGATCTGCTTGTGGGGAAATATATTGAACAAACTCAATTTTCAGCGCAAGACTTTACTGAATTTCGCAATCGTTTGAATGAAAACTTAAAGGCGCTGCAACTGCTTTTATCGCAGCCAGACTTCGGCCGGGGAGTACCCTCTTTTGGTGCTGAACTGGAGGTTTATATTATTGATGCGCAGGGTGCTGCAAAACCAATTAATATGGAGCTGCAGCAATTGATAAATGATGAACAGTTAACCTTAGAGCTTAACCGCTTTAATCTGGAGTATAACTTCAATCCCGTCGGCCAGGAGAAAGCGCCTTTCAGCAGAATGTGTAAACAGATGACTGACGTTCTGTTTGGTTTAGATGAAGCGGCGAAAACTTATCAGGCACGTATATTACCTATCGGTATCTTACCCACTTTAAAAGCATCGGATATGGGACTTAAAGCGTTGACCGATATACCGCGTTACCATATTCTTGCCAACTCATTAATCAATAAACGCGGTGCGGATTTCCATATTCATATTGACGGGGAAGATGCTGTAGATTTTCATTGGCAGGATGTGACCCTGGAAGGTGCTGCAACCTCTTTTCAATTTCACTATCGCGTTGATCCTGAAAATTTTGCTGATACTTATAATGCCGCACAACTGACAACGCCTTTAGTACTTGCTCTTTCGGCTAATTCACCATTCTTCCTCGGACGAAAACTCTGGCAGGAGACGCGTATCGCGTTATTCAAACAGGCCACTGATTGCCGTATTCAAGAGGCTTTGGATAACCACTTACCCGCGCGTGTTTTTTTTGGTTTTGGTTGGATCCGCAAAGATATTTACGAAATGTTTGCAGAAGCTGTCCATCTTTTTGAACCTTTAATACCAGTTTGTTCGAATTGCGATCCATTTGTGCAGATGCGGGCGGGGCAGCCGCCATCGCTGAGTGAGTTAAGATTGCACATGGGAACTATTTGGAATTGGAATCGTCCTATTTATGATCCCCATGATAACGGCCATTTACGCATTGAACTGCGTTCACTGCCGGCAGGACCCACTTCAAGCAATATGCTAGCCAGTGCTGCGCTTATGAGCGGGTTGATGTCGGGTCTGCACAGCAGGTTAAGTGACATTCTGCCTGGTCTTCCTTTCCGTTATGCGGAAAATAATTTTTACCGGGCTGCAAAAAATGGTTTGCAGGCTCATCTATTCTGGCCTGATTTTAAATCCGGAAGGATACGGGAGCGTTCAGTTATTAGTATACTTAAGGAACTGCTTCCCCTTGCAGAAGAAGGCCTTGGCCTGTTGGGTGTAGGGGACAGTGAAATAACAGCGCAAATGAAGATTATTAATGGTGGACTGGAAAGTCAGATCAATGGAGCTCAATGGCAAATTAACATGTTCGATCAACTTATAAAAAAGGAAGATAGGAAAACAGCATTGACCCAACTGGTTGAAAATTACCACAGAGAGTACCAAACAGGCAAAGCTGTACATGAATGGAGTGATAAAATTTGACTATAGAAAATATGCAGTCTGAATATTTAAACTTTAAAAAGAATCCTAACCCCGATGATTTTGGCGATAGCATTGAAAGTTTTTTAAATTATCTGAAAAAAGCGACAGCCATTTTTGTCAGCGGACAAGATTCCAGTAAAAGACGCGCGGTATGCACCTTGCTGCATGGCAATGAACCATCAGGAACACAAGCTATTTTTGATTTCTTAAAATCTAAAGAGATCCCCAGATTTGATACGCTGTTTATTATTGCATCGGTGCAGGCCGCTTCTGCTGAGCCGCTTTTTTCACAGCGTATGCAGCAGGGGAAACGTGATTTAAACCGTTGTTTTAGCGCCCCCTATGATGATCAGCAGGGACAAATAGCCAAAGCTATTTTTGATTTGTTAAAACACGTGAAGCCTGAGTGCGTGATTGATATTCATAATACCTCAGGTTCCGGACCTGCTTTTGGCGTTGCTATTGTCGAAGATGCCAACCATATTGCCATCACATCTTTATTTACCAATGATCTGATCGTAACTGATTTGCGCTTAGGTGCATTAATGGAGCTTAGCGAGCCAAAAATGATCACTGTCACTATAGAGTGCGGTGGTGCGCAGGATAGGTCTTCGCAACTGATTGCTCAGGAAGGATTATATCGTTATTTGTCGACAGAAAATGTATTGGCGCAGGCCGATGATGAATATCTGATCAATATTTATCACAATCCGATCCGCCTGGAAACAAGAGATCAAGGTGAAGTAGCCTATAGTAATGAGCCTCAGGAAAATGTTGTTATTACGCTGCCGGAAGAAGCTGAGAAATTTAACTACGGCATGCTGACCAATGACGAATTTATCGGTTATTTAAGCCCGGATGGTATGGCGCAATTAACTGCAAAGGACTACTTGGGAAATGAACGTCTCGATGAGTTTTTTGAAGAGCGAGAAGGCAAGCTGTTTTCCCGCCATCCAATTAAAGTGTTTATGATGACCACCAATCCCCTTATTGCTAAAACAGATTGTCTCTTTTACTTTATAGGACACAGGTGATTTTGGAAATGCAGGTGAGATTCGAGGAAATTATCGGGCTAATCTTAGTGAATCAATCAAAACTGTTTTTAGCTGGCGATAGTTGCTAACTAACACGTATAATAACAAGGATAACATATCACCACTAGATACCTTTTCAGGAATAATCATGCTTAAAGAACAACAGAATAATCCATTGCACGGCCTTAAATTAGAAACCTTACTGACGGAGTTAGTCGCCTTTTACGGCTGGGATATACTCTTTGCCGCGTTACGCTTTCATTGTTTTAAAACCAATCCATCCATTGACGGCAGTCTTAAATTCCTGCGCAAGACAGAATGGGCGAGAGAAAAATTAGAAGGTTTTTATTTATACCGCTTTAAACGCATGCCTAAACCCGATCAGGAGGAATACGAGTTACCACACCGTGCTCGTGGTTTTGCTGCGGGTATAGTGCCTCGTGAACCTATGGTGCTTACTATCGAATCAATAGAGCTTTCTCAGGCTAAAGCTGCATCTCACTTTAAGGAGAAATCACAACAGCAGGGAAGGCGTCAACATAGCAATGATCAACCACATAAAAACAAACGTAACTCCTCTTATAAAGCACAGCAATCTCAACGCTCGGATGATCCGGCCAATCCGTGGGGGAAAATAAAAAAATAACAAATTGCTTTTTGACAAGGAGGTGCTCCTTCTTATCAAGTTCATCACATTAGCTAAGATAGTCAAAACCGCCTGCAGGTCGTTAAAGCTGGTTGATAGGGGTTAACAGATATGAGACTCCATTTTCAGCTGCTTCAGGAAAGTGCCCTGCGCGCATATTGACCTGAATAGCCGGCAGCAATAGACGGGGTAGTGCTAATGTTTTATCCCGCTGTTCACGGAAATTGACAAACTCAGCTTCATTGCTGTTTTTTGTTAAATGAACATTCATTTTCTGCTGTGCAACCGTGCTTTGCCAGACGGCATGCTCCCTACCTGGAGGCTTGTAGTCATGCCCTGTAAAAACCCGGGTTTGATCCGGGAATGTAAGCAGTTTTTGTATAGAGCGATATAAACTCTGCGCGCTGCCTCCGGGAAAGTCTGCCCGGGCAGTACCATAATCGGGCATAAATAAGGTATCACCAACAAAGAGTGCATCTTCTATCAGGTAGCTCATACACGCCGGGGTATGCCCCGGTGTGTATATGGCACGTAAGGTTAACTCACCGATATTCAGGCACTCCTGATCACTAAGTAGTTTATCAAATTGCTCGCCTCCGGTTGTAAAATTTGCCGGATTATTGAACAGTTTTGCAAACTCTTTTTGTACTATCGTTATCTGCTTTCCGATTACAATTTTACCGCCAAGTTGCTCTTGAATGTATACGGCCGCAGTTAAATGATCCGCGTGCACGTGGGTTTCTAAAATCCATTGCAGATTCAATTCATCTGCTTTCAGGTAATCAATAATGAGATCGGCTGGTGACGTATCGGTACGCCCTGTGGCGGGATCAAAACCCATTACGCTGTCGATGACGGCAGACTGGCGGCTTTTGCTATCAGTTATGACATAGGAAACGGTATTAGTTGTGTGGTCAAAAAAGCCTTCTATCAGCATCATCTGCAAGCTCCTCAAATCAACTAAATTAATACGCTGTTACACAAATATTATAGTCTTTGAAATGAGCAAGGGTGATTTGAAAGTAAAAGGTAATTTGAGAAAAATAGCGGGTATATAACAGTGATATTTATCAGGTGTGATATTTGTTGGTTTTTACAAAGGTGGGTGTGAAAAAAGCCCTGTTAAATAACAGGGCTAAGGGAGCTTTCGGTTTCAAATTTCATGCATCTTAAAGCGTTCTGAGCAATGCCGTGCAGGACACCGTTAGATGTAAGCATAGGCCTGCAAAAATCAACGCAAAGCGTCAGCAGACCCTCGTAATTTTAAACCCGACGGTAGGGCAGGTATACCGGCTCCCAGATACGTGCAGCAAGTTCCTTTGAAATATCTTTATCGCGCAGATGGCCGTCGGCATCAGTTTGCTGAATTTGTTCCAATATCGCTTTCGCAACATGGATGGAAACATCCCTTAATTCACTGATTTTTGGAAATACACTACCTGCATCAAGGTCCTCTTGTGAGACATAATCGGCTAATGCGAAAGATGCCGTGGTAAACATATCCATAGTGATTTTTTTCACTTCAGCGGTTATCGCCGCAAGTCCAACACCCGGGAAAATAAACACATTATTACCCTGACCGATACGGTATTCTTTGTCTTTAAACTGCACATTTTCAAAAGGACTACCCGTTGCAACGATCGCCTGACCATCACTCCACTGATAAATATCTTCTGGTAAGGCTTCACAATGACTGGTCGGATTAGACAGCGGGAAGATCATCGGGCGATCTGTGTAATCCAGCATTTTCTTAATATGATGCTCTTTAAACGAACCGCCGACACCGCTACAACCTAATAAAACAGTAACAGGTACGTGGTCGATTAACTCTGTCAGCGATACCTTATTCGGATCTGCTCGTTGCCACTCTTTTGCTAACTCAACAGGTTTAGCAAAGCGTTTTTTGTATTCATCTAAATTTTCTCTATCGTCAAATACGACGCCATGAGAGTCAAGAATAAATATTCTATCGCGCGCTTCCTGATGGGTAAGACCTTCTTTAAGCAAGCCGGCGAAAATTTGATCAGCTACACCCACGCCGCCGGCACCAGCACCATATACAGCATAGGTTTGTTCACCTAATGTCTCACTTTTCATTTTGGCAGCGCCAATGATACCTGCCAGCACAACAGCACCCGTACCTTGAATATCATCATTAAATGACGGCACTTCATCTTCGTAATTAGCTAAGTTGTCAAAGGCATTGGATTTACTGAAATCTTCCCATTGTAATACTGCTTTTGGAAAATGTAATTTAACCTGCTCAACAAACTTTTTAATAAAGGCTTTGTAATCTTCGCCGGTCAAACGTTTATTGGGTACGCCCAAATACATCGGATCAGAAAGTAAATCCGGATTATCCGTACCCACGTCCAATGCGATTGGCATGCAGTGATCCGGGTGGATACCGGCTCCCAGGGTATAGAGTGACAACTTACCAATAGGAATACCCATGCCGCCAACACCCTGATCACCTATACCGAGAATCCCCTGGCTGTCTGTTACAACGATAATCTGGATATCTTTGCCTGAAAATTGTCTCGCCATGTCGCCAACTTGATCAATATTATCCGTTGTTAAATACAGACCTCTCGATTTTTGAAATCTATGGCTGAATTCCTGACAGGCTTTACCCACGGTCGGGGTATAGATAATCGGTGTCATCTCTTCAATGTGACGGGAAATCAGAGCGTAAAACAATGTTTCATTTCTATCCTGCAGGGCACGTAAGTATTGATATTTTTCGATGTCAGTAGAAGAGTGACGAAAACCGTGATATACCCGGTTGAGTTGATCTTCAAAGGTTTGCACACGAGGTGGTAACAGGCCATTCAGTCCGAAATCTTCACGTTCCTGATAAGTAAACGCAGTACTTTTATTCAGCGTTCTATTGCTCAGCAATTGACGTCCGGTGATAGAAACGGGTCTAAAGACATTACCCTTAGCATCTTCCCATCGCAAATATTTACCTATACCCATTACATCCTCCATTATTTATACTGACAACAATTTTTAAAACATACAAATGAAGCTAAACTATACTCACGAAATAGTAATAATAAAGCATTATTTATTATTAATAACAATGAGATAATATAGCGTTTTAGAATCTATTTTAAATTGAGCTCTTTTTGAGCAGGAACCGCTGTGCCGGCTCAAAAAAAGTTGAAATTTTTAAGTTAATCGATTTTATTATCTAAGAGCAGAACGCGTTTTTTTGCTGGCCAGTTCCAATTTACTTCGTTCCCTTGCGCAGGTGAAACCGGAATATTGCGTGCAAGCACAAGCGAGCAGACCGCAAATCCCGCACCGATATAAAAGACGCCCTGCGGAGAGTATAACCATAAAAGACCAAGCAGCGCCGGAATAATCACTGCTGCGATGTGATTAATGGTGAAACTGACCGACATGCTGGCCGCTATATCTTTACTGTCTGCTATTTTCTGAAAATAGGTTTTCAGCGCGATCGCCATCGCGAATAAAAGGTGGTCGGTGACATATAAAACAGCAGCCCATTCAGCCTGCTCGACATAAGCGTAACTGATAAAGATAAAAATCAGCCCGATATATTCAATGGTCAGCGCGCGTTGTTCACCGATACGTCCGATAAAGCGGCCGATAGCAGGTGCAAATAACAGGTTAACTACGTAGTTGATAAGAAACAGTGCGGTGATTTCTGAAACGCTATAGGCAAACTTTTCGACCATCATAAAACCGGCAAAAACCATGAAAATTTGTCGTCTGGCACCGGAGAAAAAAGTAAGCAGATAATATAACCAATATTTTTTACGTAATATTATTTTTTTATGCTGAACTTCACCGACATTATACTTCGGAAAATAGAATGTGATTGTCAATACCATCAGCAATCCCAGGCTGCCGATTAAGCCGTACATCCATACATAATCAAGCTTTAACCAGGTCATAATCAGCCAAATACTGGCATAGCCGGAAAGCGCTGCCGCAGAACGCCAGGCCAGCGCCTTGCCCAAGAAACCTGGCGCATCTTGTTTGTCAACCCATTGCAGCGTCAGTGACTGGTTAACTGTTTCAAAATAATGAAAGCCGATGGACATTAATATGGTGGTCAGATACAGCCCTAAAACTTCCGGAAAGAAACCCGTAACAGCAACGCCAATACACAACACAGCCAGTGCCAGTATGGCGAATGTCTGCTCGCGGATTAGGAGCAGAATAAATATTGCAGTGAAAGCTAAAAAGCCCGGTACTTCGCGCAGACTTTGTAAAATGCCTATTTCTGCCCCGCTAAATTGCGCCTGTTCGATTACAAAGTTATTTAACAGGGCCTGCCAGACGGAAAAGACCAAAGACATAATAAAGGTCATCCATAGCAATAACATTTGCGGGCTTTTATGCATTGAACTGGTCCGTGTAGTGAGTTGTAAATAGAAAATAGTTGTTTAGTTTACAATAGTTATTGCCTATTTGCTTAATCTTTAGTAAAAAATAAGAGGAATTAAACAAGAGAGTTGCCTTGGCAGCAGAGTGGAGCTGAATTTATGTTGGGGAAGTACGCGTTGTGATTAACAGTGAAAGTGTTTTTTATTATGTACATGATCCGATGTGCAGCTGGTGCTGGGCACATCGGCCCGTTTGGCAAAAATTGGAGGCCAGTTTACTGGATCTAGTGCCGGTGAATTATGTTCTGGGGGGCTTGGCACCTGATTGCGATGACCCTATGCCTGTTGAGCAGCAAAAAGCCATATCCGGTTATTGGCAGAAAATCAGCAACCTGCTCGGGACGCCCTTTAATTTTAAGTTCTGGGCAGAAAATACTCCTAGACGTTCTACTTATCCTGCCTGCCGAGCGGTGATCGCAGCAGGTTGGCAAAATAAAATGCGTGAGATGAACAGCGCAGTGCAAAAAGCGTATTATTTAAGAGCGATGAATCCGTCAGATATAGAAACACATCTTTTTCTGGCCGCGGAGTTGGGCCTGAATATAGAGCAGTTTAACGCTGATTTAAGCTCTGCAAAACTGGATTCTGAATTTAAGCGACAATTGAGATTGACAGGGAATTTGCCCATTCAAGGTTTCCCTTCTATGGTTTTAGCGCACCGGGGAAAGCTTTTTCCCATTGAATTAGATTATAAGGATCAGGGCGGCGCACTTGCCCAGGTGAAAGCTATTCTGGCAGGAACACTATAACCACAGTTTACCTCTGTTGTGCGCTTAACAACTTATTAGATCAAGATTTCTGATGCGCTTTCAACTGCTGGTATAAAACATCTTTTAACAGCGCTCTTTGTTGCTTAAGCAGGTGCATATGCTGATCATCAGTAGGTGAACCGGATATTTCAAGTTGCCGAATTTGATAGTCGAGGATGTGATATTGCTGTGATTTTTCCTGAAAAAATGCATCGTGGTGCATTAGTTGGACAATATCATTTTTTAATTCCGGAAAATCGATAATAAGTGCATGATTTTCATTTAACATATTCATTCCTAATGATAAAAATTAAATTAAATTAAATATAACACTTGTCCGACAAGATTTTGTCAGGTAGAGCTGTTTTATCGAATTGTTTTTTAAAAAATGTTAAAGGCTGAGAAACAGGGCACTTTTTAACAGTGCTCTGTTATAGCAGGGGAGGACACTTAATCAACCTCAGCTCTGGATAAGCAAATCGATACAATACCGCTATTTCCGTGTATTTCTGCGTTAAATCATCTAGCAATAGCCGGCTATTGCTACGATGATTCGCCTTGAACTA
Source organism: Psychromonas sp. (assembly GCF_041586535.1). Taxonomy (GTDB): domain Bacteria; phylum Pseudomonadota; class Gammaproteobacteria; order Enterobacterales; family Psychromonadaceae; genus Psychromonas. Next base: position 686 of record NZ_JBFGZY010000144.1, on the reverse strand, counting down.
CACGAAACTAACGGCACTGTATAATATAAAACGTTAACATTATGATATTAAAAGCAATGACGCTTTCATTATCCCGAGTTGAGGTTAATCAGAAAAACCATCATAAAGAAAAAGGTGTTTGCTTTTATCAAAGGTCTCTTCAGTGCACTGCGCAAAGGCAATGGCTAACCTGTAATTTTCAACGCGGAACTTTTCGGTTTTTGCTATCTCATACTCATTCATAATGATATGCATCGCCAGTTGCGTCCATTCAGACTCTCCCTGCCCTATAATCACCTCCGGCGGATCATAAAAAGTGACCATCCAGTCTTGTAGCTGTTCCGATGATATTTTACCTTCACCCCAATTGTTGAGTTGGGTAATCAGTTGCGATTTAGTAATCTCCGGATTGTTCATTAACGTCGTTCTCCAAATAAAAAATGCAAGAATAACGCAATTCACCACTTCATGTCAGCAGTTCCTGCTATTGCTACGATGATTCGCCTTGAACTACACCAAACCAACGACACTGTATAATATAAAACTTTACCAATATGACACTTTCATTATCCTGAACTTAGCAAAATAGCCGTAAACCCTCGCCCTTCTTTTTAGGGCGGGGATATAAGGCGACAGTGTAGTAGCACTTTAAATCATGCAGGTGTGGATTGACTATCCACATAATTTTTCAAAGTTTCTATCGTAGC
>NZ_JBFGZY010000143.1:0-10066 GCF_041586535.1 Psychromonas sp. | reverse complement strand
TTCTTTTTTAGTTGAGTTAGGTTTTTACTCCAATCGTTATAATTGGTTTTGTTACCTAAATCGTATTGCTCTCTGGAAAAACCAAGCGCTGAATTATAAGCAAAACGAACACAGCCAAATGTCTGAGCAAGCATTAACGCTTGTTCTTTATTTGGGTAAAACCTGTATTTGTATGCGCTTAATTTCAATTTCAAACCTTAATCTGATACGCTAGTACGTACACAATAAGAGAGTTACTATGAAAAATCAAGCACGTACTATTAAATATTATAAGCAAGACAATTCAGATCGAAAGCAAATACGCTTTGGTGAACTGTTAGATAGGATTCATGCCGTTCGCGGAGACACTCCTTTTTCAGAGTGGGTTAAAGATGCTTGTGAACAAAAATAAAAAATGCGTTACCACGCGCGACGGAGCATAGAGCGAGATGTATTCATACGTGAAGTTAATCGTGAATCACTTTAACGCGCCCTACCTCACCATTTTCTAAACGTACTTTAATACCGTGTGGATGGTTGTGAGAGTTAGTTAAAATATCTTTAACGAGGCCATCGGTCAGGGTGCCGTTACGCTGATTCTGCTTTAAAACAATCGATACTAATAAGCCTTTTTTAATATCTGATCTGCTGGTTCCGTTCAGATTCATATCCTAATTAGCATGTGATGCTGAAGTTTGCCCACGGGCGGGTCTTTAATCTTAACACCGTCTTTTTTAACTATTTTCTAAAAATTCAAAATAAAAACTTGCTGCCCCCGCCATATCTATTGACGACTGAGAGCGCCCCTAATTACTGAGATGTTTTACGATATTTATGCAATAAATCTAATGGAATATGACAATAGTCATCTTCGTGTAGAGTGAGTCTATCTTGATGTTCAGCATCGCTTTTTACGTAGTTGCTCAGTGCTTTGACTTCCACAACAATCTTCTTCGAATCGGGACGGGCCGCGATATACTGTTTAACCACCTCAAGGTGCTTACTCTCCCGGCTATAGACACCGGTACGGTATTTCTCTCCAACATCTTCGCCCTGACGATTAATACTGTAGGGATCGATGATTTCAAAGAAATAATCCATCAGCTGATTAACTGATACCAGCTGCGGATCAAACTGAGTACGCACACATTCGGCATACCCGTCATACTCAGACTTTGTGCTATTTGATAAGCCATTTGCCCTGCCTGCTTCGGTGCTAATTACCCCGGGCAAATAACGCATAAACTCCTGCACGCCCCATAAACAACCACCAGCAAAAAATAGCTCTTCTCTTGCATTTTCCATAAAAATCACCTCGGTCAGCCAATAAATAAAGCAGAAACTGTAACAAAATTGCCGCTAAAGATGAACAGGTGCGTGCGGGGTGGCCTTTCATTTTGATCTAATCAGCATGTCGATGAAATTCTCAGAAATGGGGGAACAACCAAGATCTGTGTATAAGAAAATCATGGATGTTCTTCATTTCCTTAGAGGAATAACCAAGATCTGTGTACAAGAAAATCATGGTTCCTTCATTTCCATGCTGACAGGCAGGGCCTTAGGGAATGGGATAATGCCCCTTTTTAACAATTATTTTTCCGCAGCAACGACTGAGATCTCAACCAGCAATGCTTCCCTAGCCATACTCGCTTGCACACAGGCTCTAGCCGGTGCATGCCCTTCTGGCAGCCAGGCATCCCATACGGCATTCATTGCGGAAAAATGCTCGGCCATATCTTTAACGTAAATAGTCGCAGATAAAATATGCTGGCGGTCACTGCCTGCCTCTAAAAGCAGTTGATCGACTTTAGCTAACATAGTCTGAGTTTGTTCAGTAATGTCCTTAGTTGCATCTGCGCATACCTGTCCACACAGGTAGATAGTACCGTTGTGCTTCACCACGCGGCTCATTCTCTGTTTTGTCTGTAACCTTTCTATCATGTTGATTCCTTATGCTTTATATCGACAGGGAGAATAGCAGAAAGTAACAAACTAACAAATAGAAGGTTAAGCTATCAACAAAGCAAATAACTGATGAAAAACTGGGACTTATTGCAGGGACAGCATGGCATTCGACCGTGACTGCTATGCCACTATAAAACAAGCTAATCAATGAGCTGCATGGCAACAATAGCAATCCTCCACTGCGACTTATCAGCCTGAACCAACAACAAATTCCAGCGCGCTAATGCCTGAGATGCTATTAGAGCAGGCCTGAAGAAAGACAAGCCGCATTGACTGTCACCCGTTTCACAATATCGCAGGACTTCAGCAAAGGCAGCCTGTTAGGCTGATATCAAGTAAAGACAATTGCGTCATCAATCTTTGAGCAGAACATTATCAAACAGGGGCCCCCAAAGCTTTTCATGCCAAGAAAAGTTATGGGTGTCCTTCATTTCCCCATCCCCCTTCATTTCACCATCGCGCAACAGTTACTTCCCCTTTCGGGTCAGGCCCCGTTTTTTATCCGGCTTGACTGCCAGCAGCCCCCTGATAAACGCCTTAAGTCTCGAAGCTCTCTGGCATGGCGATGACTGACTGAACCGTTCAACCAAGAAAGCATCCCTTTAACGCCTTCTCATGCAAATTTATTGGTTAAGGTGTTACTCTCTTGTATTCTTAAGGTAACTTTGTACAACGTGGATCGGACCGGCACTCAGTTAATGGCAAACTTACTATCAATTCGCTCTTACAACTCGATAAAAAAAGGACACGACCATCCCTTTCACCAACTGGTTTTACCGCTGCGTGGTGTGATCAATATTGAGGTGGGCGCTTTTTCCGGAAAAGTAACGCCCGGTGAGTGCGTCGTGGTAAAATCTGGAGAGATGCACCATTTTAATGCCGATCCACAAGCCAGGTTTGTCGTTGCTGACATGGATGTTATGCCTGAGCAGATCACGCAATCGAGTACTATGGTTTTCTCTATTAGCCCGCCGCTTTTGCGTTTTCTAAGCTTCGTCGAAGAGCAGCTGAACTACCAGATAAACAAAGATATTGAACAGTTGATGTTCGCCACCTTTTACCAGCTGTTAAGCGAACAACGCCTGCTCAAACAGATTGAGCCGAGGATCAGAAAGGTGCTCGAGTATATAGAGAGCCATTTAGCAGAAATCCTGTCAATTGCCCATTTGTCCGGCATTGCCTGCCTGAGTCCGACACAATTTAAAAAAGTATTCAAGCAACAGACACAGCAGACAGTGACCCAGTACATTACGAAATTACGTATGGAAAAAGCGCAGGCACTGCTGCTTCATACCGACTACCCGATTCAAATAATCGCAGAGACCGTGGGTTACACCGATCTCACCGCCTTCAGCCGGCGTTTTTCCCAACACTTCGGCTTGCCTCCGTCTAAATTTACCCATTAATAACGTCTGCAAAGCAGACAAAAACGTCCGTTCAGCAAAATAAGCTTGATAAACTCGTTATAAGATCAAGGGTATACTAATAACTTATTGGAATTATTATGCTTTTAAAAAATAGTGTATTTAGCGGCGCAGTGGCGATCATAATAGCCAGCATTTTATGGGGAACGACCGGTACAGCCGCAAGCTTTACGCCTGACGTAAGTCCATTAGCAACCGGCGCATTTGCAATGGGGATAGGTGGCGTACTACTTACGTTAACCTCACTGAAGGCGCTGCGACAGGATAAAAGCCGGCTCCTGGGTCAACCTAAAATGCTTATTACCGGTGGTCTGGCTGTCGCTATATATCCGCTGGCTTTCTATAGCGCGATGAAGCTATCCGGTGTCGCCATTGGCACCGTTATCTCTATTGCCAGTGCCCCCTTTTTTACCGTACTGTTAGAGCGTCTTATAAGCAAAAAAACAATCAGTATAAAATGGCTGGTCAGTTTCCTGTTTGGCGGACTGGGTATTGTTTTTTTAACCCTCGGCAAACAAATTGAGCCGGCACTTAACCCATCTGGCGGTTTTCACTACTGGGGGATCGCCTTAGGCCTGATAGCCGGACTGACCTACGCCACCTACTCCTGGGCTGCGCGACAGATGATAGAACAAGGTAGCAGCTCAAATTCAGCTATGGCGAGTATGTTTGCTCTGGCGGCAATTATACTGCTGCCTTCTCTGCCCTTCACTGGTGATAATCTCTTTTCCAGCGCAACCAACATCAGCGTCGCTCTCTACATGGCCATCATCCCGATGTTTCTCGGATATCTGTGTTTCGGTTACGGGCTTAGACATATCCAGGCCAGCACAGCAACCCTGATAACCCTCTTGGAGCCGGCGGTTGCCACCCTGTTTGCTATTGCTATCGTTGGCGAAAAGTTTCACGCCATCGGCTGGATGGGTATGCTGTTTATTGCTATCTGTTTAATGCTGCAGGTGGTTAAACTGCCCGCGACAAAGGGAATCTCGGTGAGCGTTTGCGGATAGGCTGGGTCTTATACTGAACCTATTGCAAAAATAGCGGATGCAATAGGATTCGGGGCAGTCTTTCATTTTGTGCTATGCAGGTCGCGACATCAAAAACCTTCAGAGCGAAAAATTTCATTTTCCCGCTTACAAGCTTATTTGTAAAAATGTTTTAGCACACGGGCGTGTGGAGGAGAGTATTGAATGCGTGAAGTTAATCGTGAATGACTTTAACGCGCCCTACCGCGCCATTTTCTAAGCGTACTTTAATGCCGTGAGGATGGTTGTGAGAGTTAGTTAAAATATCTTCTTGATTCCCCACAAAACACAGCCATTGTTATACGGCCTGAACTATATTTAAGATAATTTAGCTGTTGAGGATCTAAATCATGAGTAAAAATATGATTCAACACCAACATGGCTATAGCTTACTCGAATTATTCAAAAATTATGGAACAGAACAACAATGTATTGACGCGCTTTTCAAATGGAAATGGGCAGGTGGTTATATCTGCTCTAAATGTGGTTCTAAAAGCTATTGCTCCCTAAAATCCAGAAAGATTTACCAGTGTAATCATTGCCACCATCAAACATCAGTCACAGCAAACACAATATTCGAACATACCAAACTACCACTAACCGTTTGGTTTTTAAGCGTTCATTTAATTACCCAAGCTAAAACTGGTATCTCGGCACTCGCATTAAAACGAGAGGTAGGGGTTTCGTATAATACCGCTTGGAAAATCAAGCAGAAGATTATGCAAGTTATGAAAGAAAGGGAAGATTGGCGGAAATTGTCAGGTAACGTGCAAATTGATGATGCATATTATGGTGGCGAGCGTCACGGAGGAAAGAGAGGGCGTGGTTCGGAGAATAAAATCCCCTTTATTGCGGCCGTATCTACCAATGAGGAAGGCCACCCAATCTATATGAATTTTCATGTTGTTGAGGGATTCCGATTAACAGAGGTATCTCGATGGGCAAAGAAACATTTGTCTTCTGATAGCTTGGTTTCATCTGATGGTCTAGCTTGCTTTACCGCGGTAGAAGATGCTGAGTGTGAGCATTCAAGTACAGTAACGGGTGGTGGTTATGAAAGCGTAACTAAAGAACAGTTTATTTGGGTTAACACTATGATTGGCAATGTTAAAAACTCAATTTCAGGTACATACCACGCAGTCAGAGGTAAACATTTACCTCGATATTTTGCCGAGTTTTGTTATCGATTTAACCGTCGGTTTTCACTTGAGGATATGTTGCCGCGATTTATGTTTGTGGCGTTGAAAACACCACCTATGCCACAAAGGCTTTTAATTATGGCTGAAGCTTATGGGTAATCATGAATATCTTTAACGATGCCATCTGTCAGAGTGCCGTTACGCTGATTCTGCTTTAAAACAATCGATACCGATAAGCCCTTTTTAATATCCGATCTGCTGGTTCCGTTCATATTTAACCTCAACTCTGGATAATGGGCATTATACCAGATGAAGTTATTTTTTTTGACTCAGGTAAAGCTCAATGCCGGAGTTTTCGTTCCTTTCAAGGCAAGTTTGTGAAGTAATAGCCGGCTATTACAAGCAAACTTAACGAAGAAAGGGGTGAAAAGAGCGGTATTGAGGAATGTCGCTTATCCAGAGCTGATGTGATGGTCTCCTCCCTATCCACGTCTGTTGCTGAAGTTTGCCTGAAGGCGAACATGATGGTCAATAGTGTTTTTAAAGTGCAGAAGAATTTGCCCTGAGGAGATATATACCCATGTTACTTCAAGATGCAAAATCAGCAAGCCAAATTGTTTTTAGATGCAAGATATAAAATTGAAATATAGATAAGTCATTCTACATTGAGATTTTATAACGATGCAGAACAATCCAATTCGCCTTGACCTGCGGGGGCTCATCTCGAAAACCAGTATTACGTTACAGCATTCGATAAGGGAACAGCCATTATCATCATACTGCGCCTTATTCTGGTCTCCGAGCTGAGTCCTGATAAAACATCTTGAAGTATCATGGGCATAGGAAACAAATATTTCATGCAGCACTATCAAGTATGGCCGCCAACCCTTTTACTAAACAGATAGAGCTCCTAATAATTGGCATTTTTGTATGCGCTTGACCACTGCCTGACTAAAAACTTAGATAGTAAGCGACTCAGGTGTTCAGCTATGCTGGCGGGGGATGACTTAAGCTGGAGCGATGCTCTGGCGGGCTGATAATTAGATGTCCACCCCGTAACGGTCAGCTCGGCAATGAAAATTTTCTCCATGGTCAACATTCCGGATTGCTCGCGATTATCGACTTCGATATGACCACCTGTCAGTGTGCCCAATAATTTTGAGGGAAGCTGGGAAGTGGCTCCTGGGACAACAGTATTAATCGTCGCGTGATAGCTTTCACCGGGATCGGCCGGGAATATAACGTCAACGGATTTAAGGCGCTGAAGGATATCCTCGAGCTGATCTTCTCTAATTATCATCTTTAACGTCAGCGCCCCCGCCTTATGAACGTGACCAATCAGCGTTCCCCGTTGGGGAATCGAATGCAGCAAATCCTGCGCACGGTTTAATATAAATAGACCATCAACCGGCGCCTTAAGATCAAGAGAGGCTAATTTTCGCTGGATCTCTTTTAACTCTGATCGCGCGACCTCTATCTCATACTGTACTGACTGTGTTTGTGATTTGTCGACGCGCATTAAAAGTTGGTATTGCTGCTGTAGTTCTTGAATGCGAAAAATTGCATTTTTCTCCGCAATAGTCAGGGATTCGTCGCTAAATTCGATTAGCGGCTGGCCCTGTTTTACATACTGCGATGGTGTGGCGAGAAGTTTCGATATCCGCGCAGTAAGAGGCACTCTTATCTGCTGTTCCTGACGAGTAATAACGATAGCTTCCGTGTGCTGGGTAAAGGAAAAAGTAAGCTCGAAAAGCACAAAATAGACAATTAAGCAGGCAGCGCATGCCCGCTCGATAAACCTTAACCGTTGCTCTGTAGACTGCATGCTATCATAAGCGTTCTTCAGTAAGCGTATTATTGGCCAGACCACCTGGCTGAAGAGCAGCAACAAGGCCAACACCCCGCCAAGCAGGAAAAATTTTCCACTCACATACAGCGCAATCGAAAGAGAGATAAAAAACCTGTAGGGTATGGCTAACAGTGCATATAAAGCAAGCCAACGCTGTTCAATTTTGCTCGGATTCTGTCGCGATATAAGAGAGGATAAAACCTCACGGAACGATTTTTTTGCTGTTTGATCCAGGTTATAAATTCCCAGCACGTCACTCAATGCATAATAGCCATCAAAGCGCATCAACGGGTTCAGATTAAACAGCAAACTTGAAATTCCACCTGTAAATGCAATATCAAACAGCAGTTCCTTAACAATGCCGGGTGATGATACTGCCCATAAAAACAGCGCTAAAGCCGCCAACGTCAGCTCAATCTGCATCCCGGCAAAGCTTACCCATAATCGCTCTTTTCTCTCTTTTATTGAATAAATAGAGTTGCAGTTGATATAAGGTAAGGGAAAAAAAACCAGAAAGATAATGCCGCATTCTCTACTTTCACCGCCAAAATATTTAAGGGCCAACGCGTGCCCCATTTCATGGAAAACTTTCAGAAAGATATAGGAGACCGGCAGAAGAATGAAGTTAATAGGATCAAAAAAGCGACTCTCCCAGTGTGATGCCAAATCAGCCCAAAATTGTGGTAACGATAATAGTGCGATCAACCATAAACAAAGAGAGGCAAGCAGCGTTGAGCGGTTAAAAAACAGATGCGCGTAGCCGATTAAGTAATTCACTATTAACGAGGCGTCAAACAGCGGGATTTTAATCGAAAAGGGATTTTTAACCAGCTTCCGCCAAGGTTTTTTACCTGCCGCTACGGGGTTTTGGACAAAGAAGCCCTGACTAAAAATTTGTACTATTGTATCAAGGAGTTGAGCGCGTGATAGCGGATCTAAATGACTCTCTTCAAGGCTTGCAGATAATGTGCGGCTGCCATCAAGAGAGAGCATGATTTTTTTTAATTCCGGGCTGCACAGATAACTGACTTCGTTCACTCTATGGTGGAGAATAAACTGCGCGCTGTACCGACCCGACTGCTCAACGATTTCAACGGCCGGATCGACACGTAACGGAAGATCTAACAGTGATGGGGCTTTATCCTGATCTGACAAATTCAAAGAGAAAATCTCCACAGCTGCATCCTTGCCCAGTCATAAAACCGGCGAATCAGCTGCCAGCCTAATGCTTTTTGACCGACACTCACTTTCGCGACGCCCTCCATGCCGGGCTTAAGCCCATGGTTGTCTTCGGCCAGTAGTTCAGCTTCTGTCAGGTACACGATGATCCCGTCAAGTTCGGAGTATAATGGTGATATCGAGACGATTTTCGCTGCTAATTGCTGGTGTGGAAAGGCGTGCAGGCGGAGATCCCCTTTCTGCCCTTGCTGAAAAAAGCGAATATCTTTCTCTGGAATCTTTAACATCACGCGAAAATCATCCAGCGGAGACACCTTAAATAACAGATCGCCCTGGTTAACCTTGGCACCAATGGAACGGCTGATATCTCCGGCTATTACCCAACCGGATATGGGACTGCTGATCTTGGATTTGCTGATCTTAAGATCGGATTCGGCGATACTGCCTTCTATCTGAGCTATTTGTGACTTAAGGAGTCTGGCTTGCCCCCTTTCTCCCTTGGAGAGCGTGGTGCGGTATTCGTTTAATTTTTCATTGCGCTGGCTCAGTAATTTCTCGCGTGCCAATACAAGCTCTTGATCTTCCAGCTCTACCAAAACCTGCCCCTCACTCACCGACTCACCGGCTTTGGTGTCCGCGGCGCGAATAAAACCATCATAGGGTGCGACAACAGGCGCCTCAATTTTTCCTTCTATTACCGTGGGTACTGAAATCTTGTATTCAAGCGGGATCAGCATGATCAGAAAAAAAAGAGTTATCAGCGACAATGAAACACCTTTTTTTACTTTGAGTTTATCAACAGAGGTTCTTAAAAACAGCCCTAATTTGGCCGTTAAGCCAACCCTTGCTACTTCAGTCTGCGGCAATTTTTTGGCTGCATTAAACTCTACAATTAACAATTCAGCTAACCACTTTGCTGCCCACTGACAAATAGATTGTAGCGATTCGATTGATTGTTTGTTGGCGTTCATCTCAATCAGCAAAATAGGGTTTTTGCGATCAGTTTCAAAGTTCATTATAACGGGCAAGGCAATTGAGATCGTTTTGTCCGGCTCCTGAGCGAAACAGATTTTTTGCTGCAGATAGGCGAGCTGGATAAATTTGATTAAGTGTTCAGATCTACGAAAAGTTTGCGGTACATTTTTCCATGGCCGATGACCTGGGAATAATTCCGGAGAATATAAAAGCGCTACGCTCACATCCGGTAACATTTTTCGCACCATTTCTAACCAGTTTATCAACCTACTGTCTTTAGTCATATATCCATATACCCGTGCTACCTCAAGGTGCTGTAATTAGAGAGCGATGCTGAAAATTCCATCGTCATGGTTAACTACGCTTATTTATCCTGATCACTGCGCCTCTAGGGTCTGTTGATCTTTCGAGATTGTTTTTGCAGCAGTTTGTTGGTTCTTTATACAAGGCAGAGCCTGCGTAGTGTAGTTATTCTACATAAACAGGCGATAACGCAGTAGAAAGAGCCAACAAGCGCTGCCCGAAGGG
>NZ_JBFGZY010000142.1:0-10156 GCF_041586535.1 Psychromonas sp. | reverse complement strand
GGACTATTTCGCGCACGCAGATGATATGTTTGCAACGCTTTTCCCCGCGATAGAAAAGTTAACCATCACCCAGCAATGGCTACTTATATCAAATGCTATACAGCGATTAAATAAAGTATTAGAGCAGATTCACGATTCAGGTGGTTTTTGTCGTTATATAGCAGATGAGCTTAAACAAAGGCTGGTGGTATTTTTTAATGCACAACCTTGGTCCGATGAAGAAAAGGCGCAGTGGATATTTAACCATACGGAAGAATATACATACGATGTATTTCCTGATGTTCCGGAGGATTTTGAATTATCAGCAGTAAGGCAGATCTTTTTAGCAAAATGTTTAATCGCGGTTGAGGATAAACAGCAATCAGGCGATCTAAACGACTGGGATTTTAAATACTCTATCCAGCGCCTGACCAGACCGTTAATTGAGCAGGCCATCGATCAGGGGAACTGGCAAGAGCAGTGCCGTTTAATGAATATGAGCGCGGTAAGACATCCGGATTATTTGGCAATCGCAGATGTTTGTTTGGATAACGCAGCTGAGTTGGATGGTGAATATTGGTTGCAGCAAGCCACTAACCTATTACTCAAATTAGAGAAAATATTGAAAACGAATAACATTGAGCGCACCATTTTATACAAAATGATTGCTCAAATGAGTCAGGCGTATAAACAAGAACGAAATATGATGAAGCTTTTACAACAACACGTTGCGGCTGTGTTTAATCAATAACCTCGTTCCCATGCAGAGCATGGAATATAAAACATAGTAGCAGTTTTGATTCATTGTCTGCAGGCTGGGAGCTTGACCGAGAATTGCGCTCGTCGCGAGGAAAAGCTGGTTTGAGCCAGTTTTTGCGATCTTTTGCGGCGAATAGTTGTTCTATTTAACAAAAAAGAGTGCATAAAATGGTCAAATCCAGATTTGCCACAGCAGAGTCGACCATTCTCGATCATGCTCCCAGTTATTCAACCTTGATAGAGCAGGGTGCATCCATCGCTGCTGCCGGTTTTTCGCGGGTAAACCACCAGCAGAGCAGAGAGCCAATGGTGACCATGAAAACACCCTGCCAAAACGTTGCAGTCAGCTCAATATCCAAAATCAATGCCGATAAAAAAGTAGAAAAGATCGGGGTGAAATAGGACAGGATTGCCAGAAGCATCATATTGCCGCCAATAATACCGATGTTCCATAATGCATATCCACTCCCCATAGCTGCGCCGGTTAGCAATAAGTCGAGGGTTGCTTCCGGGGTAAATATGATGGCAGGCTCGTCACTAATAAGGTATTTAATCCACAAGGCGATGGCTGTCGCGATAAAGAACCAGGTAATAGCATTCTTGCCGTTGGCAAGCCGCTTGGTAATATTGCAGTAAAACGCCCATATAAACGCACCGCTAAAGGCCATTGCGTAACTTGCAGGGTTGCTTGCTATGCTACCAGCCATATGAACAACTGAAATGCCCTGATTGCCACCCACCGTCCAGGCTACCCCGAAAAATGACAGGGCTATTGCCGGATAAAGTGCCTTATTAACAGAAGTTTTACTGGTAAATACAGCCAGCAGGACGGTTAAAGATGGCCACAAATAGTTAATTACACCCATTTCAACCGCTTGAATGCGATTGTTTGCCATTCCCAGCGCCAACGATAAACAAATTTCATAGCTGACAAACAGCGTACCGCCTATTAACAGATACTTAAGGGAGAAGAGTTTCAATCGTGGTGCACCCAGGAAAATCACCAGAAACAGAGAACTGACGGTATAGATCATTGCAGCGCCACCGATGGCTCCTAATTGCTCTGCCACATTACGCACAAAGCCGACCGTGGTGCTCCATAGTAAAATTGCGCTGCAGCCTGCCAGTGTGTATTTATCTAGTCCTGCCATGATCATTCCTTCGTGCCTGTCTGCTCTGTTTGATAGATAATCAAGGCTAACAATAATATCGGTAGTATGAAACAAAAAATGAGGCGTATATCTGCCTGTCTATTATGGATAGGGGAAACTTGCCCGCATGTTGGATGCTTTATCTCGCATTGACGAATCAGTCGAGTAAATATAGCTTGTTATTGTATAATTTAATTGTCTGATTTTTTTAAAGATCAATTAGGAAACATTCAATACATCAGAAATTCGCATTATCATGGTTAAACTTACTCATAATAATTAAGGTAAGGTATACACTTTTATTATCCCGTCTTAAGTTGATGAGGTAACAGTTTTCCACGTTAGCATTTGTCAGATGCAGCGCGAAGCAGCTCAACCATACAAGGCGACTGTTAGCCAATTTAAATTTGTCTTTAAACACAGAAAAGGAACATTAAATGGAGAGCTACGAAGCCTTATTAGCTACTTTAGCCCTGACCATGGGCGCGTCCTGGGCCAGTGGTGTAAATTTATATGCAGCCCTGCTGGTGCTGGGGTTGGGCGGGAGTAGTGGTAATATTGATTTGCCTGCAGGACTTGAAGTACTGGAAAACCCGTTGGTCATAGGCGCCGCCGGGTTAATGTATATGGTCGAATTTTTTGTCGACAAAACGCCGGGTGTTGACAGTGGCTGGGATGCTATTTCGACCTTTATCCGATTGCCGGCCGGTGCGATGCTCGCTGCCGGTGCTGTTGGAGATGTCTCTCCTGCGCTGGAGATTGCTGCCGGTATCATGGGCGGGGGCCTGGCAGCCACCAGTCACGCTACGAAAGCGGGAACACGATTGCTTATTAATACTTCTCCGGAGCCAGTGACGAATTGGACAGCATCAATCACAGAAGACTTGCTTGTGCTCGGCGGGTTATGGACTGCGCTTAATCATCCCGTTATTTTTATCCTGTTGATGCTGGTGTTTATCATCTCGGCCATTTTTATTCTGCCTAAATTATGGCGGTTGATTAAATTGATGTTTCGGAAAATCGGTCAATTCCTGGGTTTGCTTGAAAAAGATAATGGCGTAGATCCACAAGATAAAATGAGTTCAGACCTGAAACATAAACAGCTGCAGGCACTGCGCGATGAAGGCGTTTTAAGTGAAGATGAGTTTAATATCGCCAGGCAGAGACTGTGCAGCGATAGTGAGGTGCAATCAAAGCCGGCAGGAGAGAATCACAGCGCTGATAGGGTGAAATAATGCCTGACGGATATACATTTGCTTTTAATTAAGTAAGATATGAAGTTTACATTTTAAATATTTAACATATATACCCATGTTACTTCAAAATGCTTTGTCAGGCACGGGCTCGGAGACCAGATCAAGGCGAAACATGAGGTAATGGTATTCCCTTTTCGATTGTTGTAACGCAGAGCGGGGTTTCGAGTCCGCGCCCCGTAGGGCAAGGCAACTTGTAGCAATCTGCGTTGTTATAAAAGCTCTCTGTAGAATAACTAGACTTCAATTTTATGCCTTGCATCTCGGCACAATTTGCCCTGCTGACTTTGCATCTTGAAGTATCATGGGTATAAAACATGAATGTTTTTCTTTTGTAATAAAAGAATTGATATTGGGTGAGATAAATATAATCCATCTTGTTTCTGAACAGGGCACTTTAACCGTGTCGCCTTATTGTTTTCGTTTTGGGTATACCCGATGAAGTATTTGGATTTTTTTGCACTACCGTCGACTCGCGCACCTTTATTTGTAACAGCAATTAAGGCTTGCTTGCTAACTGCTGTATTTTTGCTCTCTGGCGTTGTAAACAATAATTTGGTACAGATGAGCGCTATGTCCATGGGGGTTAGTGCTGCGGCATTAACCGACCATCCTGCCCATTATCATCGGCGTTTTAGCGCCTTCTTGACTTTAATTCTGTGCTTTGCTTGTGCTGCGATATTTGTGGTTGCTCTCTATCAGAAGCCATCGCTGTTTCTGATTGCTTTATGTTGCGCTACCTTCTGTTTGATGATGGGAAATGCTTTAGGCCCGCGTTTTGGTAAAATAGGTTTTGGAGCCCTGGCGGTTGCGGTTTTTTCCATGCTGAGTTATCCGCATCATGCAGATCCCTGGTTATTACCCGGGTTGATTGTCGCAGGCTCAGTCTCTTACTTCATCCTGTCAACCTTTGTTCAGTATGTTATTCCTAACTTTAATCTTCAACACGATAATCAACAGCTATTTTCTACCCTGGCAAAATATCAACTTTACAAAGCCCGCTTTTTTGATAGCAACTCAGATCCGGCTGAAGTCAGGTTAAAACTGGCCAAACTAGCTGCCCAGGCATCAAAGGCATTGGCAAATGTTCAACAGCAATTAATGCTGCGTCAGCAGGAGAAAAAATATGCGAATCACGGATCCGGCTATTTAGAGCAATTTTTTAAAGCTCAGGTGCTGCTTGAACGATTAAGCTCTTCTCATATTTTGTACCAGGAGTTACGTCAGGAGCTTGCTGATACTTCTTTGCCTGCGCGCATTCAAAGGGTGATGGTAGGGTTATCCAAACGTATGCTCAGGCAGCCCAGATTTCGCCGTATTTCTGACTATGAAATGAATGATACTGTTGAAAGTGAATTATATGAGCTACAGCAAAGCACGGAACGACTGGCAAAGCGCCAGGTTTTTAGTGCATCTTGTGCGATTCAACTTGTTTTTTTACTGGAAAACCTGAAAAAAGTTTGTGAGTTGACTCAGAGCCACACACCATTTCCTTCGCCTCGGTTCTTGTTTGATGAGCAAAAACGCTTAGGCTGGCATCACTATTGGAGACTCTTTACAACACCGGACACTCCTTTGTTTCGCCATGCAGCCCGTTTAACCACCTGCATGTTTTTTGGCTACATAATTATTCAGTTACTGCCGGCTGATAGTCAAAATTACTGGCTGTTACTGACTATGTTATTTATTACTAAGCCTACTTTTTCTGCAAGTAAATTAAGACTTATTCAGCGTATTCTAGGCACGCTATTGGGGATTGGTCTTGCGACAGCTTTGTATCTGCTCAACTTGCCAATTCTAGCTCTGATCGGCATTGCAGCTATCGCTAAATTTTTCTTTTTCTGGTACCTGGAGCACAGGTACAGTATTGCCGTCGCCTGTGTTTCTATTTATGTGGTGATTATTTTGCAGTTTTATGGCCTGGATGCTGAAGCTTTATTTATCAAGCGAATACTCATCACCACCTTTGCCGCCGGTATTGTCTTTTTAGCGCTTCGTTATTTATGGCCTGACTGGTTAAAAAAACGTTCCCGTTCTGTGGTAGCTGCCAACCTGAATCATATCTGTGCATACCAGCAGGCGATATTTATGCAGTATTTAAATCAGCAGAGAGTTGAAAATGAAGAGTATCGGATGGCGCGCTTTCAAGCTCACTCAAGCGAGGCGAATTTAGTAGAGCACTGGCAGGCATTATTGGCTGAGCCACGCTCGAAACAGTCAGAAGCTTCAACGTTGTACTTATTGACAGGGCGTTTACATGCCTATCTCTCCCACCTCTCCGCCTTGGCCTCGCATAGGGGACAAATTACTTCAAGCACAGTGCTACCTGTGATGGATAAAATGGGCGAAAAGCTAAGCCGGCAGTTGTCTGAGTTAGAAGAGTTCCTTACTGTACCGGGCTTTAAACCTTCGCGCTGTAGCAATCAGGCAGTTGCAGAACAGCTATCTGGTTTATCACTTAAAATGTGTGGAGAGGAGTTAATGATTGTTCATCAACTGCTAAGGTTGAATGAAGATATTGCCCAAATTCGCAACTTAGTTTTATCTGAAGGAGATTGGCAACAAACGCGTGGACATAACTCAAAGCGTTCAGAAACAATTTATTAGGGCATATCTAACTGATAAATATCTCATTTATGTGAAATAAAAGAGATAGTAGTGGACATCATTTGAATATTTGGACAACCTAAGAATAGGAGAAAATTGAAAGGGAGGAGGTCATGAAAGCACTGGTGGCATTATTAAAAGCAATGCTGGCAAGTTTGCGTGATCTTCTGCCTATCATATGCGTAATCGCTTTTTTTCAATTGATTGTGTTACAAGAGCCCCTGCCAAATATATTATCGATTCTTATCGGCTTACTTTTTGTTGTCCTCGGTCTGACCTTTTTTATTTTCGGTTTAAATATGGGGTTATTCCCGATAGGCGAAAGTATGGCGAAATCTTTCGCCCGCAAAGGCAGTCTCTTCTGGCTGATTTTATTCGCATTTTGTCTGGGGTTCGGAACCACCATAGCTGAGCCGGCATTAACTGCTGTGGCTCGTGAAGCAGCTGAGGTAGCAGCAAAAGGTGGCGTGATCCCGCAAACTATTACAGCAATGAAGGATTACGCTAACGGCTTGAGAGTTACGGTAGCGTTGTCAGTAGGCTCGGCGATTGTACTGGGGGTGGTGCGTATTCTTAAAGGCTGGCCTATTCATATAATGATTGTCGGCGGTTACCTCGGCGTGGTTGTGCTGACATGGTTTGCCCCGCAAACCATTATCGGTATCGCCTATGACTCCGGCGGAGTGACCACATCTACTATCACAGTCCCTCTTGTGACCGCTTTGGGGGTGGGGTTGGCGTCATCAATTAAAGGTAGAAACCCTATGTTGGACGGCTTTGGTTTGATTGCATTTGCTTCGCTGTTACCGATGATGTTTGTAATGATTTACGGGATGGTTCTATCATGATAAGTCTGGCTCACATTATCAATACCTTTATCAGTACCGTCGTTGATGTGATGCCTATTGCGACGATTATTTTTGGATTTCAAATCGCGGTGTTAAGAAAGCCGATAGCCAATTTACTAAGGGTTATTTTGGGTTTTTTCTATGTAATTTTGGGCTTATCTCTGTTTTTATTGGGACTGGAAATGGCACTTTTTCCATTGGGTGAAACCATGGCGGAGCAGCTTACCGCGCCGGAATTTCTTTACTCTTTTAAAGATGACATCACAACTTCCCTGGGCTGGATTGACTATTATTGGATTTATCTGTTTGCATTTGCTATCGGATTCAGCACAACCATTGCAGAGCCTTCATTAATTGCTGTTGCGCTTAAAGCGAATCAGGTCTCCGGTGGTGCCATTGGCGTAAATGGATTGCGGGTTGCAGTAGCGTTAGGTGTTGCCTTTGGTATTTCACTGGGGAGTTACAGGATAGTGGTCGGTGATCCTATTCATTATTACATTATGGTTGGCTACGTCGTGGTTATAATACAAACCTATTTTGCGCCAAAACTGATCATACCGCTGGCCTATGACTCCGGTGGTGTGACAACCTCAACAGTCACTGTTCCAATAGTTACGGCATTAGGTCTGGGATTAGCTTCCACCGTGCCGGGACGAAATCCGGTTATTGATGGATTTGGATTGATCGCTTTTGCCAGCTTATTTCCAATCATTTCAGTCATGGCATATGCCCAAATTACGCAATGGTTAAACTCAAAAGCAGATTCAAAGGAGAATGAGAATGCGCTTTAAACTAATAATTGCCTTTGTAGAAGATGCAAGGACAGATGCTGTTTTAGATGCGGCGCGCTCTGCAGGAGCCACTGGCGCAACCGTCATTAATAATGCAAGAGGGGAAGGATTAAATCAAAAAACCACCTTTTTCGGTTTGACCCTGGATGTGCAGAAGGATGTTTTATTATTTGTGGTGGAGGAGCATCTGTCCAGACAGATATTAGAAACAATTGACCGGGTCGGAGAGTTTGATCAGGAGCCGGGGCAGGGGATTGCCATTCAAATTGATATTGAAGATGCAGTCGGTGTTGCCCATCAGGTTGAGAAATTAACTAAGGTCGTAGAGGATGAGCTATGAACGCGCAAAAGGTTATTAGAGTGAGAGATGTTATGTCTGATTCCTATGTCATGGTTGACGGTATTACAGATGTGAAAGAGGGGATTCGGTTGGCACGCAAACATCGCGTAAAGGCATTGGTCGTAAACAAGCGTCACGACGATGATGAATATGGTATCGTTTTGATGAATGATATTGCCAAAAAAGTGCTGGCACAGAATCGTTCTTGTGAGCGCACTAATATTTATGAAATCATGACTAAACCCGCGCTTTCTGTCGCGCCCGAAATGAATGTCAAATACTGCGCGCGTTTATTTGAGCGCTTTGGCGTCAGTCGTGCACCTGTTATTGAAGATGGTAAAATTATCGGTATAGTGAGTTATAACAATATTGTTTTAAACGGTATGGCATTGGATGCTTAACACAGAGAAACAGGCTCAAACCATGTTAAGGTGCACGAGGCTGCACCTTGAAGGTGTTTGCCATAGAAAAAAAAGAATAGGAGATTAGCCACATGAAGCTGTTTTTTGCCTCGGACCTGCATGGCTCATTACCAACCACAGAGTTGGTGCTGGAAAAGTATCAGGCTTCCGGTGCTAATTATCTGGTGCTGCTCGGGGATCTGTTGAATCACGGCCCCAGAAATCCGGTTCCGCAAGGCTATCAACCTGCAGCGGTTGCGCAGCTGCTGAATAACTATAAAGATGAAATTTTGGCTGTTCGTGGAAACTGCGACAGCGAAGTTGACCAGATGTTACTTGACTTTCCCATGCTTGAGACCTATTCATGGATCCTGCTGGAAAATGGTACACGTATTTTCTTAACCCATGGTCATATCTACAATAGTGATAATCGGCCGCCGCTTAAAGCGGGTGATGTGCTGGCTTATGGCCACACCCATATTCCGGTAGCAGAACAAAATGGCGGGCAGTTTATCTTTAATCCCGGCTCGATAACCTTTCCTAAAGGTGGTTATGTTGCCAGTTATGGCCTTTATGAAGAAGGTAAGTTAAGTGTGTTCTCATTTTCAGATGAGGTTTTGCAGCAGGTGGGCCTCTAAAAAATATTTTTTGGGGGAAAGGAGCGTTTTTCCTCCGCTATTAAATCATCCCCATTGTGGCCAAAGCCAGATCCGGGACTCAGATAAACCCACACAGGGAGAAACAATATTAAATACTTACTCAAAATCAATTTATTGCTGGCTGTGCTGTTCTTGACGGCGTGTTCAAGCGCTTATTATAGTGCGATGGAAAAAATAGGCGTGCATAAACGGGAAATTCTGGTTGATCGGGTTGAAGATGCCAAGGTTTCACAACAGGAAGCACAACAACAGTTTAGTTCTGCGCTTGACCAGCTAACACTACTTACCGGGTTTGACGGCGGCGAGTTGGAAATTGCCTACAACGCAGCCAGAAATGCTTATGAAGATAGTGAACAAGCTGCTGCTGATGTATCAGCAGATATCGATAAGATTGAAGATGTAGCGCAGGCTCTGTTTGATGAATGGGAGGAGGAGCTGGAGCAGTATACCTCGACCAGTCTCAGAAGAGACAGCCGTAACAAGCTCAGACAGACGCAATCAGACTACAAGCAGTTACTTGCCGCCATGCATCGCTCCGAAACTAAGATGGAACCGGTGCTGGCTGCGCTGCGGGATAACATGCTCTACCTTAAGCATAATCTGAATACCCGTGCTGTGGCGGGGTTACAGGGGGAGTTTAGCAAGCTGAAAGTGGATATTGAGCAGCTGATCAATGAGATGAATGTTGCCATTGCCCAATCCGATGATTTTATTGCCAAGCTCAAGCTGTAAAACACGACGGTTTTATACCCATGATAGATCAAGATGCAAAGTCAGCAATGCAGATTGGTACAAGTTATCCTGCCCTACGGGGCGCTAGTTCGAAAACCAGTTCTGCGTTGCAACAATCGAAAAGGGAATAACCATCACCCCATGTTGCGTCTTGGTCCAGTCTCCGAGCCCGCGCCTAACAAAGTATTTTTAAGTAACATGGGTATATTAACTCTTCTGTATATTGCCCTTTTTGTGCAGAGTTATCGACCTGGAAAGCCCGTTTTTCGGCTAAATTGATGGTTTAGGTGATTGACTCTGTAGATTATTTGTTAAATATTGGGCGTAGATTATGACTGAACTTAAGTGCCACTCTGGTGATATTTTTGACCCTGAATTAGATTGTGATGCCCTGATTATCTGGAGTCCGCCGGGATTTGCCAGTATGGCCGGTGATATCATCTCTTACCTGGCAGGCAAAACAGCGGGGCTTCACCTTTTACAGGACAGTGGTTGGTTGAAGCTCACCCAGCTAAAGCAAGGTGATTCTTGTCGTCAACGGTTTAGGCATTGCAACATTAAGTTGCGTTAGTCTTCTAAAACCTCTTACAAGCGTTTAACGTGTCGGCACTACCTGCCGCCACGAATTTTTAAGCG
>NZ_JBFGZY010000141.1:0-10272 GCF_041586535.1 Psychromonas sp. | reverse complement strand
CGTGCCCGTGCGGGCACGAATAAACAGCTTTGCAACACACTTGGCTAAGTTGTTAGTTTCAATCCACGTGCTCGTGCGGGCACGAATGAGGCTGTCTTGTGCTTTGGCGATACCTGCTAGGTTTCAATCCACGTGCTCGTGCGGGCACGAATGGTGAATCCCATTGCAGGGCCGCGAACCTGACGGGTTTCAATCAACGTGCTCGTGCGGGCACGAATTCGCTCGATGTTTGTGAATATCCCCAATGGTAAAGTTTCAATCCACGTGCTCGTGCGGGCACGAATGCCGAAAACGGTCATATTAAAATAACCGTAAAAGTTTCAATCCACGTGCTCGTGCGGGCACGAATTAATGTTGTCACCCAGATAGAAGTCGCTGGGAAGTTTCAATCCACGTGCTCGTGCGGGCACGAATTTTGGTGCATGTACGACGGCAACAACAAAACATGGTTTCAATCCACGTGCTCGTGCGGGCACGAATTAAATAAACTTGCCTCTGCAATGGCAACCCATAAGTTTCAATCCACGTGCTCGTGCGGGCACGAATCGCCTTTCTTGAATCACTTGCTATATCTAATGCATAATGATGATTTTCGCTAACATCCGATATTTTTAGCTATCAATAAAGACAAATCTTATTTTAGCGGAGATAACATTACCTTTCAATAAGTTACATATCCGCTAACACTTCAAGTTTTTAAAGAGCACTCAGGGTTAGCGCTAAATCACCAAAGGATCTTTAAACATATCGAAACTTGGCTTAGCACCATAATGTTCAATTTTATTTTGCCCGTTCTTACCAAGCTTATAAAAACGAAGACTATCTATCTTGCTATCATAAACGTCAAAAAGTTTTGCTTTAAAAAGTACCCACTGCGCAGGATCTACATCACATTCAAATACAGAATATTGTACTCTTACACCGTGATCCTGACATATTTTAGCGATGCGCCGTAATCGTTTTGCACCACTACCATCATCAAAAGAAACGTCATAGGTAACTAAAACCAACATATAATCTCCTTTTAACGACTTAAAAATGGTGGATAAAATTCAAGATCTGAGCGCAAATGCCTAGCCAATAACATAGCTTGTATGTGCGGTAATAATCCGATTTCGACTTTTTCTTTCAAAAAAGGATGCATTATTACCTCTTGTTTTCTTTGTTGTAGTGCACTGAATAATATTTTCCTTGCATCATCTTTCAACCTAACTGCACCACTACTTTCTGTTTCAAAATCTGTAATTTTTATTTGTTGCCGATTGATTAAACTTAAAACTAACCGATCACCCAAATAAGCTCGAAACTCTTCAATTACATCCTGAGCTAAACTATCCCGCCCCGGTCTATCCACATGTAAAAAACCAATTTGCGGATCAAGTCCAACTGCTTGTAATGCACCGCTAATATCTTGTCCAATTACACTATATAACAGTGATAACATAGCATTAATTGGATCCCTAGGCGGTCGTTTATTTCGCCCATTAAATGTAAATGATTTTTGTAGAGAAATTTTAATTAAGTAGTGAAATACTGAAAAATATTGTGCTGCTGCATCACCTTCAAAGCCCCTAATACTCTCTAATGATTTACTGTTTTTTATCTGTTCAATTGAAAATCTCAATGTTTTTATGACAGCTTGTACAGGCTCATTTTCACCATGATTTCTAATTTGCCTTTGCAATAAACTACGATAATTTTGAATCTTTGCAGCAACCATTACACGAGCAATTTCTATTGGATCGTTTTCACTTCGTCGGTATTGTGCCCGCCTAAGTAATACATTACCAGATTGCCGTCCCTGAATTCGCGCTTGGTAACGGCCAAAAAGATCAAAATAAGCAAGATTGACATTATTTTCAGCACAATGAGCCATTAATGCGGGCGATACAGTGCTTTGACCGAAACAAAAAATATTACTGATGGAGTGAATCGGCAATTTTAATAAGGTTTCTTTCTCTTGCTTGATAACAATCGCTTCGCGTTCTTTGTGGGCGTACAGTTTATCTTTGGTTAGATACAGACTATTTTGCAGTTTTTTCATAGCTAGTCCCGACTAAAAAGTTGTTTTATGTAGTTAGCACTATTGTCATGCTCTATTAATTGGGGATTACAAATATCAAATAACGAACAGGCTTTGCATTTTTTTTCGTACTTCGGCTTAGGTAACGAACCGGACAAAAAGATATTTTTTACCTGCAGGATCACATCAAGTGTCTGCTGACGAAGGTTTTTGTCAAACGCAACAAATTCCCGCTTTCTGGTTTGCCAGTACCAAAGATAGCCTTCTTCAATGGTTTGTCCTGTCATTTCTTCTAAGCAGAGCCCTTGAGCACAAAGTTGTATTTTGTCCCAATTACCCGCTTTCGCTTTACCTTTTTTGTACTCTACAGGTGTAAGTTTTCCTGTTTTTAAGTCTTTTTCGATTAAATCTAATTTACCCGTCAAGCCTAACTTTTCAGCACTGACCATCACTGCGCGCTCAAACTTTATGCCATTACGTGTTTCAGGATCTCCACTATCTACCCGTTTATGTAATAAATGCCCCTGAGCAGTTAAATAATTATCAGCCCATGCTTGCTCATTATGAATAAGCGCACATTGACGCGGACAAAAGGCGTAATGCTGCAGGGCAGAGAGTGGCATTAAGCGGAGATCCTGATTCATTTTTTAGAAACCTTCTATAATTTCAGGCTCTAATCCAGCTAAATTTGTAAACTGAATTGTGCCATCAGGTTCAACACTTAAGGTTCGATGCACTTTTGCTGAGGAGTATTGGCCTGATTTAGAGTTATGTTCCCACCAAATGACTTTTTCAATCGCCATCGAGCCTTCAGGTCGGGCTGAAGAAGCGTCGCCTTCAAATAACTTAGGTAAAATTTCCTTTATTTTCGCGGCATCATCATTATTAAAGCCTGTTTTTTCAGATAATTGCGGCGTCATTGCACCAAAGGTAACATAGATAGCATTATCAACTCGATGCTTCATCCCCATTGTATCTGAGCTTTTTTTGCTGCCATCGCCCTCACCATTAACACTTTTGGTAATTTGCGTACTGGTTATACTTATCGGTTCTAAACTAAAAGCAGGTTGAATTGTTACCGGGCCACGTATGGCAATTGAAACACCTTCTTTCGTCTCTCCTTTAAACGCAAATAGTTGCCCAAACGTGCGGACATCTAACCATTTTTCACAGGCTAATTTAATTGCATCAGCGGAGTTTGTTTTTTTAGCATTAAACGCTGCGCTACCCAACCCAACTTCACTTGAAATGGCGCGCTCTCGTAAACTAGGCATAGCATCGGTTTTCTTTGCATCGGATTGAACAAAAATGCTTTCACCTTGCTCTTGTAAACGATCTCTAATTTTTCTTTTTAAACAAACATCTGCTACTTCACCAAACCCGTCATAATCTGTACGTGGACGATTACCGTTTAATGGGTCACCATTTGGATTAGCATTCTTGACGGAAAATATAACTGCAAAGTCGATTTTATTTTGTAAGCTCATTGTGATTCCTCTCTTTAATTTGATTCATTCATTTCTGGTGTTTCTTTTTTGGCTCTTAATGCTAAACGCTGGCAGTGAAATCCCAATAAAAACTCACCACTTAATGCTTTTTCTGATTTGAAATCATCAACATTAAAGGCATTTTGAATCTCATCTAATTCCTTTTGTCGGTTAACTAAAAATCCAGCGCGCGAATTTTGTAACCGTTGCATGTAAGGTCTTAATGCCAGTTCAATGTTTCGCCATGTACTAAAGGGCCTATCGGCAAAACGCTGCATCATGCGCTCCGCTGTCGTCGCTCTTGTTTCACCACTGACGCTTAATGCAACCTGCTCAATACGCTCTGCGACCGCCAACAACCGGCCATACAAATAGTCTCTTGAGTTATTATCTTCTTCTAATGCCATTTGATATTCCTTATTAATGTTTGTATTGGCGGTTCTTTTACAAAATCCTTTATATAAAGCACAAGCAATACCTAGATTTTGCTCCCAAAGCCAAGTGTCACTACTTTGATAAGCCACCCTGTTAGTGGCTCGTTTAACTGCATAATTGACAATATCCATAGGAATTGGCTTACCCTCTGTAATACAAGGTATAAGACGTTCCATCAGATTTTTTTTCAGTGTTTCACTATTTTCGCCATAAACAGCAGAGAAAATTTTATAGGGTGCAGGGGCAGATATTGGCCAGAACGTCTGCGAAACTTGTTTCCCACCATTTTCTAACTCTCGTTTTTGACGCTGAGGCCAGGCAAAATCCTCATGCCATTTTGTTAGAGTATCTATGAATTCCTGAGCTATCGTTTCTCGATAATAGATAATGCCCATGCGCCCCGGCGTTGCCGAATCAAACCCTATTATCGCAATACTTTCATGCACTTGTAATTTTTCCTTCCCGATAAAACCGGACATATAGCGTTTCAGAATTTGCGCATATTCGTAACCTAGATCTATCGTATGATCGGCTTCAGACTCAACATATGGAACATGAGAAAACATAGATGAAAAAGGATCTGCCATTGGCTCTGGAAGTTGTTTTCCTGAAACAGCCCAACTAACATAAGCTTGATCTCCATTTCGAAAACCTTGTCTGCTCAATAACCAACGTAATGCGTTGTGCGCTTTTTGTGTGACATCAAAACCAATGCCAGCTGCTTGATAGCCTTTAGAAGTAGCAGTTTTCCTTGTATCAGTAAAGCGCCCTTTAAATGTAAAACCATCAAGATCATTTCCTGATATCAATTTAGCTTTGTCACCTGAATGTCGTATTTTGGCGGGATGATTAATAGCAAGTACACTTTGCTCTCCTTTTACAAAGCACAGCCCAGACTCACCAGCATCTGAGCTATCAAAATCAATCCAGCTTTGCTGCAATGAACTGTCTAACCACGTTTTACTACTTTGTTGTGTTGGAATTTCAACAGTCCAGCAAATTAACGCAGAACCTTGATCAAGCGTCCCTTTCTCTTTAGGTAATACTTTAAACAACTTCGGTACTTCACTTTCATCAGTCCATTTCGTTAATAACACACTATTTTCTTGGAACACTATCTTGTGTTGAACAAGATCTGCAATAACACTCTCTTTTGATACGTAGTTCAATACCGCCTTTGCTAATAAGTGTGCATACGGAGATTCACACCAAGCAGTTAAAAGTTCTTTATATAAAGCAAAACCATTTTGTTTCAAACCGCCAAATACACTGTAGTCACCAGCCACATATTGAATTTTATCTGCTAAAGGGTGAGGTGCTAATCCACTACTACGACCTGCTGATTTCTCAGTAGCCGGCAATATGATTTGAGTTTTTTCAAGTACCTCTGCACGTAAGAAATTTCCCCCCCCATCAATAACAATATTGATATGCGCATTTTGCAAAGTATGAGAAATTGGCATTGGTTTTTCGTCATCTGATATAGGCAATAATTGGCCTTGCTCATAAGTTTCATATAACTTCGCCATCCAACTCATAATTCAACCTCCATATCTATAACTGATTGGACGCTAGCACCTAATTCGAAATCTTTTGGTTCCATATTGCGAACAAATCGCTTGATTGTGCACTGCTTAGGGTGCGGGAACTCGATGACCCCCTTTTTCATTACAGCGTGCCAAAACCGACTGTGTAAACGATATTCACCATTTTCATCTGCATTACCTTGCTCATCTGTTTTTCCAGTTTCATCTGGGTAATCAAACCCATGAAACATTAAACCAAATCCCAGCTCCTCAAGTGCATCATAAGTGCCTTTGCCCTCACCAAATTCACAAGGTTCAACATAAGCCTGGCAATCTCGTACCCCTAAGAATATGTCCTGCCGTCCGCCCTTTTCTAGCATGCGTTTGGCAATACTGTAGTGCTTACCGTCAATACGATCTTTAACCAGTTCAGTGCGATATTCATTCCATTCAAAATGCGCTTCCACTTGATATTCGACGTCATGTAAAAAAGTATAAATCGCCAAACTATTACCCCCGCCCCAATTAAGCGGTTTGGTGCCTTTGGTTTGGGTTCTTAAAGGTTTTATTACTCTTACTCGATCAACATACCAAGTCAGTGTTGGCTTCCAATAAATAGACTTCAAGACACCTTTTATCGCTTCATACGTAGGCAGATGATACGAACATTTTTCACCTCCAACTTTCGTGATGGGGTCAGTGAACAATGCATACCGCCCCGAGACTTTAAAACTGATACTGTTCTTCATTGTTATTCCTCATTTTGCTTTATCTCGTATCAACACCCTAAATATTGCTGGCTTGCACATACCTCTGTATCTACACCAAATTCATCACTGTAAAACCGTTCATTAAGATAAAAGACTCCATCTCCCTCACCTTGTTCATTTTTCAACTCAATAATGGCATTTTGCTCTTCCAATTTCTGCCAAATGTATGGGAATAAATTTACGCTGTATTTTTGTGCTTTTTTAACTAATTCAAAATAATTCTTGGCATCAAACTGCTTGCTAGCCAAGCAGAGTTCAGTGATCAAATTTTGCCCCTCTTGAAAAGGGACTATTAATGATTTTGTTGGGGCATCAATTGCTTTAAATGCTTTGCCAGCCGTCATAAAGGATTGTTGTAACTTTAAAGGCGAAGCATTTTTGTATCGATTCAGGGCGTTAACACTGAGTAGATTTAAGATACTATCTCCCTTTCCTACTTTTTTATCTGTTAAGGGATAATCCATCTCTTTGGCACGCTCAAAGAAATAATATTCAAAATATTGCTTCATTATTTCCGGTTTTAATAGATCTTGTCCCTTGAACTCATTGAATATTCTTTTAGTGCTGTTTATGCCTTGTTTAATATCGACTAATAAATCAATATGTTCTTGATCAGGATTTATCACCATGACCTTTGCTGTATCTAAACGTCCATTACGGTTACAACGCCCCGCAGCTTGCGCAATTGAATCAAGACCAGCTACAAAACGAATAACCGAATTAAAATCAACATCAACCCCTGCTTCAATTAAAGCCGTACTGATACACAGCGTTGGTAGGCCTTGATCAAGTCTGCCTCTAATTTCATTTAATAATTTTTTCCTATGCGCAGGGCACTGTGAGGTACTTAGATGAAATACTTTACTGTTATTGACCGCTTCAAATCCGGTAATTGAAACATAAAGCTCCTGTGCCCATTTTTTAGTATTTACAATAATTAAGCAGCTTTGTTTAACCTCCAGTTCTTCTAATGCGAGTTGTGTTATTTCATCTAACGACCACCCTTCTGCTTTAGTATTATCAAGGACTTCTACACGCTTTAAATCTTGGAATAGTTCAACTACATTAGGCATGAGTTCATTTTCAGTTAGAAGTTGTAACTGCCCTTTTTCTGGATGCTTTAATTGATTTAATAGGGGCTGAGTGGCGGTACATAAGACAGCGGTTGTATTGCAATGCGCATTTAGGAAATTTATAGAATTGCAAAAAAGGTGAGTACAATTGATTGGTAAAGTTTGGATCTCATCAAAAACAAGCACACTATTGGCGAGTTGATGTAAACGCCTAATCCCCCGCGTACCACCACTAAACAGAGTTTCTAAAAACTGCACCATGGTTGTTAAAACAATCGGAGCATCCCAGTTCTCGCTAACCAATTTACTGCGCCACGTTTGTTGTTCAGGCTCAATATTTGAGTGATGCTCGAATATCCAGGAATCGTTATCGTCCTCTGTTTCAATAACCTCTCGAATGGCCTGAGCATTTTGATCAATAATAGAGGTGTAAGGGATAATATAAATAATTCGATCTAACTGATGTTTTTTAGCATGCTGCACGGCATAACGCAGACTGGAGTAGGTCTTACCACCGCCTGTCGGCACGGTTAAACTGAAAATACCCTGGGGATCGTCAGCTCTCTTCTTACAATTATTAGAGATTTTTTTTCTAATCTCGTCGATTGGATTGCGGACAGAAAGTGATTCAACAAATTTTTCAATTCTATGACAAACAAGCTCCCAATCCGGTTTGTTTGTAGTTCTAAGCAGAGCATTCTCAGGAAGCTCAAAATCAGCACTGCTAATACGGTCGGCATCAATTAAACAGCTAAACATAAACTTGCTATGTAAGCCTAAATAAAAGTACTTAGAGAGATCGCTAATGTCAAAATCATTCTGCTGACTTTGCATTAATTTAATTAATGGCTCAACCATCTCTTTTATCAATTCAGGAGCAATTAATTTTTTTACTTTTTCTAATACTTCACTATCAACCTGTTCTACGCATTCTGATAGGTGTGTATCTTTATCTGATTTCGTTATTCTCTCCCCGAAACATTTACCTTGTTGTTCGGGCAGGCTATCAATAAGCCCACTATGGTGCGAAACAATACTCTGCGCTAATGTCTGAATCATAATAAAAGCGAGCTCTGCTTCAATAGTTGCAAACTCGCTATATTGTCTCTGAAAGACTGAAAGCAGCTGATCATTCAAATATTGTCCACCCGCAGTAGAATGATCGACTTTCCCTTTTAACGCTTTAGCATCCACATATTCCTGATCGCCCGAGTCTATTAAACCCGCAGCAGATTTTATATAAACTTGAAATGCCTGACTGTATTTCCCAAAGTCATGCAACAAGCCGATCAGCTCTCCAGCCTTCTGCTGATTGATCTTTTTCGCAAAATTTCCTGAAAGCTTACCAACTTCTAGTAAGTGAGCTTTTACAGATTGATGATTTATACCGTCCTTTGCCGGGTGTGCTATGTGCTTTATTACTGGTTGATTTCTTTTCAAATCTGATGGTGATAAATCTTTCATGGTCTCTCCTTGACAACAACTACCCTACTCGCAAACTTCAACATGCCCAATACTGTCGATAACAACATGTAAAATAATTAAACAGGTCTTTACCTTGTTTACCGCACTGTTCTTTTTACCCTTAACATGGCTTTCTTTGTGCAAGCCGGTATAACCGTTTCACCGATTCAGCATTTTTTACGCTACCGGTCTGAGATCCTCGACTAAACACCTCGAAGATGACGCAACAATTCAATTAATGTGGCAAATAGCCTTTTATCTTTTTGTAACAACCAGGCTCAATGATCAGCTGCTGCGCTTCGGGTGTCTGCTGGCGGGTATCAAGTCTTAAGCGTTTCATCACATAAGGCAGTAATGCAACAGGCGTCTCGACAATGCGTTGTCCATTAACCATTTGATATTCCATTTCGATATTTTCTTTTTGTGAGTGCGACAAGGCGGGATCGGCACAGATAACCAGCTCAACACGGGTATTCCAATTGACGTCAAATTCAGGGCCTATCGTCCCCGTCACTCTATCTTCAACAATCGGCATACTGCGAAAACGTCCGACAATAAAATCCCGGTAAGCATTATTTTTAAAACAATATGCACGAACGTGGGCACGCAGCCCATCCATCACTATGTTGTGTGGCGCAATGATCCGTCCATCAACATTACCGGCATCACTGAGCGAGCCATAATCGACTTCTAAGGTAAGCTTTTTTCGACAGGCATGGTTTAAAATACGCAGGGTTTTATGGTGAAGCGGATTGTGCAGACTGCAAACAGTATCAATATCGGTTAAATTGCTGGATGATTTTTTGCCCAATAACAGCTGATAGTCGCGAAAGTTACCCTGCCAGTGATGGGCGCTAAAAAATTCGCTTACAAGGTTGGTTTTTGCAGATTGGCTGTAGGCGTAATGATTTGGAAATTGTTTTTTATAGCTTGTAATGCTGTTTTGCGCGGTCCCCCGGCTGACAGATAAAAGTTCCATCAGATCGCTTGCATTGAATTGACCTTCCCACATTAATAAAGCATCAATCAGTTGAAATATCTTTTCCTGCCTGGCCATCAAACATACCTCAACCCGTTTTTATTATTTTGATATAATTATCACAAAAAATTTAAAAAACCAATAAATAAGGCTAAATTACAACGCTCTTTTTTTTAAAATAAGTATTTATAATCAATTACATTAAAAATCATCGCGTCAGAGGAAGGGGGCATTTGAACACAAAGGCGGTTGTTGCGGAAAAGCGGCGAACTTAATCGTTCGCTACTCGAAGTTCGTGTTTCACTGTGCGTGTCGCTAAATTAAATTTCAATAAGAGAGCCGAACACTGACTTGAACGGCTCTGTTTGCATAAGAGACTGGCTGCGAGCTGAAGATACTGAATTATTTTTTCATTGAGTTAGCAATTTAATGAAGCTATCTATAATCCAGCCCCTCTCCCGTGTTTTTTGTTTCTAAGGCGATTAACCTATCTGCGTACTGGCTTTATTTGACCG